>JAVHWH010000181.1:0-5443 GCA_032159915.1 Mycobacterium sp.
CAGCTGCACCGCCACCTCGGTGGCGGCCCGTTGCCCGGAGCGCACCGCGCCGTCGAGGAAGCCGGTCCACTCGTCGGCGGTCTCGGTGCCGGCCCAGTGAATGGGCCCGACCGGGCGGCGCAGCAACTGTCCGAAGCGGGTCCAGGAGCCGGGCGGCACCGCCGCGGTGGGGCCACCGGGAGCGAATCGCTCTGCGCCCCAACAATGATCGAGGTAGTCGAGCGGGGTGAGCGCTTCGTCGCCGAACAATGCGGCGAAGCACTTCAGCGCACGCTGGCGACGCTGCTCAGCCGGCAGCTGGTCGAACTCGCGGGAGTCGACGAACCCCAGCAGAACCCCGGGCCCGTCGCGTTGCGGGCTGACGTCGAAGGTGATGAACACCGGACCCTCGTCGGACAGCGACTCGCCGGAGAACCCCTGGTTGCGCCAGAACGGAGTGGCATACGCGACGTAGGCCTTGCTGAGCCGGCCCTGTGGCCACTGCGCGGGCATCTGCCGGTGTTCGGCGGACAGCGGCGGGCTGAATTCGACCGCGCTCCAATGCTCCGGCGGAATCGCCACGATCACGAATTTGGCGTGGGCTGAACCCTTTTCGCTGGTGACGATCATGCCATGGTCGTGGCTGTCGATGCTTGTGACGGCGGCCTGCAACACCACGCGGTCGCCGAGTTCGGCTGCCGCGGTGTCGGCGATCTGCTGCGTGCCGCCCGCGAACCGGTCCTGCTGGGCGCCGTTCTCGACGTCGAGCATCCGGTCCAGGCCACCGGCCGCGCGGACGTAGCGGGCGGCGTGCAGCATCGACACGTCGTCGGGCTCGCAACCCCAGGTCACTCGCGCCATGATGGCCAGCAAGTCGCGCGTGGTGGCGCCGGCACGCACCGCTCGCAGCCATTGGCCCAGCGACTGGCTGTCCAGGCGGGCGGCGCGCCGGGCAGTCCACGGCTGGGTCAGCGGCACCGTCCGCGAGATCCGCTCGAATTGCCAACGGACGCGGGCCAGGTCGAGCAGGCCAGCGAGCGACAGCCGAGGGATGGTACCGCGGTACGAGCGCACCGCGCCGCGCCATCGGATCAGGTTGGCGCCGTCGTGGTAGGTGGGGACGGTTGTGATGCCGAGATCCGCGGCCAGCTTGAGCACGGCGTCCTGCGTCGGACCGACGAACGTGCCGCCCAGATCCACTGGGATGCCGGCAACGTGGCCGGTATACGAACGGCCGCCGACCCGGTCGCGGCCCTCCAGTACCAGCACATCGTGACCGAGTCGGGTCAGCTCGCGAGCGGCGGCGAGTCCGGCGAAACCGGCCCCCACCACGACGACGTCGGCGGTCCAAGTCGCATGAGGCATGCCTGCAAGTCAACCCCATCGACGATGCGTATCGTGAACCCTTGCGAAAGTATTCACAGCTTTATACGGACTGACCGACGCCGCTGAGCGCGCTCGGGAGCTTCGCGACGCAGGCGCCTGTGGCGTCGCGACCTTCGAGGGCCCGCACGACGTGTTCGCGCCGCTGACGCTGGCGGCAACGGTGCCCGGGCTGGACTTGATGACCAATGTAGCTATCGCGTTCCCGCGCAACCCGATTCACCTGGCCCACCAGGCCAACGACCACCAACTGCTCAGCTCGGGCAGGTTCATTCTCGGTTTGGGGACCCAGGTCCGAGCGCAGATCGAGAAGCGGTTCGGCGCCGAGTTCGACCGACCCGTCGCCCGGATGACCGAACTCATCGCGGCGCTACGTGCGATATTCGCGGCGTGGAACTCCGGGGAGCGGTTGGACTTCCGCGGCGACTACTACCGGCACACGCTGATGACGCCGACCTTCAATCCAGGCCCGAATCCTCATGGGCCGCCGCCGATCTACGTCGGCGCGCTGGGGCCGCTGCTGACCCGCGCCGTCGCACGGCATGCCGACGGACTGCTGGTGATGCCGTTCGGCTCGAAGCGTTATCTGCACGAGCACACCATGCCCAGGGTGCACGAGGGTCTGCAGCAATCAGGCCGTCAGGTGGACGACTTCACCGTGCTACCCGAGATCATCGTGTCGGCCGGGGAGACCGACGCCGAACTGGCAGCAGCACACGCAAGGACGCGCGCGTTACTGGCGTTCTACGGTTCGACCCCGGCGTATCAGCCGGTGCTGGCCGCACACGGCTGGCAGGACTTGCAACCCGAACTGAACGCGCTGTCCAAGCAGGGCCGTTGGGAAGAGATGGGCGCACTCATCGATGACGAGGTCCTGCACACCATCGCGGCCTGCGGCAAACCTGCCGACGTCGCCCGGCACATCCGCGACCGCGTCGACGGCGTCGCCGACACGGTCTGCCTCTACCAGGCAGCACCGATAGGTCTGCAGACGTTGGCCGGCATCATCGACGAACTGCATTGAGCGTCAATCCTTTCGGCCCGCTATGGCGCGACTGTCAACCAGTCTTTGAAGCCTGACGGGTCGTGACGGCCGAGCGCGCCGTGTTCGTAAAGACCCCAACCCTCGACCGGATCGGCGTCACCGTCGCGGCATAACGCGCGCCCGACATGGTCGATGACGCCGAAACCCGAACGTCCGATGATCGACGGATCGGTCATGTCATAAGTCAGCCGTTCGACGAACTTCTCGCCCTTCCACAGCCCGTGCAACCAGTCCGAGTCGCCACCGTAACCACCACCGACGTGAATGGGCACCGGGAGTTTGGACTCGACGTCGAAGTGAACCGGTGTGCCGTCGGGAGCAGTCGCGTCGATCGTGGCGCCGGTGGGAATGCGGGTGCCGGATCGGTAGTGGATCTTTACCCGCGGCCAGCCCAACTGTTCCACGCGGCCGTCGCGCCAGATCCGGGTGCAGTCGTTCAGTGAGCGAAACCCGTTGGGAGCCTCCTGGATGATCATGACGACCGCGAAGTCTTCGAACGCCATCGGTACGTACAACCACCACATGCCTTCGAATGGCGGGTCGGCGGGCCGGCCGGCGGGCTCGGGTTCACCGATCGGGCGGATCCCCCAGGACCGGTCGCGGCTGCCGATCCAGGTGGCCGGGTCGACAGCAATCTCGTTGCCGTCTAACACGATCCGGCCGCTCCAGCTGCCGAGCTGAGCAAAACGCTGCGCATCCAGCGTCACCCGGTTGCCGGAGCGCATCAGGTGCGGCTGCTCCTGGACGACGTCGAACAGGCCTTCCCAGGTGAGATCGGCTGCAATGCCTTCGGTTTCGTCGAGAACGATCCGCAGTTTGTGCAGCGGATCGATGACCTCGACGCGATAGCCGTTGACGTGCTGGTTGAGCCGGTCCTGGTCGATGGCGTCGGACAGGTGCACCGCGGTCTGAGTGTCGCCGCGCCGGATGAGCAGAAACGCGTCCTTCACCCCCAGGTTGGGGTAGTAGCCGATGCCGCTGATGACGAAGATTTCGCCGGTGCGGTCGTGGGCGTTGAAGTAGGAGCGATCGTAGAAGTTGCGATCCGACGAACCCGGCCACGCGATGGGCTGCGGGACCTGGTGTACCGGGAACTCGTCCAGCGGTCCGAGCATTACTGATCCTCTCCGATGAGGCGCCTCATTAATCCTGAGTGGTAGAACAGCGATTCGACGCTGTCGGGCTTCTCGGTCTCCCCGAAGTGCACTCGCCGCGCGCCGGTGCGCATGAACACGCAGGCCCACATCACCCCGGAGTAGACGTAGAACCAGTGCAGGTCGCCGATCTCAACGCCGGTGAGCCGCTGGTAGGTGGCGCGGACATCCTCCTCGCGCATCACCCCGGGCAGACCGTCCAGGCTAGCCAGACCGGCGAGCTCTTGAAAGACCATGTGCGCGAAGATCATCCATGCGACGTCGAGCTCGCGGGGGCCCAGCGTGACCATTTCCCAGTCCAGCACCGCCACTGGCTGGAAGTCGCGGTAGAGCACGTTGCCCACTCGGGCGTCACCCCACAGCAGCACCGGTTCGCTGGCGGCCGCGTTCTGTGGCCAGTTGTCCTCGAGCCAGGCGAATGTCCGCTCCAGCAAGGGTGACCGGCCGATGTCGGGCACCGCGAAGTCGTACCACGACCGGACCCAGTTGACATGCTTGCGCAGCGCGGTATCGCCAGTCTGCCCGTCGGCAAGGAATCCAAACGTCTTCTCGGCGTTCGGAATCGAGTGCAGCAACGCCAGTACCGACACTGTCGCATCTTGAAGTTCCCGCTGCCGCTCGGCGGGCGCGTCGGCAAACCAGTTGCCGCCGAAGGTGTAGGGCATGACGTCCGGCGGCACCTCGCCGTCGACGTAGTCCATCAAGAAGAACGGTGTCCCCAGCACTTCGCCGGTGGACTCCAGCCAGCGCACTCTCGGCACGGGGACGTCGGTCAACTCGCCGACTTGGCGGATCACCTCGAATTGGTGGTCGAGCCGATACGTTGGGAAAACCTGAACGTCCTCGACAGTGGGCGCCACCCGGGCTACCAGCTTCTGTTCGACGGGCGTGCCGTCTTCGTCCCAACGGGCGGTCAGGATGATCGTCTCGGACGACATACCGGTCGAGTCCACTCCGCTTTCTACGGTGATCGCGGGCGCAGCGCCGCCCGGGAGCACCGTCGACAACCACTGCGACAGCACCGCCGGCAGCGTGGTGACGTCGCGGCTCGAACGCTGGAGCCGGTCGACTTTGTCCAGTACAGGTTCGTTGGGCACCGGGTGCCTCCATTCTCCAAGACCCACCGCGTCAAATTACGATACGGTGGGTAGCGTTATGAAAGCAGACCCATCCGCGGTTGACAAGGCCACCGGGGCCGGGCGGCCCCGCGACCCGCGCATTGACGCTGCCATATTGACGGCTACCGCGGATCTTCTTGTGCAAATTGGATATTCGAACCTCACCTTGGCGGCGGTCGCCGAGCGCGCCGGGACGACGAAGACGGCGCTGTACCGGCGGTGGTCGAGTAAGGCGGAGTTGGTGCATGAGGCGGCGTTTCCGGTGGCTCCCACCGCGTTGGTCGGTCCGACCCGCGGGATGGCCGCTGATCTGCGGGCCATGATCGCGGCCGCGCGCGACGTCTTCACCACCCCGGTGGTCCGTGCCGCGCTGCCCGGGCTGGTCGCCGACATGAGCGCCGACGCCGAGCTGAACACCCGGGTGATGTCGCGGTTTGCGGATCTGTTCAGCACGGTGCAGGTGCGACTCAGCGAGGCGGTTGATCGCGGCGAGGTGCATCCCGATGTCGACCCGAACCGGCTCATCGAATTGATCGGCGGGTCCACGTTGTTGCGAATGCTGTTGAGCCCCGACGAGCCTCTCGACGACGCCTGGGTGGATCAGACGACAGCGATCCTCGTGCACGGCGTCACCCGCGATGCAGGGTCGGTCCGGTGACCGGACGACTGCAGGGCCGGGTCGCGATCGTCACCGGTGCCAGCCGCGGACTGGGCCGTGCGATCGCGTTGGCGCTGGCGTCAGACGGGGCGGCCGTCGCGGTAGT
>JAVHWH010000227.1:0-9627 GCA_032159915.1 Mycobacterium sp.
TCCGCAGCAGTTCGTTGGGCACGAATCTCGATTGCACGTCCATGAGGGACTGCCGGTGCTCGTCGGCGGCCCGTAGCCGGGCCTCGAGTTCGAAGTTCCACAACGGTGCGGCCGCCTGAGCACACAGAAAGGCCACCGCCTCCTCGTCTCCAGAGGCAAAGCTTCTTCCCGGCTCGTTGTGCTCGGCGTAGATCACGCCAATCGTCTTGTCGTGCAACAGTACCGGAACGGCAAGGATGGCCAAGACCGCCATTTGGCGCTTGTCCCGTCCAGATCGACGATGATCCGCATAGACCGGGTCCGCCGCAACGGCCAGCGGGCGCCCGCCGTCTACCACCCGCTCGATGACGGAGCGGTCATGGCTCACCTCGGTCCACGGGCTCTCGAGGGCCTTGGTGGCACCGTCCTCCCAGACAGCCCGAACCATAAGCTGCTCGCCTTCGCCGGTGAGTAGCAGAACGCGGGCCGCGCCTGTCGTGTTCGCAACCGTATCCAGCAAAATCGCGGCCAAGCCATCGGAGGTGCGCGCTGTCTGCAGCGCATGCACGACTTGATGTGCGCTGACGGGGTCGATTCCCGCTGAGCCCGCCACGATGAGGTCGCGGCTGAGTAGCCATGGATGAGCCTCCGTGAGCAGATCGGCGCGCACCGCAATGCCGAGACTCAGGTAGCCCTGGTATGCCAACCGCAGCATCTGCGCAGAAAGCCTCTGCCGACCGGTTTCGGCATTGAGGGTGGCGGCTTCCTCATGTGCGAGTGCGCCAACCACCGGCAGCTGGTACTCCGCTGCGAGCTCAATCGCCCGGCCAAGGAAGCGCTCCGCCTTGCTGTGCTGCCCCTGAGCCCGCGCCCACGCACCCTCGATCAGCGCATAAGGCGCCGCGTAGTTGGCCGGCGAACTCGCTGCCCAATCACGGTGCAGCGCCAATGCCTGGCGCACCGCCTGCCGGGTCGAGCGGTCATTCGGCGCGGCCCGGATCCTGCTCAGCGCACCGACCAGGTAGAAAAGTTGCAGCCCCGCCATGCCGGCCATACCCGCAAGGTGCTCGACGGCCTCGTCAGTGATTCGGACTGCGCCGGCGTGGTCGCCGGCCCAAAAGTGTAGTCCCTGTTTGACATTCATGGCTACGCTCAGCGCCACGCCGTCGCCCTCGCGTCGGGCCGCCGGCAAAACCTCGCGCTCGTCGTAGCCGCTTTCGCCGGCGAGCAGCAACGGATCCTCGCTACGACCCATCAAGTTGAGGCAAAGCTGTTGCACAGCCAGGCAAAGGGCGCGCGGCACCGGCTGGGAACGAATCTCGGGGACGAGGGATTGGGCTAGGGCGTCGATCTCGGCTAGCGGGCGGCCAACCCAAAATGACTGCGAGAGTAGTACCGCGGCCAGAAAACCGGCGTACTCCCGGTCGCCGCGGTCAAGCGCCTCATCGACGGCTTCACGGAGCTGGCCCAGGCTGTCGTGAAGTGGGTGTCGCCAGTGACGGATGAACGTCAGGTAGTAGAACAGCGTCTCCGGGCGGGCGTCCCGGAACTCCTTCTGCTCGGTAAGCAGCAGGCCAACCTCGCCGAAGCGTTGGCTGCCGCCGTAGTCGCCTGTCAAGACCAGCAGCAGGCCGCAACTGGCGAGCACGGTGGGCGAGGTGAGGGTATGGCCGTGGGCCAACAGAAGCTCGAGCTGCTTATGCACGATCAACGGGAAGAGATTCGGCCGGAGGATGAAGGACAGGCTGCGCAGCTCGGAGAGGATCCGTTGGATTTCAATGACACGCTGGTCCTGGCAGTGCGGCAGCTCTAGCAGCCGTTCGGTGGTCCAGCGGCGCGTCGCGAGCTTGATCCGCATCAGCGCGTTGGCCATTCGAGGTTTGCCCGCGTTACGTGGCAGCGGCTCGCCGAGTTCATCGAGCGCACGCAGCCCTGTTTCCAGTGCCTCTTGGAGCCGGTTCTGCGACACCCGCCCCTTGAGCCTCAAATAGGCGAGTCGAGCCCGGTCGGCCGGCTCTCGCAGGACCATCTCGGCCTCGTCGAGCAGCCCGTGCAATGCCTCCGCGTCGCCCACCAGGAGGGCGGCCTCCGCAGCGTCAAACTGCAACTCCCTGGCCAACACGAAGTGAGCGGCCCAGCGTGATTCGCCGAGCAGACCCAATCCCTCTCGGCAGTGCTCGAGGGCCAGTGGAAACGATGCCTGCGCACAGGCCTTTTTCGCCGCGCGGCGCAGCACGTCGACAAACCGGACGCGCTCGTCGTCGGCCAATTGAGATCCACCTATGCCGACGTGGCGGGCGGCCTCGAACAGCCGATCGTCGCCGCGGTCGGCCAGCCGACGACCGATCCGGAGGTGCGTCTCGCGCCAGGTGTCATCGGACATGCCTTGCAGTGCCGCCTCCACCACCCGGTCGTGGCTGAAGCGATACTGAGCTTCGCCGCTGATCGCGTTGGCGATCCGCTGGCCGCGGCTGTCGAACGCCTCGAGCAGACGAAGCTCAAGGCCCGACCAGAGCGCCTGGGCTACCACGTCGGCCGGCTGAGCGGCCGCTGCCGTCGCGTCGGCGAGGTCGAACTCGCCACCGATGCACGCCAGCGAACTCAACACTGCCCTATCGGACCTGCGTAGCTCGTCGAGATACCTGCCGAGGAATTCAGCAGCCGTAGCCGTGATCTCGATCGACGTTAGGACACGCAGATCCCAGGTCGGGCGCCCCCCGGCACCGACGGGGATCAGCGCGCCTTCCCGTTGTGCGCGGTACAGCAGCTGACGGACCTGCAGCGGATTGCCTTGGGTTCGGTGATGAAACTCAGTGGCGACGTCGCTTAGTTCGATCCCAGGGCCGCACACGGCCGCCAGCAACTCCTCAAGATCGTTGGGGGACAAGGGAGGAACGTCAATGCGCTGGAGCCTGACCGACGTGAGGCCCGCTGCGGCCGGATCGAACTCGCCCGCGCGATGCGCTCCCAGGACGAGCACATTGCGTACCGACACCGTCAAGAGCTCGGACAGCAGCAGCAACGAATCCTGGTCAGCCCATTGCAAGTCATCGATTGCCAGGATCACCGGCCGGTACGACGCTGTGGTCGACACCAGGCGGATGGCGGCTCGCTGCAGCCGGCGCCGAGCATCCGCCGCATCGAGATCAGCCACCTGCGGGGCCGCGCCCAGCACTCCAGCCAGTTCAGGCACGAGCGCCTCGAGAATGCCGGTGAGCGCCGACATTTCGCTGACCAGGTCGGCGCGCCAACGGTCACGCTCGGCGGTGCCGGTGGCCTCCATACTGCGGACGATCGAGCCCAGCGCGTCTCCCAACGCCGAGTACGGCGCCGCTGCGCCGTCCCGGCACCTCCCGTAGGCGAATACGCAGTTGCGTCCGGCGACTTCGGCCCCGAAGGCCTGCATGAGCGTCGACTTGCCTGCCCCCGAGACCCCACTGAGCAGAGTGCATCCCCCGCCGGCCCGCGCAGCCTCTTCCACTGCGGCTCGAAGTTCGGCGAGCTGCTGTTGGCGGCCGACCACGCGACCTTCGAAATCAAGTACCGGGGCAGTCACGGTCCAGGGCCATCGTGACGGGCGCCGTCCGAACAACGACGTGGCAAAGAAATCGGGAGGCTGAGACTCAAGTTGCGCCCTACTCTCCGACGACGTGTCCGACCAATCGTAGGGTTTGTCCGGGCCGAACGCTCGCGTTGACGCAAACTTCTCGAGCACGCAGATCAGCGATCAGCACAGCAAAGAGCCTAAATTCTTAATCTATTTCCCTAAGCAAAGTTTCGCGCGGCAGCTGCTCAGCGCAGTTAACGCGCTAATGAACCATGAGGCCTTGGCTCGCCGGCATGTGCACGCGACGTTTCGCCGCGGCGCGGAGAACCGATCCAGCCGTCGCCGAAACGAACTTCAGCGACGCTCAGCGGCGGCTCGCAGCGCGCCGGCCAAATCGCCGCGGTTGCCGACCCTCACGCGACCCAATCCCAGCCACTGCGCCATCGTCTGCAGCTCGCCGGTTAGTGCCTCGGCCACCCGCGACGGCGAGCGATCCGGTTCGATGAATGCGCCCACTACCTGCAATGCGTTCGCGGAGCGGTCGGCTTTGAGGTCGACCCGACCCACCAGCTCACCGTCGAGGAGGAACGGCCACACGTAGTAGCCGTACTGCCGCTTGTCGGCCGGCGTATAGATCTCGATGCGGTAGTGAAACCCGAAGACCCGTTCTACCCGCGTACGGAAGAAGATCAGCGGATCGAACGGGCACAGCAGCGCCGTGCCGCGGTCGTGACGCGGAATGGTCTGAGCCGCGGATGAGTACGCCGGCGCTGACCAGCCCTCGACCTCGACGGCCTCCAATTCACCGGCAGCGACCAGCTCGGCGATCGCCGGCTTTGCCTGGCCCGGGGACAGCCGGAAATAGTCGCGGATGTCGGGCTCGGTAGCCACACCCAGCGCGCTGGCGGACCGTCGTACGAGCTCGCGGACCGCGTCCTGCTCAGTGACCTCGCGACCCACCACCTCGGCCGGTAACACCCGTTCGACCAGGTCGTAGTGGCGGGCGAAGCCCACTCGCGTCGCCGTGGTCAGCCTGCCGGCAGCGAACAGCGCTTCGGCCACCCACTTGGTATCGCTGCGGCTGCCCCACCAGTTTCCCCGCCGACCGCGCGGCGCGGTGGCCAGATGCGCCTCGATTTGCCCTGCCGTGCTGGGCCCGAGTTCCTCGACGGCCGCAACGATTTTGTCGGCGAGCTCCGGGTTTGCTTTGACGATGTGGGTGCCCCACCGGCCGTGCCGGTATTGACCCATGCGCCAGCGCATCAGCGGCCAGTCGTCGACGGCCATCAACGCGGCCTCATGCGCCCAGTACTCGACCAGCAACCGGGGCGAGCGGGCGCTGTGCGCCCACGCCGCACGATCCAGGACATCGCGGTCGTAGGGTCCGAGTCGGCTGAATACCGGCGCATAGTGGGCACGCACTGCGACTGATACCGAGTCCAGTTGCAGCACCTGAATGCGTGAGATCAACCGGCGTAGGTGCGCGCGAGTGATCGCTCCCTGCGGCTTGGCCTGGTCGAGCCCTTGTGCAGCGACGGCTATTCGCCGTGCTTGAGCAGCGGATAATTTAGCGACTCGGGTGGCCACTACCCACAGTGCTTGTCTCCGCCGGGTTCTTGATCTCTTGATACGCCGACTCAAGCGCAGCCGGCACGGCTTCCAGATCGCGGTAGACGCCCATCAACTGCTCCAACACCTTGAGTCGTTGAAGACTCGCCTCGTCCACCGCCGCCTTGACCTGCTCGCGGTAGTGATCGGCCTCGTCTTTCGCCTCGGCAAGCAATCGCTCGCGCTCCTGCTCGGCGTCGGCGCGGATGCAGGCCACTTCGGCCTCGAGCGCTTTCTTCGTTTCGGCGCACTCGGCCTTCAACGCCCTCTTCTGCGCTGCCAACTCGGCCAATTCGTCTTTGTGCTTTTGCTGCGCGGCCTCGACCTCGACTTCGGCCGCCGCGATCAGCGCCGCGGCCTCGGCCTGCGCCTCGGACCGCATTTCGGAGACCTCCTCAACCGCCTGCCGCAACAACTTGGCCATGCGCTCCTGCAACGCATGTGGCGAAGACGAGGTGTCGGCGAGGACGGCGACCTCTCTACGGAGTGCGGTCACCTCGTCGCCGGAATCCTTGAGTCGGGCCCGCAAGCTTTCGACGTCGTTGAGCAAGAATTGCTGCTTGGTGGTCAACACCTCGATGTGAGCATCCACGGCGGACGCGTTGTAACCCCAGAGTGTGCGAGCGAACATCTGCGTGGGTTCGGTTGTCAATGCCTGTACCCCCTTCTGGAACGTCGAGAAGACCGTCTGCCACCGGTCCCGACGAGTATGTCAGGCCATGGTTGCGGCGCAGGTCAGCGGCGGTGGTAGGTGTGGAACCGGTATCGCACACCGGCGCGGCTGGTGTGCCACTCGCCCGGCCTCCCGACCCAGTGCTCGTCGAGCACCGGGGCCAGGGCATCGCCGTCGTCGCGGGGCAAGTCGATATCGATTTCAGTGACCTCACAGCGACCGGCCTGCGGCAGCGCCAGCGTGTAGATCTGTTCTCCGCCGATCACCCAGGTGTCCGGCTCGGTCAGCGCCTCGTCGAGGCGGTGTACCACGGTTGCGCCCTCGGCGATGAACTCGGTCTGGTGGGTCACGACGACGTTTCTGCGTCCGGGCAGCGGCCGGAACCTCACCGGTAGCGAGTCCCAGGTCCGCCGGCCCATCACCACGGTGTGACCGAGGGTGAGCTCCTTGAAGCGGATGAGGTCCTCGGGGACTTGCCATGGGATTTCGCCATCCCGCCCGATCACGCCCGACGTCGACTGCGCCCAGATCAGACCCAGTCGGCCGGCGTCCGTCATACGGCGACGGGCGCTTTGATCGCGGGGTGCGGGTGGTAGCCCTCGACGACGACGTCGTCGTAGCGGTAGTCGAAGATTGACTCCCGCTGCGCCAGAACAAGTTTCGGATACGGACGTGGGTCACGACTCAGCTGCTCGGTGACCTGCTCGAGGTGATTGTCATAGATGTGGCAGTCGCCGCCGGTCCAGACGAAGTCGCCGACATCCAGGCCGGCCTGCGCGGCCATCATGTGGGTCAGAAGCGCGTAGCTCGCGATGTTGAACGGCACGCCGAGAAACAGATCGGCGCTGCGCTGGTAGAGCTGGCAGCTGAGCCGGCCGTCGGCCACGTAGAATTGGAACAGCGCGTGACACGGAGCGAGCGCCATCTGCGGGATCTCGCCGACATTCCAGGCCGAAACGATGATCCGGCGCGAATCGGGATCGGTCCGCAGCAGGTTCAGAGCCGCGCTGATCTGATCGACGTGTTCACCGGATGGCGTGGGCCAAGACCTCCACTGGACTCCGTATACCGGACCGAGATCGCCTGTGTCGCTGGCCCATTCGTCCCAGATGGAAACGCCGTGCTCGCGCAACCAGCCGACATTGGAGTCGCCGCGCAGAAACCACAGCAGCTCATACACCACCGACTTCAGATGCACTTTCTTGGTGGTGATCAGCGGGAAGCCGTCGGAAAGGTCGAATCGCATCTGGTGTCCGAACAGGCTGCGGGTACCGGTGCCGGTGCGGTCGGCTTTGGCTGTGCCCTGCTCGAGTACCAGCCGCAGAAGGTCCTCGTACGGCGTAGGAATTGGCACGCGATAACTTTAGCGGCGATCGCAAGCGCGGCGGAGCCGGGCGCGGCGGGTCGACGCCAAAAAATCCCAGCGGCGATCGCAAGCGCGGCGGAGTCGGGCGCGGCGGGTCGACACCAGTTAAATTGCCTGGGCGTTCGGCGAGTAGAACAGATGCATGCCGAATATCAGCGACACCGTCACCACTCCCGATGGCTCCGCCCCTGTCCGCCTCTTCACCCCGGAAGGACAGGGCCCCTGGCCGGGCATCGTCATGATTCCCGACGCCGGTGGAATCAGGCAGACTTTCTTCGACATGGCCGCCAGGCTGGCCGACCTCGGCTATGCCGTGCTGCTCCCAGACGTCTATTACCGCCAAGGTGACTGGGCGCCGTTCGACATGCAGACCGCTTTCAGCGACGACAACGAGCGCAAGCGCCTGATGTCGTTCATCGGCAGCATCAGCCCCGACGACTGGGCCTCCGACGCCAACGCGTACTTCGACTATCTGGCTGCCCGCCCTGAGGTCAGCGGCAGCACGTTCGGCATCACCGGCTACTGCATGGGTGGGCGCGCGTCATTGATCGTCGCCGGACGTGTTCCCGAACGGGTTGCGGCGGCAACCTCCTTCCACGGTGGCGGACTGGTCACCGACGCCAGCGACAGCCCGCACCTCAAGGCCGATCAAATCCAGGCCGAGGTCTATGTCGGCGGCGCGCAGAACGACGGTTCGTTCACCGATGACCACGCCGAGCAGCTCGAGAAGGCCCTAACCGCGGCCGGCGTTCGGCACACGATCGAAACGTATCCGGCCGGGCACGGTTACGCGGTGCCGGATAACCGGTCCTATGACGCCGACGCCGCCGAGCGGCACTGGACGGCGATGCGAGACGTCTTCGGGGCGAACCTGAAGTAACGGCGCATGGACGTCGATGCGATGACGGTCCCCCAGCCACTAGGCCGGATTGGCGAGGTTGCCCGGCGAACGCAGGCCGCCGGATTCTCCGGCCTGCTCTTCACCGAGACCGGCCGCACGGCATATCTCAACGCCGCGGTGGCCTCGCAAGCTGCGCCCGGCCTCGAATTGTCGACTGGTGTCGCGGTGGCCTTTCCGCGTAGTCCGTTCGTGACTGCTGCCGCTGCGTGGGAACTGCAAGAGGCGACCGGCGGTAACTTCCGGCTGGGCCTGGGCACGCAGGTACGCACCCACGTCGTTCGGCGTTATGGCGTGGATTTCGAGCGACCGGGCCCACGCCTGCGTGACTATCTGCTGTCGGTGAAGGCGTGCTTTTCCGCATTCCGGTCCGGCGAGCTCAATCACCACGGCGAGTTTTACGATCTGGATTTCATTACCCCGCAATGGAGTGCGGGCCCGATCGACGCGCCCGACCCCAAAGTCGACATCGCGGCAGTGAATCCGTGGATGCTGCGGATGGCCGGCGAAGTAGCCGACGGAGTGCACGTCCACCCGATCGGAGAACCCGGCTATATCGCCCGCCACGTGGTACCCAATGTTGCTGCCGGAGCGCAGATCTCGGGCCGGTCGCCAGCTGACATCGCGATCATCGTGCCGGTGCTGACGATCGTCGGTGACACCGACGAAGAACGCGACAAGCAGCGGGAGTCGGTGCGCGCCAGCATGGCGTTCTACGGAAGCACCCCCAACTATGCGTTCATCTGGGACGAGGCCGGGTTCGAGGGCACCACCGCACGGATCCGGGAAAAGCAGAAAGCCGGCGACTTCACCGGGATGGCGGCGCAGGTCAGCGACGAACATGTGGCCGCCTTCGCCACCGAATCGACATGGGACACCTTGGCCGACAAGCTGATCGAAAAGTACCAACGGACAGCAACCCGCCTGGTGTTGTACAACGCAGTCGGTGATCCGGAACGCTTCGAGCGCTACGGCGAGGTGGCCCGCGAGGTCAGCGCCCGATCAGGCGCTGCATGAAGTCAGGGTAACGAGCACCCTGCACCTCGATACCGGCTGAGGCCGCATCGATCTCGCGGAGATCGTCGTCGCTCAACTCGACGTCGGCTGCCCCGAGGTTCTCCTCGAGGCGCTCCAGGCGCCGAGTGCCCGGGATCGGCACGATCCACGGTCGCTGCGCGAGCAGCCAAGCCAGCGCGATCTGTCCGGCCGTCGCGCCTTTGCGGTCCGCGATCGTCTGGAGCAGGTCGACGACGGCGCGATTGGCGCCGCGGACGTCGGCGGCGAAGCGAGGAATGCTGTTGCGGATGTCGGAGCGGTCGAATTGGGTGCTCTCGCTGATGCTTCCGGTGAGAAACCCTTTGCCCAACGGGCTGTAGGGCACGAAGCCGATCCCGAGTTCGGACAGCGTTGACAGCACGCCGGTCTCCGGCGACTCGGGTTCGCGCCACCACAGCGAGTATTCGCTTTGTAGCGCAGTCACGGGTTGCACGGCGTGCGCTCGGCGAATGGTTTGCGCTGATGCTTCCGACATCCCGAAGTGCTTCACCTTGCCGCTG
>JAVHWH010000247.1:0-4111 GCA_032159915.1 Mycobacterium sp.
TTGTCGTCGAACAGCTTCATGATCGGACCCATGGGATCGTCGGTCGGGCGTTCTCCGGCCAGCCCGAACATCGTCCACACCTGAATCATGGCCGGGGGCGCGACAACTCCCGGGTGCCCGACGGCGCGCGCTGCCCCCTCGTCCCGATAAATCGGGTTGGTATCGCCGATGGCTTCGACCCAGCTGTTCACCATCGGCTGGTTCACCGGATCGCGACCCACCCGCGGCTTCGGGCCGCCGGCCGCTTTGATCTCCGCGAGCGCCTCGTGGATATCCGTCATCTGGGTACCCTCGGCACTTTGAGGCCGGACGCCGCGATCATCTCCCGCATCACTTCGTTCACGCCTCCACCGAAGGTGATCACCAGATTGCGCTTGGTCTGCGAGTCGAGCCATTCCAGCAACTCGGCGGTCGCTTGCTCAGCAGGGTTGCCGTACTTGCCGACAATCTCCTCAGCAAGACGACCGATGTACTGAATGCTCTCGGTGCCAAAGACTTTGGTGGACGCGGCATCGGCAACGTTGATCTCTTCACCGGCGGCGGCCACCTGCCAGTTGAGCAGCTCGTTGACCCGCCACATCGAATAGATCTCACCGAGCGCCCGCTTGACGTCTGGGTGGTCGATCGGGGTCACCCCGTCGCCGCCCGGCTTGGACGCCCAGTCGTGCAGGCGATCGTAGATGCCAGCGGTTCGGCCGGCCGGCCCGAGCATTACGCGCTCGTTGTTGAGCTGAGTCGTGATCAGCCGCCAGCCGCCGTTCTCCTCGCCGACCAGCATGTCGGCGGGCACCCGCACATCGTTGTAATACGTGGCGTTGGTGTGGTGGGCGCCATCGGACAAGATCACCGGCGTCCACGAATAGCCGGGGTCTTTGGTGTCGACGATCAGAATCGAAATGCCCTTGTGCTTCACCGCTTCCGGATCGGTGCGACAGGCCAACCAGACGTAATCGGCATCGTGCCCGCCAGTAGTCCACATCTTCTGGCCGTTGACGATGTATTCGTCACCGTGGCGCACTGCGGTGGTGCGCAACGACGCCAGGTCGGTGCCGGCTTCCGGTTCGCTGTAGCCGATTGCGAAGTGCACCTCGCCGGCCAGGATCGCGGGCAGAAACTTCTTCTTCTGCACATCGCTGCCGAACTGCTGGAGTACCGGGCCGACGGTCTGCAGCGTCACGGCCGGCAGTGGAACGTCGGCGCGATGCGCCTCGTTGACGAAGATCGACTGCTCGACCGGGCCGAAACCCAACCCGCCGAACTCTTTCGGCCAGCCGACACCGAGCTTGCCGTCTTTGCCCATCCGCCTGATCACAGCACGGTAGGCGTCATTGTGGCGATCCTTTTCCATCGCCTTCATCTCGTCGGTCGAGATCAGGTTCGTAAAGTATTGCCGCAGTTCGGCTTGTAGCTGACGCTGCTCCGGAGTCAGGTCGATGAACATTGCGCTCCCACCAAATCTAGGCGATGCGACGGCCCACCCAAGATGCGGGTCAGGTCCTTGATCGTGGAGTAATAGCGGTGCATCGGATAGGTGATGTCCATCCCCATACCGCCATGCAGGTGGTGGCAAATCTGCATTACCCGCGGCGCCTGCGACGCGATCCAGTAGCCGAGCACATCCAGATCATCCGCCGCATCACGACCCTCGGCCAGTCGCCAGATTACCGACACTGACGTCAAGTCGATTGTCCGCGAGGCGATGTAGACCTCAGCGAGCTGCGCGGCGACGGTCTGGAAGGTCGACAGCGGCCGGCCGAACTGCTCCCGATGAGCGACGTAGTCGGCGGTCAGCCGCAACGCGCCGGCCACCAGCCCGGCGGCGTAGGCACCGATCGCCGCCAGCGCCAGCTGATTCACCCGCTGCGCCGTAGCTCCGATCAGCACGTCGTCCTCGCCGACCGCCACATCGGAGAAGGTGACCACGTACTCGTCGGACCCGCTGGAGCTAGGGGTCTTCGAGATCTGCACACCATCGGCCTCGGGTGAGACCACGACGACTGCGCTGTCAGCTGTGACCAGTAACCATTCCGCGTTTTCGGCGTAGCCGACACCGACTTTGGTTCCCGACAACCGGCTGTGCACGAAGGTCGTCGCGGGCCGGTCCGGAAGCGCGGCGCCGGGCTCGTTGAGTGCGGCGGTGAGTACCGAACCGTTGGCCAGCCCGGCAAGGAAGCGGTTCTGCTGCTCGTCAGAAGCCAAGTCCAGCAGCGGAATCGCACCGAATCCAAGGGTCGCCAGCGCCGGGCTGATCAAGCCATGCCGACCGATCTCAGTCAACGCCGTGGCAATCTCCGGCAGACCGACACCGTCACCGCCCGCGCGTTCGGGCACCGGCAACGCCGTCACACCACCGGCGACCAGAGCCTCCCAGGAGTTGTCCCGGTCGAGTACCGAGGTGACCACATCGGCGACGGCCTGCTGCGCGGGATCCGGCGTGAAATCCATCAGTTGGCCACCGGGCTCTTGCCGGTGTAGTTGACCTGCCAGTGCTTGATGCCGTTGAGCCAGCCCGACCGCAGTCGCTCGGGCTCCGAAATCGGTGTGAGGTCCGGCATGTGGTCGGCCACGGCGTTGAAGATCAGGTTGATCGTCATCCGGGCCAGGTTCGCGCCGATGCAGTAGTGCGCACCGGTGCCACCGAAGCCGACGTGCGGGTTGGGGTCACGCAGGATATTGAATGCGTGCGGGTCCTCGAAGACGTCTTCGTCGAAGTTGGCCGAGCGGTAAGACATCACCAGCCGCTGGCCCTTCTTGATCTGCACGCCACCCAACTCGAGATCCTCGTTGGCGGTGCGCTGGAAGGCGCTCACCGGCGTCGCCCAACGGACGATCTCATCGGCGGTCGTCGACGGCCTTTCCTTCTTGAACAGCTCCCACTGATCCAGGTTGTCTGCGAAGGCGATCATTCCATGGGTGATCGAGTTGCGGGTGGTCTCGTTGCCGGCCACCGCGAGCATGATGACGAAGAAGCCGAACTCGTCGTCGGAAAGCTTCTCTCCATCGATGTCGGCCTGGATCAACGTCGTGACGATGTCGTCGGTCGGGTTCTTGCCGCGCTCGTCGGCCATCGCCATCGCGTACATGATCAGCTCCATCGACGACTGAGCCGGGTCGACGTCGGCGTACTCGGGATCGGTGCCACCGGTCATCTCGTTGGACCAGCGGAACAGCTTGTCGCGGTCGTCCTGCGGCACGCCCAGCAGGCCGGCGATGGCCTGCAGCGGCAGCTCACATGACACCTGCTCGACGAAGTCGCCGCCGCCCGCCGCCGCCGCGCTCTTGGCGATGTTCTGGGCGCGCTGGGCGAGCTCGTCCTCCAGACGGCCGATGGCGCGGGGAGTGAAGCCGCGGGCGATGATCTTGCGCAACCGGGTGTGGTGCGGGGCGTCCATGTTGAGCATGACGCTGCGCTGAAGTTCGACCTGCTCGCGCGTCATCTCCGGCGGCCAGGTCGGGATCGCGCCGTTCTGCCAACTGGAGAAGACGTCGCTGCGCCGCGAGACCTCCTTGACGTCGGCATGCTTGGTGACGATCCAGTAGCCGTTGTCCTCGAAGCCGCCGCAGCCTGCGGGCACACTGACCCAGTGAATCGGCTCGGAGGTGCGAAGCTCGGCGAGTTCGTCGACCGGAAGGCCGGCCAGGTTGACGTCCGGATCGAGAAAATCGAAGTCGGCCGGAATGCTGAGGGGTGCCATAAGGGTCTCCTGAACTACAACGTGTTCTAGTGCCAGTAAAACATTCTCTCGCCGCAGACCAAAAGGTGCGCACGCAACGTCGCTTGTCAGGCTAATGAAACGTGTTCTAGCCTGACCTCATGGGTAACCCGGTAATTGTTGAAGCCACTCGCAGCCCGATCGGCAAGCGCGCCGGATGGCTGTCCGGCCTGCACGCCACCGAACTGCTGGGCGCCACGCAGAAGGCGCTCGTGGAGAAAGCCGGCATCGACGCAGGGGACGTCGAGCAGGTCATCGGCGGCTGCGTGACGCAGTACGGCGAGCAGTCCAACAACATCACCCGAGTCGGGTGGCTCGTCGCCGGGCTACCCGAGCATGTCGGTGCCATGACGGTGGACTGTCAGTGCGGCAGCGGCCAGCAGGCCAACGGCCTGATC
>JAVHWH010000084.1:0-14930 GCA_032159915.1 Mycobacterium sp.
TTGTCAGCCGCGCTGGCGATGATCGATCCTGCCTCGGTGCCGGCGGGTGTGATCGCGGAGTTGGCTGACGCCGAGGCCCGCGTGGTGCTGGCCCGTCGCTTCCACAACGATGCGGTCCGTGACACCCTGACGCTGCGCGAGCAGGGTCTGGTCCGGCTGTTTCGGTTGGCCGGAACAGCCAAGCTGCCAACGTATTTCGAGATTGCCGAGCGATCCCAGGCGCTTCGACACGCCGATCATCCGGCCGCCGGCCGGCGAACCTCGGCGCGGGTGGTGCTGCTCGACGAGACCGGCGCGGTGTTGCTGTTGTGCGGATCCGACCCCGCGGCGTCCGATGCTGGCGGCGCCACGACGCGACGGTGGTGGTTCACCGTAGGCGGTCAGGTCGACGATGGGGAGTCGCTGGGCCAGGCCGCCGCGCGTGAGCTTGCCGAGGAGACCGGGCTGCAGGTCGACGCCGCCGATCTGGTCGGGCCCATCTGGCGCCGCGACGCCGTCTTCGACTTCAACGGTGTCGAGATCGACAGCGAAGAATTCTTCTTCGTCTACCGCACCGAGCGTTTCGAGCCGTCGACCGCGGGCCGCACCGAGCTGGAGAGTCGCTACATCCACGGTCACCGGTGGTGCGCGCCTGCCGACATCGTCGAGCTGACCGAGGCCGGTGAAACGGTATATCCGCTTCAGCTCTTCGAACTGCTCACCGAGGCAGTTGCGCTGGCGGGCGCGCCGGACCGGCCGCGGCAGCTGCAATCCATCCGCTGACGCTCCCTGAGCCGACGACTCGCGACACTTCAGAGATCGAGGGTCAGTCGTGCGTTAGGCGCCGCTCTGGATATGCAGACCAGCATCATGCCGCTGTCGCGTTCCGGCATCGTCAAGAGGGTGTCACGGTGTTCGACCTCGCCATCGAGGACCCGGGTGCGACACGTTCCGCAGAAGCCCTGCTGGCACGAATACGGGGTCGCCACCTTGGCTCGCCGCAGCGCCGAGAGCAGCGTTTCGTCGGCAGCGACCCGCACCGTCGCCCCCGTTGAGGCGACGTTGACCTCGAATTCGCTGCCGTCGAGCACCGGTGGTGCCGCGAACCGCTCGAAGTGCAGTTCGACATCGTCGCGGCCGGCGAGTTGGCTCCGGATTGCGGTCAGCATCGGCGCCGGACCGCAGGCGTAGACGGCGGTGCCGTCGTGGCAGTCGCCCAGCAGGTCTGCAGCGGTCGGAATGCCGGACCGATCGTCGGTGCGGACCTCTATGCGATCACCGAACCGGTTGAGTTCATCGAGGAACGGCAGGCTGTCGCGGCTGCGGCCGGCGTACACCATCGACCACTCGACGCCCCGACGCTCCGCCAGGTTCAGCATCGGCAGGATCGGCGTAATACCGATGCCGCCGGCAATGAACCGCAACCGCCGCGACGCCGAGCCGTAGCCGGGCACCGTCAGCGGAAACGCGTTGCGAGGGCCACTGGTGGTTACAGTGGTGCCGACCGGAAGGCCGTCGTGCACCTCGATCGAGCCACCACCGCCATCGGGAATCCGCCGTACCGCGATCCGGTACGCGTCGGTGACCTCGGGGTCGCCGCACAGCGAGTACTGCCGTACCCGTCCACTCGGCAGATGGATGTCCAGATGCGCACCCGCACGCCACGGCGCCAGTCGGCCGGCGTCTGGGGCGGTGAGAGTCAGAGCGACCACCTGGTCGTCGTAGGCGACGACATGCCGGGCCCCGACCGTCAGCGTCGTGGTGCGGTCGAGTTCGCGTGGCGGCGCCATCTGCCGAATGTTCCCTGACACCGTCCACACCCCGGACAGGGCCGCATCGATCAGACCGATGAAAACGTCGTGGCGTAACCGTCCAGAAGTGCTCGGGGGCAGCCGCCGGTAGCGGTCGCGAAGCGACATCAAATATGCGCCGCGCGAGCGGCAGGGGACCGGGCCAGATAAGCGACCGCCTGTGCGGTCGATCCCATCTGGTCGGGGGCGAATCCGGGCCGAAAGTAAGCCAAGGTGTTGGAGCCGAATAGCTTTCGGTATCGCGGCAACAGACCCAACTTGGAATCGCGGGCACGCAGGCGTTGGGTCTTCCACCACCCGATGTCCACAGTGGGATCGGCCCTCATCAAAAACCACGCCCCGCGCTGGAAGAATGAATAGATACCGATCATCGCCATCACCATGGCGCCGATACGGTCGACGTAACTGTCGTGGAAGTAAACCGCGACATCGTGGGCAACGCTGCGGTGCTCGACCTCCTCGCTGCCGTGCCAGCGAAACACATCGGCCATGGTGGCATCGGCGCCGTAGTCGTCCCAGCGGCAGTTGAGTGCGAAGTCACCCATCACCGCGGTGTAATGCTCGAGGGCCGCGATGAACCACAGCCGGTCACACAAGTGGTTCATCCGGCGCTTGGGGTCCTCGGATGACGACGGGGCCAAGACCTTGGTGAAGACGTACTCCATCTGGTGCAGCATCGGCGTGGGATCAACGCCGCGTTCCTCCATGAATTCGTGCAGCAGGCGCTCATGGACCTCGGCGTGAGCGCCTTCCTGGCCGATGAAGCCCCGCATGTCCTCGGCCAGTTTCGGATCCTTCACCAGGGGAAGCGCCTCGTTGTAGGTGGCGACGAACCACCGCTCGGCCGCCGGCAAGATCAGGTTGAGTAGGCCAATCACGTTCGAGGCGACGGGGTGGCCGGGAATCCAGTGCAGGGGCACGTCGGTGACGTCGAAGTCCACCTTGCGGGCCTGGATCTGAACCGGACCCGGGTCGACCTCGTCAGCCACACGGCTTGATCGCGTCATCGCGGACCTCCTGCCCCGAGCCTGGCCGGCCGGCGCCGACCACAAACAGCCTACGGGCCGGCCGTCAGCGCTACTGCTCACCGAGGCAGCTGCGCTGGTCGGCGCGCCGGACCGGCCGCGGCGCAGCTCCTCGAGCCGCCACCCGCTGACGGTCCTGCTCGACTGCCGGAGCGGAATTCGCTGGTGGCCGACCATTAGACTGGTGGCGGTATCGAGGCAAGAAGACGACAACGATAGAGGTAGCAGTGGAAAGCGCTAAGCCGAATGGCGTGAACGGCACCGCGCGGACCGGAACCGCGCGAGTCAAGCGCGGCATGGCCGAGATGCTCAAGGGCGGCGTGATCATGGACGTCGTGACGCCGGAGCAGGCCCGGATTGCCGAAGGCGCCGGGGCCGTCGCGGTGATGGCCCTGGAACGCGTGCCCGCCGACATCCGTGCCCAGGGCGGGGTGTCGCGGATGAGCGACCCCGACATGATCGAGGGCATCATCTCCGCGGTCACGATCCCGGTGATGGCCAAGGCGCGTATCGGTCACTTCGTCGAAGCCCAGATCCTGCAAAGCCTCGGAGTGGACTATGTCGACGAGTCCGAGGTGCTGACGCCCGCCGACTACACCCACCACATCGACAAGTGGACGTTCACCGTGCCGTTCGTCTGCGGCGCGACCAATCTCGGCGAGGCGCTGCGCCGCATCAACGAGGGTGCGGCGATGATTCGCTCCAAAGGCGAAGCCGGCACCGGTGACGTATCCAATGCGACCACTCACATGCGTGCCATCAGGGGCGAGATCCGGCGCCTCGGCTCGCTCTCCGAAGACGAATTGTATGTCGCGGCAAAGGAATTGGCTGCGCCTTACGACCTCGTCGTCGAGGTCGCGCGGGCCGGCAAGCTGCCGGTCACGTTGTTCACCGCCGGTGGTATCGCCACCCCGGCCGACGCCGCGATGATGATGCAACTCGGTGCCGAAGGCGTGTTCGTCGGCTCGGGGATCTTCAAGTCCGGAGATCCGGCGCAGCGCGCCGCGGCGATCGTGAAGGCCACCACCTTCTACGACGACCCTGACGTGCTGGCCAAGGTGTCACGTGGACTGGGTGAGGCGATGGTCGGCATCAACGTCGAGCAGGTACCGGAGCCGCATCGCCTGGCTCAGCGCGGCTGGTAAAACCAGTCCGTGGCGATCGAGAAGATCCTCGATCTCGAGCAACTCGAGGTCGACATCTACCGGGGCAGCGTGTTCAGCCCTGAACAGGGCAACTTTCAACGCACGTTCGGTGGGCAGGTCGCGGGCCAGTCGCTGGTTTCCGCCGTGCGCACCGTCGACCCGCACTTTCTGGTGCACTCGTTGCACGGTTATTTCATCCGGCCCGGAGACTCATCGGCCCCGACAATCTTCATCGTCGAACGTTTACGGGACGGTGGCTCGTTCTGCACGCGGCGGGTCAACGCGATCCAGCACGGTAAGCAGATCTTCTCGATGTCCGCGTCGTTTCAGACCGACCAGGAGGGGATTCACCACCAGGATGTGATGCCCTCGGCGCCGCCGCCGGACGGCCTGCCGGGACTGAAGTCGATGCGGGTCTTCGACGACGAGGGATTCAAGCAGTTCCGGGAGTGGGACATTCGCATCGTGCCGCGCGACCAGATTCACCAACTGCCGGGCAAGGCAGCCCAGCAGCAGGTCTGGTTCCGCCACCGCGATCCGCTGCCCGACGACCCGGTGCTGCACATCTGTGCGCTGGCCTACATGAGCGACCTCACCTTGCTGGGATCGGCCCAGGTCACCCATCTCGACGAGCGTGAGCACCTGCAGGTGGCCTCGCTGGACCACGCGATGTGGTTCATGCGGCCGTTCCGCGCTGATGAGTGGCTGCTCTATGACCAGTCCTCGCCGTCGGCGTGCGGCGGCCGCTCGCTGTGCCAGGGCAAGATCTTCAACCAGTACGGCGAGATGGTCGCCGCCGTCATGCAGGAGGGGCTGACGCGCTTTCCGAGCGAGCTGCGGCCGTCCAGCCGGTGAGTGGCCCACGTGTCGGCGTGCTGGCGCTGCAGGGCGACGTTCGCGAGCACCTGGAGGCATTACGCGATGCCGGCGCCGACGCGGTCAGCGTCCGGCGCCGCGACGAACTGGAGACCGTTGACGGGCTGGTGATTCCCGGTGGCGAATCCACCACCATGAGCCATCTGCTGCGCGAGCTGGACCTGCTGGAGCCGCTGCGCGCCCGGCTGGCTGCCGGGCTGCCGGCCTACGGCGCGTGTGCGGGAATGATCCTGCTGGCCAGCGAGGTTCGTGACGCCGGAACCGCAGGGCGGGAAGCACTTCCACTGTCGGCGATCGATATCACGGTGCGGCGCAACGCTTTCGGACGCCAGGTCGACTCATTCGAGGGCGACATCGCCTTCGACGGCCTCGACGAGCCGGTGCATGCGGTCTTCATCCGCGCGCCGTGGGTGGAACGGGTCGGTGCCGGTGTGCAGGTGCTGGCGCAGGCTGCCGATCACCCCGTCGCGGTACGCCACGGCGCGGTGTTGGCCACGGCGTTTCACCCTGAGGTGACAGGCGACCGTCGCATCCACCGGCTGTTCGTCGACATCGTCAAGGGCCGGCGTTGACCACTGCGGCGGGGGCCGGCAGTGCCCACCGGATGCCGCCGATCAGAACTCGGCCGACGCTGCGCACGACGGTGAGTTCGACGGGCGGAAAGTACGGAAGCAGCAGCGGTATCCGGGCCCACAGCGGCAGCATCGAGACCGCGGTCGCGGCCAGCACGCCGTAGGGAGCCCGCGCCGCCAACGTGAGCGGCGGCGTCAGCAGCAGGAAACGGGCCGCGTCGCGGGCCGCCGTGGTGCTGTGCAGTTCAGGGCGGAAATCGTCAAGCCGTTGTGCCAGTTCACGTTCGGAGGTCGGCGGGTCGGTCACGCCGAGCCTGGCGGCGATCTCGGCCATGTCGGCGACATATCCGTCCCGGCCCGCCTGGTCCAGCGGGGCGGCGCCGTAGAGCTGATGAGCTCGCAGGAAGCTGTCGGCTTCAGCGACGTGCACCCACTCCAGCAGGTGCGGATCGGTGGCGGTGTACGCCCTGCCGTCGGCGGCGACCCCGTGCACCCGTCGATGGATTCCCCGGACGCGGTCGACGGCGCGCTGGGCGTCGACGGCGGAACCGAAGGTGGTTTCGGCCAGAAAGGTGCTGGTGCGCTGCAGCCGGCCCCACGGGTCGTCGCGATAATTCGAGTGTTCGGCGATACCGGCCATGGCAAGCGGATGCAACGACTGCAACAACAGGGCACGCAACCCGCCGACGAACATCGACGCGTCGCCGTGCACCCGCCGGATCGGACGATCGTCGGCGAACCAGCGCGGCCCCGGTGTGTAGTGGATGCGTTCCCGCTGAGCGGGGCCTTCGGGGCCGGCGACCATTTCGAACAAGCTGCTGCCCAATGCGTCCCGAACCGCTCGCAGCGGACTTTGCGTCGTCACTTTTCCCAAGGTAGTCCAGCGTGTGAAGTCAGGCCTTCCGGTATAAAAGCTGAGCATGGATGCTTCTGCCGGCGGCGCGGTGACCAGTCGATTCGACGGTCCCGTCCGCAGTTGGCGCGATATCCCCGGCTGGTTCCAGTGGCGCCGGCATCAACAGGAGGCCGCGGCACAGTTTCCCGACGCGAGCCGGTTCGCCGAGGTGGGTTGCTACCTGGGCCGCAGCATCTGCTCGCTGGGCGAGGTGGTGCGGGAAGCGGGACTGACCACCAGGATCGTGGGCGTGGACACGGCGCGGGGCAGCGGGCCCGAGGGTCGTAGCGACATCGATGCGCATGGGCCCGCGGTCGACCACGGCGGCGGGACCTTCGCGGGCCTATTGCACCGCAACATCATTGACTGCGGCTTGGCCGACATCATCCAACTGGTGATCAGTGACTCGGTCGCGGCCGCCGAGTTGTTCGCCGACGAGTCGTTTGCCTGGGTGCACATCGACGCGCGTCACGACTACGACTCCGTGGTCGCGGACATCAACGCCTGGGCACCCAAGGTAGAACCCGGTGGATGGTTGTCCGGCGACGACTATCAGCCGGACTGGTGGCCAGGCGTGGTGGACGCGGTCAGCGACACTCTGCCCGACGCCGCCTCGTGGGGCTCGATGCAGTGGCGGTGGATCAAACCGGGCTAGACGGCCTGATCGCGTGACCCACGTAGACTCGGCAGGCGAATTGCGAGCGACAGAAGAGGTACCAGCCGATGAGCGGCCATTCCAAGTGGGCCACCACCAAGCACCAGAAGGCGGTCAAGGACGCGCGCCGGGGCAAGGAATTCGCCCGGCTGATCAAGAACATCGAGGTCGCCGCGCGTACCGGCGGCGGTGACCCCGCCGGCAACCCGACGCTGTATGACGCCATTCAGAAGGCCAAGAAGACGTCGGTGCCCAACGACAACATCGAGCGGGCCCGCAAGCGTGGGGCCGGTGAGGAAGCCGGCGGTGCCGACTGGCAGACCATCACGTACGAGGGCTATGGCCCCAACGGCGTCGCGGTGCTCGTCGAGTGTCTGACCGACAACCGCAACCGCGCCGCGGGTGAGGTCCGGGTCGCGATGACCCGCAATGGCGGCAGCATGGCCGACCCCGGATCGGTGTCCTACCTGTTTTCCCGCAAGGGCGTCGTGACTCTGGAAAAAAATGGCCTGAGTGAAGACGACGTCTTGGCCGCGGTGCTGGAGGCGGGTGCCGAGGATGTCAGCGATCTCGGCGACAGCTTCGAAATCGTCTCCGAGCCAACCGATCTGGTGGCAGTGCGGAGCGCGCTGCAGGATGCCGGCATCGACTACGACTCCGCCGAGGCCAGCTTCCAGCCGTCGGTCAGTGTGCCGGTCGACGTCGAGGGCGCGCGCAAGGTGATCAAACTGGTAGACGCGCTGGAGGAAAGCGACGACGTGCAGAACGTCTACACCAACGTCGATCTGTCCGACGAGGTGTTGGCCGCCCTGGACGACGAGTGACTTAGCCCGAGTTCCGCGCCCGCTGAGATCGACGCCAGCGTGCGGCCCTCTTGCACTTTCTCGCGCTGCCGTCGATCTCGGTGAGGGTGTGCACGCGCGTCGACGGCGTGCCGGCGACTTCGAGACGATCGGGTCATGGGAGAGGTCTTCCGCGGCAGTGAGGCGCTGCGCGATGCGGCGCTGACTGAGCACCAATTGCGACGATGGTATCGGCCGATCTTCCGGGACGTTTACGTGCCGCGGCTCTCGCGTCCGTCGCTGGAAGACCGCATCACTGGGGCTTGGCTCTGGTCGCGCCAGAGGGCGGTCGTCGCCGGCGTGGCTGCCGCGGCGCTGCACGGCGCAGCATACGTTGACGAGGATGTCCCGATCGAGCTGATAGGTAGAAGCGCTCGGCCACACCGTGGTCTGGTCGTGCGAGACGAAACGCTCGATGCCGACGAGGTCACCCAGCTGAGACGCCTCCCGGTGACGACTGTTGCCCGGACGGCGTTCGACCTCGGTCGCCATCTGCCTCGCGGCGTCGCGGTGGCGCACCTGGACGCACTCATGCGTGCCGCGCCGTTTTCGGTCGATGCTGTGCACGCTCTCGTGCGACGACACAAGGGTGCCCGCGGTGTGCGGAAGTCAACGGCGGTACTGGCGCTGGTTGACGGAGGCGCCATGTCGCCCAGAGAAACCTGGCTGCGGCTGCTACTGCTCGATGCCGGCCTGCCGAATCCAGCAACGCAGCTGCCGCTGCTTCGCGGACGAGGCTTGGTTGCCATCTTCGACCTGGGCTGGGAAGACTACAAGGTTGCCGCGGAATACGACGGCGACTATCACCGCATCGATCGGCGTCGATTCGTCAAGGACATCAACAAGCTGGGCATCGCCGAAGATGAGGGCTGGATCGTCATCCGGGTGGTCTCCGAACATCGGCCCCGCGACATAGTCAGCCGGGTATATCGCGGCCTGGCCCGTCGCGGGTGGCGTCCAGATCGACGCCAGCGTGCTGCCCTCTCGCACTTTCTGTCGCTGTCGTCTATCTCGGCGTGACTCGGCGTATCTAGTCGTAGCCGTGGCGCATGTCTTCGACAATGCGCGGGTGCTCCAGGGTCGACGGCTCTAACGGGCGGGGCCGCACATCGGGAGCGAAGACGGTCGCGGCCTCGAGCACCGACTTGTCCAGGAAGCGCAGCGGCGGCGGGTTGCGTGGCAGAACGGGCTGCGGCGCGGTGTCGCCCCGGCGCGCCAGCGCGAATCCCCAGTCACCGAACGTGGGCACGTAAACGTGATACGGCGTGACCGCATAGCCGGCAGCGGTAATCGTGGAAACCGTTCGCCAGAAAGCTGTTTGGGTCGAGTACGGGCTGCCCGCCTGCACCACCATGAGCCCGTTCGGCGCGATCACCCGGGACACCAGTGCGTAGAACTCGGTGGAGTACAACCGGCCCAGCACCGGAGTATCGGGATCGGGTAGGTCGACGATCACGGCGTCGAAGGATGGCGTTTTCGCGTTGCGCAACCACGTCATCGCATCGCCGGTCACGATGTGTACCCGTGGATTGTCCAGCGATCCGCCGTTGGCAGAACGCATGGTCGTGCGGGCTAATTCGATGACGGCCGGGTCGAGTTCGATCTGCACGATGTTCTCGACGCCGGGCGCGCGCAGCAGTTCGCGTGCGGCCAGGCCGTCGCCGCCACCCAGCACGAGCACCGACCTGGCTCCGGCGCCCAGCGCGGGGTAGACAAGGCTCTCGGTGTAGCGGTACTCGTCCCGGGTGGAGAACTGCAGACCACCGTCGAGGTAGAGCCGCATGTCGTTGCCGCGTCGGGTGACCACGATCTCCTGATACGCCGACTGCTGGAACGCCACGATCGGGTCGGCGTAAAGCCGTTGGCGACTGGTCGTTTCGATGTCCTGCGCGCGGGTCAGCAGCGTGGCCAGCAGCGCCAGCGCCAGGCCCTGCGCTCCCAGCGCGGCGATCAGCTGGCGGGTACTCACTACCCGGCGTAGCAAGAAGACCGAAACAACCGCGGCGGCAAGCAGATTGATGATCCCGGTGGCAGCCGCGGCACGGATCATGCCCAGGTGGGGGAGCAGCACGAACGGCCACACCAGGCCGCCGACCAATGCGCCCAGGTAGTCGGCGGCGTTGAGGTTGGCCAGCGTCCGACCGGTGTCGGTGGCACCAGCGGTGCGGCCCTGCTGCAGCAGCGTCATCAACAACGGCACCTCGGCGCCGACCAGCGCGCCGATCAGCGCGGTGCCCAGTGCCAGCATCAACAGCGACCCGCCGACGAAAGAGAACATCACATATAGCGCAGCGGCGGACAGCCCGCCGACGATGGCTAACACTGCCTCGACTGCGACGAAAGCGACTGCCGCCCAACGCAGTAGCGGCTTGACCAGCAAAGCCCCGACGCCGAGTGCGGCGATGTAGCCCGCGACAATCAGAGAGGTGGCGACGATACCGCCGCCGTTCAGGCTCGTCGACAGGGTCAGCAGTGCGAGTTCGTAGATGATCCCGCACGCCGCACACGCCGCGACCGAGGCAAGCAACACCGCACGCCAACGCGTGCTGGTAGCTGGTTGGTGGGTCGGGAAATCAGGCTGCTGCTCAGTAGATGTCATGACAGCGCGGCAGCGGTCACTCCTCCCACGGCCAGCAGCATCACCGCCGTGGCGAACGCCGCCGGATGCAAGTCGGGTTCGTCGATGTGTTCATGAAAGTCACCCGGGATCACGAAGTGCATGCTCAAAATCGCGACCCCTTGCAGGACCACACCGATCAGGCCGTACACCGCCACGCCCACCAGCCCTTGACCGAGCTTGCTGTAGCTGTTTGTGATCGCGCTGATGATGACGGCGGCCAGCGCAATGTAGTTGGCGCAGGCCAGCATCACGGCGTTGGGGCGGCGATCGATGAAGACCAGCTGCCGCAGCTTTCCCGGTGTCAGCACGTCGACCACGATGAAGCCGAGGATGAGAACGGCCGTGCCGACCAGGAAGTACAAGATGGTAGCCAGTGCGCCTTTGAACACCGGATTGAGGTCGATGTTTCCCAACTCGACGGCCAGATACATGACGGTCTCCTTTTCGCTGCTACGCGTATTGCACTCGGTTGAGGGTCATTTGGTGCCGCCCGGGCCGCCTGTGCTGCCACCCGAGCCGCGTGAAGGTGAGCCGGGATAAAAACCGGGGCCGAGGAATAGGAAAGATCCGTGGCTGTAGCCGGCGGCCAGGTCTTCGACCCGGATGCTGCACGGGTGCGTGCCGTCGACCCCGACCGACACGATGGCGTCGTCGTAGCGCAGGTATTGGGTGCCGCCGTTGGAGGCGCGTGCCGCCGGGTTTTGATATCCGGTGAGCTTGTCGGCCACTTGAGTAGGCGAACCGGTGCACTGATACCGGGTGCCGCCGGCATCACGCGAATACTCTTGATAGTGCGAGGCGATATAGGAACGGATGTCTTTGTGCTGCATTGATATTCCGAGAACCAGGCTGACTATCGACGACGCGGCCAAACCCAGTGCCAGCACGAACAATTGGTTGCGGCTCACGGTCGCCACCGGCTGGTGGTGTAGACGACGGTACCGCCGGCTGGGGCGGGGTAGAGGTGCCAGGTCTGCCACCACCACCCGTCGCCGTCGGGTTCAGCGGCAAGTGCGGTCAGTGCGGCGTCGTCGCCGGGGAATGTGCCTCCGAGCCAGTCTTTCTCGATTGCACATCGTTGCCGCAGATGATCCGCAAGCTGGCGGAAAGCGGACTCATCGTAGAGGTCGATCCGCGACTCGAGGTGATAACCCGGCGCCTGCGTCCGATCGGGCAGCGCGCCGCCGAGGTCACACGAAACCTGTTCGGAGAAGGGGGTACCGGAATGCTCGACGGTCACGACGTGTGAGGCACCCAGGACGCCCAGCACTAGTGCGCCGCCGCCGGGGTGCTCCAGCCGGCAGACGGCCAGGGGTTGTGGGGCCGGAGTGTTGAGCGCCAGCCCGAGCTCGGAACCGCGGACGTCGACAGGCACGACCGACAGTTGATGAAGGGGCACCGAGAGTGGCCTCTACTCGGATTCCGGCGGCGGAGCCGGGTACACGGTGAGCTCGCCGGTCAGCACCGACTTGCCGGTCGAAACCTCCCACGGCATGTCGGTGGCCCAGCGCTCGAAGGAGAGCAACGCCGTCTTGTCGGCGCTGGCGTAGTCGACGAAGTCCATCTCGCCGCCGGCAGGCAGGCCTGTCGTGCCCTCGGTGGTGTAGCCGGCGTGTCCGCGCTCGGACTCCGTATAGGTCACGCCTTCGATGACGTGCTGGCCGCCGGGCTCCAGTTGCAAATCCTTGCGAGCCGTCCACATCGCGAGTTCGAGCCGGCCGTCGTCATCTTCGACGCTGAACCAGATCGGCTCGGCGCCGCCCTCCAGCAGGTGTTCCCACCACACGAACGGTCCCTCGCGGTAGGTGACCGAGCCGCGCACCACGTAGTCGATGCCGCCGTAGCTGACGATCGCCCCGGGCCCCAGCTGACGGGGTCCGAATTGCGGTGCGGCGGTGGCGAATGCGAGCGGATCCTGGCGGCCTTCGCGCGGTTTCTTCGGGCGACGCAGCGCGACAACGAAGACGACGACCGCCGCGATGAACAGCACCGCAGCGAGCACAAGCAACACCGTTCCCATGCGCAACCTTCTTCACGCCCCGACCGCGCGGATCAGCGGTGCGGTTCAAATTAACAGGTTTTGGCGGGTCAGGGCGTGTTTACAGTAACGGTCGTTGCCCGGCAACCAGGCAGACTGCCGCAGCGGGCCAGCGAAGGATGAGCAAACCGTTGCAATCGCGATGTCGCCAGCCCCAGCTCGATCGTTTGCTCTGGCGTGACGGCTTCAATTACGCCCGCGGGCTGATGGGTGGACTGGTCCAGGCGGTATTGCCGGCCGTGTCGCTCAGGGAGGATGACCACGGTAGACGTTAATGTTCATCGAACAGGCGTTCGCAAAATAGGAGGTCACCGTGCGCGTGATGGGCGTTGACCCCGGTTTGACGCGCTGCGGACTATCCGTCATCGAGAGCGGCCGCGGCCACCAACTCACGGCACTGGACGTCGACGTCGTGCGTACGCCGTCCGACGAACCGCTGGAGCGGCGGCTGCTGACCATCAGCGACACCGTCGACCACTGGATGGACACCCACCTGCCAGATGTCATCGCAATTGAGCGGGTATTCGCCAACCAGAACGCGAATACCGCAATGGGGACCGCGCAAGCCGGCGGCGTGATCGCACTGGCGGCCGCCAAACGCAACATCGACGTCCACTTCCACACACCCAGTGAGGTCAAAGCCGCCGTCACCGGCAACGGCCGGGCCGACAAAGCACAGGTCACCGCGATGGTCACCAAAATCCTTGCACTGCAGGCTAAACCGACTCCGGCGGACGCCGCCGACGCGCTTGCGCTGGCCATCTGTCACTGTTGGCGCGCACCGATGATCGCCCGGATGGCGGCGGCGGAAGCTATGGCGGCCGAACAGCGTCGCAAATATCAGGCCAAGGTCAAGGCCGCTAAATGACCGCCGGCGACGATGCAGAGCGGAGCGATGAGGTGGGGGCACCTCCCGCTTGCGGGGGAGAGCGACGCATATGATCGCGTCGGTGCGCGGTGAGGTGCTCGATGTTGCACTCGACCACGTCGTGATCGAAGCGGCGGGAGTGGGTTACAAGCTCATGGCGGCTCCGTCCACGCTCGCGACTCTGCGACGCGGTAGCGAAGCCCGTCTGATCACCGCGATGATCGTCCGCGAAGACTCGATGACGCTCTATGGATTCCCCGACGCAGACGCCCGCGACCTGTTCCTGACGTTGCTCGGTGTATCCGGCGTCGGACCGAAGATCGCGCTGGCAACGCTTGCGGTGTACGACGCGGCAGCGCTACGACAGGCGCTCGCCAACGGCGACGTCACGGCGCTGACCCGCGTTCCCGGTATCGGTAAGCGCGGTGCCGAGCGGATAGTGCTCGAGCTGCGTGACAAAATCGGCCGGGTGGAAACGGGCGGGTCATCGACAATCTCGAGCGGCCACGGTGTCCGCGGCCCAGTAGTGGAAGCCCTTGTCGGCCTTGGCTTTGCGGCCAAACAGGCCGAGGAGGCCACCGATAAAGTATTGGCGGCCGATGAGGAGGCCACCACCTCGGCGGCGCTGCGGTCGGCGCTTTCTCTGCTGGGGAAGACGAAGTGAGTTCCTTCGATCACGATGAAGACGCCGAGGACCGCGAGGTCTCGGCGGCTCTGACCGTCGGAGAGTCCGATGTCGACGCCAGCCTGCGTCCTCGCTCGCTGGGGGAGTTCATCGGCCAGCCGCGGGTGCGCGAACAGCTGCAGCTGGTCATCGAAGGGGCCAAGAACCGCGGCGGCACACCGGATCACATTCTGCTGTCCGGTCCGCCGGGGTTGGGCAAGACGTCGCTGGCGATGATCATCGCCGCCGAACTGGGGTCGTCGCTGCGGGTGACGTCGGGTCCGGCGCTGGAACGCGCCGGAGACCTGGCGGCGATGCTGTCCAACCTCGTCGACCACGACGTGTTGTTCATCGACGAGATTCACCGCATCGCCCGGCCTGCCGAAGAGATGCTGTACCTGGCGATGGAGGATTTCCGGGTTGACGTCGTTGTCGGCAAAGGCCCTGGCGCGACATCGATTCCGCTCGAGGTGGCGCCGTTTACCCTGGTCGGGGCGACTACCCGGTCCGGTGCGCTGACCGGCCCGCTGCGTGACCGGTTCGGCTTCACCGCTCACATGGACTTCTACGAGCCGGCCGAGTTGGAGCGGGTGCTGACCCGCTCCGCCAGGATTCTGGGAATCGAGCTGGGCGGCGAGGCCGGCGCGGAGATTGCCCGACGCTCGCGGGGCACCCCGCGCATCGCCAACCGGCTGCTGCGCCGGGTCCGCGACTTCGCCGAGGTGCGCGCTGACGGCGTGATCACCCGTGACGTCGCCAAATCGGCGCTGGCGGTCTACGACGTCGACGAGCTCGGCCTCGACCGGCTGGACCGCGCCGTGCTGTCGGCTTTGACCCGCAGTTTCGGCGGCGGTCCGGTGGGTGTGTCGACGCTGGCGGTCGCCGTCGGCGAAGAGGCCACCACCGTCGAGGAGGTGTGCGAGCCTTTCCTGGTGCGGGC
>JAVHWH010000265.1:0-6291 GCA_032159915.1 Mycobacterium sp.
GCGTCCTCGATGGCCTCGCCGAGCTCTTCGAGGAGCTTGTTGTGGTGGTTACTCGCCAATAGGTGACCCGCTGCGATGACCACAGCGACCGGCCAGTCGATGAGCTCGAACGCAGCTAGAGCCGCCAGACCGCCGTAGTAGGCCAGCTGCTCGGGCCGGGGAATCTCGACCTGCCCGAGAACGGGCAAGTTGATTGCAAACGTCTCGGCTTCCCGGATGTGGGCAACGGCATCTGCCTGGGACGTTGCGCGGCGCGTTTTCTTTTCCGCCATCGTTTGCCTTTCAGTAACGTGGGCGTTGCCATTGTGACTGATGGTGCGGTCACCGTCGGAACTATGTCGACGACCGACTCTCTGGCCGACCCACTAGGCGGAGCTGTGGCTGGCCTGCTGACCGTCCCGTTGACCCAGTTGTACGCCGCTTTGTGGCGCCTCGGCGCTGTGGAGGTCGTGGGGACTCGGTCGGGACCGGATCGCCGGTCTCCAGCTCCGGGGGCGGCTTATCGACGAACACCCGGGTCGCGACGGCCACCGCGGCGGTCGCAGCCCCAGCTGAGCCCAGCGCCTGCGCCCAGGCGAGCGGGCCAAGCGGAGTGCAGCCGAGCAACTGGCTGACGCCGGGGATGCTGATCAGTGTCCCCATCACCGCCAGTGACCCTCCCGCGGTCAACAGGACGAGCGGAGTACGCGAATCCAGCAGCGTCTGCCCAAGCTGCGCTGACACCAGCGCGACCAGTGCCACCGTTGACGCTCGTCGCGGGCGCCCGGTGACTCCGGCCATCGCCCACGCCGCGGTCGCGGCCGCGGCAGTGGTCGTGCCCCGGACTGCGACGGCTCGCCACAGCGTCCGCTCGTCGGGGCCACGGCCTTCGGTTCGCACCGGACCGCTCGGCTTGCTGACCGCCAGGGCTGCCGCGGGCAGGGCGTCGGTGAAGATGTTCACCAGCAGCAGTTGGCGGGTGTTGAGCGGCGAATCGCCGGTGATCGCGCTGCCGATGATGGCGAACGCAACCTCGCCCGCGTTGCCGCCGAGCAGAACCGACACCGCGGCCTGAACCCGCCGCCACAGCTCGCGACCTTCGTCGATCGCGTTGAGCAGCGCTTCGATGCGTGCGTCGAGCAACACCACGTCGGCCGCCACGCTGGACGAGTCGCTGCCGCGGGCTACGACGCCGATGCCGACGGTGGCCGCTCGGATTGCAGCGGCGTCGTTGGCGCCATCGCCGACCATCGCGCAGACCTTGCCGGCGCGCTCCAGCGTCTGCACCACCTGCACTTTGTTCTCCGGCGACATCCGGGCGAAGATCACCCGGTCGGTGACCACCCGCTCCTGGTCCTTACGCGACAGGGCATCCCATTCGGCGCCGCTGATGACCTGGTCGGCCGTCACCGACATGCCCAGTTCCTGGGCGATCGCCGTGGCGGTGATCGGGTGGTCGCCGGTGATTAGTCGGATGCCGATTTCCCGCTCGGCGAGCGCGGCCAGCAGGGCGGGCGCTTCGGCCCGCGGGGTGTCGGACAGCCCGAGAAACCCTGCGAACGATAGCTCGCCACTGGCCAGCTCGGCGATGGCGTCTTCGTCCTCGGCGACCAGTCGCGACTGTTGTGGGGTCAGCCGGCGCCGCGCGACGGCGATCACCCGGAGCCCTTCGGCGGCCAGCGCCCGGACGCTCGCCTCGATGTCGGGCCCGATGCCATCGCTGGCGGCCAACACGACCTCGGGTGCGCCCTTGACGGTCAACTCGTCGCCGGACACCGACGCCGAGAACGACCTGCCCGAGCGGAACGGCAGGTGCGCTGATACTTCGACAGCGCCGGCTGCCGGGGCGTCGAGGGCGTGGGCCGCCTCGATGATCGCGCGGTCGGTCGCGTGCACCTGCGGTCCGCCGTTCGCGTCCGGTGCAGCACTGGCCGCTAACCGCAGGACGTCGTCGCGGGAGTAGCCCTCGACCGGATGCACCTGCGACACCCGCAGCCGGTTCTCGGACAGCGTGCCCGTCTTGTCGAAGCACACCACGTCGATCCGGCCCAGTGCCTCCACCGATCGCGGAACACGTACCAGCGCACCGTAATTGGCCAGTCGCCGCGCCGATGCGGCCTGCGCGAGGGTCGCCACCAACGGCATGCCTTCGGGCACCGCCGCCACGGTGATCGCGATGCCGCTGGCCACGGCTTGGCGTAAACCTCTGCCGCGCAACAGTCCCAGGGCTCCGACCAGCACACCGCCGGCTGCGCTGACCGGGAAGGCCCGATTGGTGAGCTGGCTGAGCTGATGCTCCAGCCCGATCTCGGCGTGGTCGGTGGACACCAGCTCGGCGGCGCGGCGCTCCTGAGTGTCGGTACCGACCGCGGTCACCAGCGCCACCGCGGTGCCTGCCACGATGGTGGTTCCGCTGTAGAGCATGCAGCGACGCTCGGCCAGCTCAGCGCCGGGGGTGGGATCGAGCTGTTTTTCCACCGGTAGGGATTCACCGGTCAGGGTGGATTCGTCGACCTCGAGGTCTTCCTCCTCGACCAGCCGGGCGTCGGCAGGGACCACCTCGTTGGTGCGCATTTCGATCACGTCGCCGGGCCGCAGCTGCGCAGCTTTCATCTCGGTGTACACCGGCGTCCCGTCGCGGCCGAAAGTCACTTTTCTGGCTGGCGGGATCTGTTGCGAGAGAAGCTCATCGAGCCGGCTCTCGGCGCGCAGCCGCTGGCTGGCGGCCAGCATGGAGTTTCCGGTGAGCACCGATCCGACGAGTATCGCATCGACCGGCGAACCGAGGATCGCGCTGGCCGCAGAGCCCAGCGCAAGCACCGGTGTCAGCGGGTCGGACAATTCCGCGCGCACGGCCTTGAGGAATTGCCACACCGCTTGACGCGGACGGTCGGTCAGTTCGGCGCCGCGCTGCGCCGTGCCGATCGCCCGAACGGTCAAGCCCTGCCGTTGCGGTAGTTGCGCCTCGCGAGCCGGTGGCGGCAACATGGTGCGGACCTGCTCGATCGACATCGCGTGCCACTCGTTGATCGGTGCCGGCGGCGGCGCCGGCGCGCGCAGCACCCCTCGGGCCATCAGGTATCCGGACAGCAGACCGGCGGCCGCACCTGTCGTCACCGGACCGGGCCCGCGCCCGCGGACGCCAGGTACCATCAGTAGTGCACCCAATGCCGTTGCACCGGTCGCGATTTCGATGCCGCGTCGGCTGGCCGATTTGGCGGCCGGGATCGCGTGGAGTAATCGCCAGGCACCGTCGAGGTCGCTCAATATCAGGTCCGCAGTCCAGGGCGGCGGTTCGGAATCGGAGTTGGGCATCAGGCCCAAACCGACATCAGCCGACGAAAGTGCCTGTGCTGCAGCCGAAGACAGGACCGCAACGTTGTGGCCTGCCTCCTGCAGATCTGCCAGTGCCGCTGCCAGTGCGTCGTCGATGGAGGTCCGCTGCAGCGGACGCAGCTCATCGAACGCCGGCTGCAACTCGCCGATATCCTCGATGTCGACCGAAATCAGTTCCAGGCCGGCGCGGCGGGCTTCGGCCAGCACGGCCGAGGCCAGCGGATCGTGCGTCGGGCCGATCAACGCCTCGACCTTGCCCTCGACCGGGTGCCAGCCCACGCTGAGGCCCTTGCGCTCCAGCAGCAACTGGGCGCGGGTCCACGCCGGTGTCAGCTCTTTTTCGCTCGCCCCGCGAACGCGGACCACCCGCAAGGTATTGGTGCACAACACCCGGGGGTCGATGAGCAGTGCGTCGACGCGGTCCAGCCACCTAAGTTTTTCCGGCTGCAGCGGCAGCACCGCGTAGCGCTGCGCCAACCCTTGCCCCAGCGCCGCGGCGAACGACTCGCGCGTGGTGCGGGTGGCCTTCGGAGTGGTGACGAGCGTCGCTGTCGCGGCCGTCGCGATATTGCGGGTGAATGCGCCGACGGCCGCGGTCCCGATCAGCTGGACCAGCGCGCTGCGTCCGGCGTACCGCTCGACCGGCCCGTCGGCGGGTGCCACCGGCCGTGACGGTGGGTGTACCTCATGTTGTTCGGCGTGGCGGGCCAGGGCCGGTTCGTGACGACTCCAGGCCTGCGCTTCGGCCTGGAATTCGGCGGCCTTCAGGATCTCCACCGCGAGGTCGACGGTCAGCGATGCCGGTGACAGTTCGAGTACGTGCGCCAGCACCGTCGCCACCGACAGCACCGCGTCGGTGGCCGAGTGGCCGATGCTGTCCTCGAGCAAGCGGCGCACGCGAGGCTGATAGTCGACGGCCGCCACCACCGCCTCGACGCCTTGGAATAATTGCGGCCATCGCAACACCCGACCTGCGACGGCGGCGCTGACGCCGACTGCGGTCGCGCCGACCCCTAGCGCATTGGTGGCCAGCAGCAGGCCATCGCCCGGCAACGGTTTCGGGCGAGTGTCACGACGCCGTGTATCGGCAGTACCCGTTGCCAGCCAACGCTTTTCGGCCTCGTCGACGTAGCGGCATAGTTCGCGCACCGAGACTTGGTCGTGGCTGAGACGGACAACGATCCGCGACAGTGGACGGTTCACGCTGACGGATTCGACTCCACCTCTGGCACGGACGGCCTCGGCTACGAAGCGCCCGAGTTCTGCGCCGTCCGGACCGTCGAGGCCACGAACCTCGATCCAGGCACGCCCTCGACCGCGCCAACTGTGCCGCGTCAACGTGGGTGTGGGCAACCCGGCGGACAGCGCTCGAGCGCCTTCGCGCACCGGGATGGCGGCCATCGTCACGCCGGTGCTGACCAGTGCAGATGTCGCCTGCAACCCCAGCGTTACCGCGCGAAGCGGGAAGGGTGCTCGCACCAAGTCGACGCTACTTACTCGACAAGATCAACGCCGGGAGCGCGACTGAGCGCCGCCCTGCTGCCGTGCCGCGGTCCGCTTGGCCGGCGTCTTGCGGGACCGCGCGGAGTTGGTCGACTTGGCGGGCGTCGCCGACTTAGTTGACTTGGCGGGCGTCGCCGAGTTGGTTGACTTGGCGGGCGTCGCCGAGTTGGTCGACTTGGCGGGCGTCGCTTTGACCGCGGTAACCGATGCGACGGGACCGTCGGTGCGCGAGTTGCTCAGCCGTCGCAGCAGGAGCGCGCCACCGCCGACGGCGAGCAGGATCGGCCACTCGACGAGCCCGGCGACTCCGAGCGCGCCCAGCGTCAGTGCGGCAGCCGGCGTCGAGTGGCTTCCGCTGTCGACGCCCTTCTGCACACCAGCCGCCGCTCCGGTCACGGCACCGACTACGCCGTTGACTGCGGCACCCCCCACCGCGCCTGCGGCCGCGGTGGTTGCCGAGGCGGCACGATTGACCGTCCGGCTTAGGCTGCGTGCGGCGCCGTCAACGACACCCATGATGACTCCCTGAGTTTAGGTATGTAACCGTCATTTCGATGACCGCAATCCTATGACTTTGATGGGTAAATGAACAGCGAATGAATACCCAATAGAAGTGTTCTCATGCATCAGGGCTGTCAAGATCCACCAGGACTGGTGCATGGTCGCTGGGAGCTTTGCCTTTACGTTCCTCGCGAACGATCTGCGCATCGGCGACCCGGCTGGCGAATGCAGGTGATCCGAGGATGAAATCGATACGCATCCCTTGCTTCTTCGGAAATCGCAGCTGGGTGTAATCCCAGTAGGTGTAGACGCCGGGGCCGGGCGTGAAAGGCCTTACCACGTCGATGAATTGAGCATCGACTATCGCGTCGAACGCCTTACGCTCCGGTTCAGAGACATGGGTGGATCTTCTGAACAACTCGACGTCCCAAACGTCGTCGTCGGTCGGAGCGATGTTCCAATCGCCGACCAGTGCGATCGGCGCCGACGGGTCGTCACGCAGCCATCCTTCTGCGGTATCACGCAGAGCTGCAAGCCAATTCAGCTTGTACGTGTAATGCGGATCGTCCAGGGTGCGACCGTTGGGCACATAGAGGCTCCACACCCGTACCCCTGCGCACGTGGCGGCCAGCGCGCGCGCCTCGGCCGCGGCTGCCACATCTGGCTTGCTGCTCCAGGTCGGCTGGCCGTCGAAACCGACTTCGATGTCGTCCAGGCCGACCCGCGACGCGATCGCTACACCGTTCCACTGGTTGAAACCGACGTGCGCGACCTCATAGCCGAGCTCCAGGAAGGGCATTGTCGGAAACTGCTCGTCAGAACATTTGGTTTCCTGCATGGCGAGCACATCGACCTCGGCGCGCTGCAGCCAATCGAGCACCCGGGGCAGTCGGGTGCGAATCGAGTTGACGTTCCAAGTGGCGATCCGCAAGCGCGGCGAAGCCGGGTGCAGCGGGTCGCCGCTATCAACGC
>JAVHWH010000266.1:0-7373 GCA_032159915.1 Mycobacterium sp.
CCATGCTCAACTCGCTGGAGATCACGTCGAGCACCTTGCGATCGGTGTCGATCACGAAGGTCGTCCGCTTGACCGGAAGCAGCTTGCCCAAAAGTCCACGCTTGACCCCGAATTGGTTCGCGACCGCGCCGTCGGTATCTGACAGCAGCGGATAATCGAAACGCTGCGCATCGGCGAACTTCGCCTGCTTTGCGACCGGGTCCACGCTGATCCCGACCCGGTTCGCGCCGACGGCAGTGAACTCCTGCGCCAGGTCCCGGAAGTGGCACGCTTCCTTGGTGCATCCGGGAGTCATCGCCGCGGGGTAGAAGAACAGCACGATAGGGCCGTCGGAGAGCAGTGCGGTGAGCCTGCGGGGGGTACCGGTCTGGTCGGGAAGTTCGAAGTCAGCCACGGTGTCACCGGTTTTCATGGCCGTCACGCTACGCCAGTAGCGGCGAAGACGATCTGCGTATCTGGGAAGATGACTGGCGTGCACGCCAACCTCGCCGCCGTTACCACCTCGCGGGAGCAGTTCCGACTCCTGGCGGCCGAGCATCGGGTGGTGCCGGTGACCCGCAAGGTGCTGGCCGACGCCGAGACTCCGCTATCGGCATACCGCAAACTGGCCGACAACCGGCCTGGCACGTTTTTGCTCGAGTCGGCGGAGAATGGCCGGTCGTGGTCGCGGTGGTCATTCATCGGGGCTGGCGCCCCATCGGCGCTGACCGTGCGCGACGGGCAGGCGGTGTGGCTGGGCACGGTGCCGCAGGATGCGCCCACCGGCGGCGACCCGCTGCGGGCGCTGCACGAGACGTTGGAACTACTGGCCACGGCGGCGCTGCCGGGGCTGCCGCCGTTGTCTGGCGGCATGGTCGGCTTCTTCGCCTATGACCTGGTGCGGCGCCTCGAGCGGCTGCCTGAGCTGGCAGTCGACGACCTGCACCTGCCGGACATGCTGCTGCTGCTGGCCACCGATCTGGCCGCGGTGGATCATCACGAGGGCACCATCACGCTGATCGCCAACGCGGTGAACTGGAACGGCACCGACGAGCGGGTCGACGAGGCTTACGACGACGCGATCGCGCGGCTGGACGTGATGACCGCCGCACTGGAGCAGCCCCTGCCGTCGACCGTCGCGACGTTCACCAAGCCCGAGCCGCGGCACCGTTCGCAGCGCACTGTCCAGGAGTACGGCGCGATCGTCGAGCGCCTGGTCGGCGAGATCGAGCGGGGCGAGGCGTTCCAGGTAGTGCCGTCGCAGCGTTTCGAGATGGACACCGACGTCCAGGCGATCGACGTCTACCGGATGCTCCGGGTGACCAACCCCAGCCCGTACATGTATCTGCTGCACGTGCCCAATGACGAAGGGGGAACGGCTTTCTCGATTGCCGGCTCCAGCCCTGAGGCATTGGTCACCGTGCAGGACCGCTGCGCGAGGACACACCCGATCGCCGGGACCAGATGGCGCGGAGAGTCTGATGACGAGGATCAGCTGCTGGAAAAGGAGTTGCTGGCCGACGAGAAGGAGCGCGCCGAGCACCTGATGTTGGTCGACCTCGGCCGCAACGACCTGGGCCGGGTCTGCGTGCCGGGCAGTGTGCACGTCGAGGACTACAGCCACATCGAGCGCTACAGCCACGTCATGCATTTGGTGTCCACAGTGACCGGCATGCTTGCCGAGAACCGCACCGCACTGGACGCCGTGACAGCGTGTTTTCCGGCCGGCACGCTGTCCGGTGCGCCGAAGGTGCGCGCGATGGAGCTGATCGAGGAAGTGGAAAAGACCCGGCGCGGCCTCTACGGCGGTGTGCTGGGCTACCTCGACTTCGCCGGGAACGCCGACTTCGCGATCGCCATCCGGACCGCTTTGTTGCGTGACGGCACTGCCTATGTGCAGGCAGGTGGCGGTGTGGTGGCGGACTCCAACGGGCCGTATGAGTACACCGAGGCGACCAATAAGGCGCGTGCGGTGCTCAGCGCGATTGCCGCCGCGGAGACCTTACGTAACCCGGACACGCCCGTCGACGATGCGGGCCATGGTGGCTGATGCCCGGCTGACCATCAGGGTGGCGCAGGCTCTGCTGGTGTTCTCGGCCGCCGGACTCTGGGCGGCATCGCGGCTGACCTGGGTCGAGCTGAAGACTTTCGACGGTTTGGGGCCGCCGAAGCTGGTCACGCTGTCCGGTGCGGGGTGGTCGTCGGGCCTGATTCCGCTGGCGCTGCTGCTGCTGGCGACCGCGCTGGCCGCGCTGGCGGTGCGCAGTTGGGCGCTGCGGTTGCTGGCGGTGCTGCTGGCCCTGGCCAGCCTGGCGACGGGATACCTGGCGATCAGCACGCTGGAAATGACGGACGTCGCGGCCAGGGCTGCCGATCTCGCCCACGTGCCGCTGCTGCAACTGGTCGGCAGCACGCGGCACTACCCCGGCCCGGTGACCACCCTGGTGGCCGGGGCCGGCACGCTGATCGCGGCGGTGCTGTTGATGCGCGCCGCGGCCTCCGCCGGCCGGACCGCCACGAAATATCTGGCGCCCGCTGCCCGGCGGTCTGCGGCGCGGCGTCGCCCGGAGACGCCATCGGAGCGCACGATGTGGGACGAGCTCGACGAGGGGCGTGATCCGACTGACCCAGCGCATGATCCGCCAGCTGAGCCTGACACCGAGGGTCGGTGACACACGCGCCCTCGGCGCTCGCTACCCTTCGATGAACGCCGTCAATATTCTGGCGGCGGCCGGGGAGAGGAACCGACAGCATGACTTCGGCTAGCGTGCTCGACTCCATTATTCAAGGAGTCCGGGCCGACGTTGCCGCTCGTGAAGCGGTTGTGAGCATGCCGGAGATCAAGGCCGCGGCCGAGGCCGCCCCACCGCCGCGTGACGTGCTGGCAGCGCTGCGCGAACCGGGAATTGGTGTCATCGCAGAGGTCAAGCGAGCCAGCCCGTCGGCGGGCGAACTCGCGTCGATCGCCGACCCCGCCGCGCTGGCGTGCGCGTACCAAGACGGCGGCGCGCGGATCATCAGTGTGCTGACCGAAGAGCGCCGCTTCCACGGCAGCCTGGCCGACCTCGACTCAGTGCGCGCGGCCGTCTCGATACCGGTGCTGCGCAAAGACTTTGTCGTCGGGCCCTACCAGATCCACGAGGCCCGCGCGCACGGCGCTGACATGCTGCTGCTGATCGTCGCCGCGCTGGATCAGCCGGCGTTGGAGTCGATGCTGGAACGCACCGAGTCGCTGAACATGACGGCACTGGTCGAGGTGCACACCGAAGAAGAAGCCGACCGGGCGTTGACGGCCGGCGCCCGGGTGATCGGCGTGAATGCCCGCGACCTGCGGACACTTCGAGTCGATCGGGATTGCTTTGCGCGCATCGCGCCGGGGCTGCCGTCGAACATCATCCGGATCGCCGAGTCGGGTGTGCGGGGCAGGGCTGACCTGCTGGCCTACGCCGGCGCTGGCGCCGACGCTGTGCTGGTCGGCGAAGGCCTGGTGACCAGCGGGGATCCGCGCGCAGCCGTGGCCGACCTGGTTACCGCCGGCAAGCACCCGTCGTGCCCGAAGCCGGCCCGCTAGCCCGGCGCGATGGTTGAACTCCATGCGCCGCTTACCCGTTGAGCATTGGTGATGGCAGACATTCCCCCGCAAGTGGGAGGCACCCCGTCGCGCCCGGAACTTCCGCGTTCCAGCGCCGCGATCGCTGAGCCCACCGCCCACGACCCCGATATCCGTGGTCATTTCGGCGTCTACGGTGGCAGGTTCGTCGCCGAGGCCCTGATGGCCGTGATCGAGGACGTCACCGCAGCCTACGAAAAGGTGCGCACCGACCAGGCTTTCCTCGACGAGCTCGACCGGTTGCAGACGCACTACACCGGTCGGCCCTCACCGCTGTACGAGGCCGCCCGGCTCAGCGAGCACGCCGGCGGGGCGCACATCTTCCTCAAACGAGAAGACTTGAACCACACCGGTTCCCACAAGATCAACAACGTGTTGGGGCAGGCCTTGCTGGCACGTCAGATGGGCAAGACCCGGGTGATCGCCGAAACCGGTGCCGGCCAGCACGGAGTCGCCACCGCGACCGCGTGTGCGCTGCTCGGCCTGGATTGCGTGATCTACATGGGTGCCGTCGACACCGCGCGGCAGGCGCTCAACGTCGCCCGGATGCGACTGCTGGGTGCCCGGGTCGTCTCAGTCGAGTCAGGCTCCAAGACCCTCAAGGACGCCATCAATGACGCGTTCCGCGACTGGGTGACCAACGCCGACGACACCTATTACTGCTTCGGCACAGCCGCTGGGCCGCACCCCTTCCCGACGATGGTCCGCGACTTTCAGCGGGTGATCGGGCTCGAGACACGGGTGCAGATCCAGGATCAGGCGGGCCGGTTGCCCGATGCCGTGACCGCGTGCGTGGGCGGCGGATCCAACGCGATCGGCATTTTCCACGCTTTCCTCGACGACCCCGGTGTCCGGCTGGTGGGTTACGAAGCGGCCGGTGACGGCGTCGAAACCGGCCGTCATGCGGCCACGTTCACCGGGGGATCACCGGGCGCGTTCCAAGGCTCGTATTCCTATCTGCTGCAGGACGAAGACGGACAGACGGTCGAATCGCATTCGATTTCGGCGGGCCTGGACTATCCGGGCGTGGGCCCGGAGCACGCCTGGCTGAAGGACATCGGCCGGGCTGAATACCGCCCGATCACCGACGTCGAAGCGATGGACGCGTTGCGGCTGTTGTGCCGGACCGAAGGCATCATTCCGGCCATCGAGTCGGCGCACGCGGTCGCCGGCGCACTCAAGCTGGGGGTCGAGATGGGCTCCGGCGCAGTGATCGTGGTGAACCTGTCTGGCCGCGGGGACAAAGACGTCGAGACGGCTGCCAAGTGGTTCGGCTTGCTAGACCACGGTGACGATGCGGGCAGCGCAGCTGCCCGAGATGGGGGCACCTCCCGCTCGCGGGGGAGAGCCGGACAAATGGGTCCGGACAGATCATGACCCCCGAGGACAGCGAAACCAGTCGTCTGCGAGCAGTTTTCGATGCCTGCCACGGTGAGCAGCGTGCGGCGCTGATCGGATATCTGCCGACCGGATATCCCGATGTCCCGACGTCGATCGATGCGATGAAAACGCTGACCGAATCGGGCTGTGACCTCATCGAAGTCGGTGTCCCGTATTCGGATCCAGGCATGGACGGACCCGTGATCGCCAATGCCGCGGAGGTCGCGTTGCGCGGCGGTGTGCGGGTGCGCGACACGTTGACTGCTGTCGAGTCGATCAGCGAAGCAGGTGGTCGTGCCGTCGTCATGACGTATTGGAACCCGGTGTTGCGCTACGGGATCGACGCCTTCGCTCGTGATCTGGCGGCCGCTGGCGGCTACGGTCTGATCACCCCGGACCTCATCCCCGACGAGGCCGACGAATGGCTGGCGGCATCCGAGCAGCACCACCTCGATCGCATCTTCCTGGTGGCGCCGTCGTCGACACCGCAGCGTCTGGCCGACACGGTGGCAGCATCGCGCGGATTTGTCTACGCGGCATCGACGATGGGTGTGACCGGTGCGCGGGACGCGGTGTCGAACGCTGCGCCGGAATTGGTCGGCCGGGTCAAGGCGGTTTCCGGCATCGCCGTCGGAGTGGGATTGGGCGTTCGTTCCCGCGAACAAGCCGCCGAGATCGCCGGCTACGCCGACGGTGTCATCGTGGGTTCAGCGCTGGTCTCCGCGCTCAATGACGGATTGCCCACGATGCGCGCTTTGAGTGAAGAACTGGCCGCCGGTGTCCGCCACAAGGTTTCGGCATCATGACGACATCTGTGCTGGCGTTTTTCCCCAGCCCGCCGCAGGGGGTGTGGCATCTGGGGCCCGTCCCGCTGCGGGCCTACGCGCTGTTCATCATCGTGGGGATCATCGCTGCGCTGCTGATCGGGGATCGGCGCTGGGAAGCGCGCGGCGGCGAGCGCGGCGTGATCTACGACATCGCGTTGTGGGCCGTGCCGTTCGGGCTGATCGGCGGCCGGCTCTACCACCTGGCCACCGACTGGCGGACATACTTCGGTGAAGGGGGAGCCGGACCCATTGCGGCGCTGCGCATCTGGGACGGCGGCCTCGGAATCTGGGGGGCGGTCGCATTCGGCGGCGTGGGTGCGTGGATCGCCTGTCGACGTCGTGACATCCCGCTGCCGGCATTCGGCGACGCGATCGCACCCGGCATCGTGCTCGCGCAGGCGATCGGCCGCCTCGGAAACTACTTCAACCAAGAGCTTTTCGGCCGCGAGACCACGATGCCCTGGGGGCTGGAGATCTTTTACCGCCGCGACCCGGCCGGCTTCGTTGATGTGCATTCGCTCGACGGGGTATCGACCGGGCAGCTGGCGATGGTCGTCCAGCCGACATTTCTGTACGAACTGCTCTGGAACTTATTCCTTTTCGTCGTCCTGATCTTCCTGGACCGCCGATTCACCCTCGGCCACGGCCGGTTGTTCGCGACCTATGTCGCGGGTTACTGCATCGGCCGGTTCTGGGTCGAACTGCTCCGCGACGATACGGCCACCCATATCGCCGGGATCCGGATCAACTCCTTCACCTCGACGTTCGTCCTCATCGGCGCGGTGGTGTATCTGATCCTCGCGCCCAAGGGGCGCGAAGATCCGGCAACGCTCAGCGGCTCGGCCGCCGAATTGCTGGAGCCGGACTCGATCGGGTCGGACGAGGCCAACGACTCTGTGGCGCCCGCGGTGGCACCCGCCGAAACCCCGCAGGCGGACACGGCAGCCACCGAGACAGCGGCCGAGCAGGACGAAGCGCCGGCAGTCGAGACGCCGGACGCAGATGCCGAAGCCGTCGCGACGGAGGCGGATGCAGCCGAGGCGGACCCGCCCGCGGTCGAGGTCGAAGCGCCCGAGGCGGCTTCCGCCGAGACCCCGGAGGCGAAGACGCCAGCCACCGAGACAGCGGCCGAGGTTGAAGCGCCCGCGGACCACGACGAGGCACCCGCCGAGTCAACCGAGGCCGCCGAAGCCGAGCCGGCTTCGAAACACGAGAATGTCGAGGCAGAGGACTCCGTCGCGGGCGAGTCAGAGGCCCCCGACTCAGACGAGAAGAAGCCGGACCAGGAGTGACGTCCAGTCCGGCTGCGCACGGCGCCGACCGGCCCACCGGGCGCTGGTATCGGCGCCATCTGTTCGCACTGCTCGAAGTGGGCGCGCTGGTCGCAGGCGCGTTCGGCTACATCGGCATAGTTGACCCGCACAACCCGGATTCGATCTTTCCGGTCTGTCCGTTCCGACTGCTCACTGGGCTGAACTGCCCCGGATGCGGCGCGCTGCGGATGATTCACGACGTTCTGCACGGCGATTTGGCCGCGGCGATCAACGACAACGTCGTGCTTTTGGTCGGCGTTCCGC
>JAVHWH010000297.1:0-4377 GCA_032159915.1 Mycobacterium sp.
AGGTTGTTGCGCCGGTCGGCCGGATCGGGCGTGCGCTGCACCAGCCCGCGCGCTTCGAGCCGGTCCAGCGTGGGGATCAGCCGCGTCTTGTCTCGTCCGGTTACCGCGGAAAGTTGCGACTGAGTCGCCACCGGGCCGTCAGCAAGGGCGGCCAGCACGACGTAGTCCCACATCTGGAGTTCGTGCTCATCGAGCACCGGGCGTTCCGCTTCGATCATGGCTCGTGCGAGCCAGGCGAACGCCGCCCCCAGGTCGTAACGCTGAGATGCCATGGTCAGATGCTAAAGCTTGCCGATCAATCAACGAAGGTTTACCGTCTACCTATGTTTATTACTGTGAGTCAACACGCTCGCCTGTCCGAAGCAGTTCGATCCCTGGTGCAGCAGGTCTTGCCCGATGACCTGGACCGTCCGACACCATGCGCCCAATGGCATGTGAAGGCGTTACTGGAGCACATGGTCGGCCAGGACGAAGGCTTTATCGCCGCCCTGCGAAACGACGTCGGGGTAGATGCCTTCGCGCCTCGGCCGCTGGGCGAAGCACCCGGCGAGGCGTATGCAACCAGCTCGGTTGCCGTCACCTCGGCATTCGGCGCGTCGGATCCTGACCGCCAGTTGCTACTACCCGAAATTGGGCCTGACGCCCGCTTTCCCGTCCACTTGGCCGTCGACTTCCACGGACTCGACGTGGCAGTACACGGATGGGACCTCGCCGTTTCGCTCGGCAAGGAGGTCGACTACGCCCAGGACTTAGTCGAAGCCACGCTCGCGGTGGCGCGCTTGGTGCCCGACGGCTCCGAGCGAACCGCGCCGGGAACACTCTTCGGTCCCGTCGTCCAGGTCGGGGACCACGACGACGTTTCGAGCTGGCATCGGGTGCTCGCACTGGTGGGCCGGGATCCGCAGTGGAAATCCACGGTTAGTGGCGGCGTTTGAACGCTCGGCGATGCCGAGCCGGTCGAGAATCAGCGCCCAGATACTGTTAATTGCAAGGATATTGGCCGTTGAGGACACAATTTAACGGTGGCGAGTACGAACCGGTCAGCACGCCCCTCAGGCCACCGGTGGCCGAACCGCCGGGTGCAATGACGCGATTCCAATTCGCGGGCGTGAGCACGTAGTGCGTTCCAGATTGCGAAAGGGTGCTATTCCACGTATGCGAGACCGATTCGCCTACCGGCAAGTCGAATTCAAGCTTCCAATCGCTTAGCGGAAGCGTGCTCGAGTTGGTGATGGTGAAGCGGGCGATGAAACCCGTCTGCCATGTCGATTGCACCGACAACGTCGCCGTGGCCGCAGCCGCATGAGCTTCAGGAGTAACGGCGAGGCCGAGGGTGGCAGCTATCAACGCCACCGCGGTTATGTGAAGCGCTGCGCGCGAACGCTTCACATAGCTCGTCACTCTAGCCATAGCAGCCGACACTAAAGCCACGTAGATGATATTGGCGCTCGCAACGCGGGTAGCTGCAGTACCTTTGCGCAACCGAAACCGTCATGAAACTTCAGCCCCGATCCACGCTGACCTTAGGCATGGGCGGCAAACGCCCCCGACCACCCAGGTAGCTGAACGGTCACCCGATAATCGAGCAGGTCAGCCCCCGAGATTACGTACCACGACGTCGAGGCTTTCAGCCTGTTCGGCGAGTTCGCGATCAGACAAGTCCGCTTTGCCGTTCTGCGAGATGAGTTCTTCGCGTGAAATCACCCGGAGCGCACCGCGGTAGGCCGGAGAATCAAGTTCGTCGGGCGCGATAATTTTGATCTGACCCTCGATCAGCACCAGCAGCGCATCTGCGTCGCCGGCGTCCAGCAGTCGCCGTACATCGTCGGCCGCGATACTCATGACGGCGGCCTCCCGTGTGATCTTGCCGAACAGGTACTAGCGTCGCCCATCCAACACACCGCCTCTCTTGCGTCCGGGTAGCTATGCCCCGTCACGCGCTCCCCTAAGCGCGGCCGCAGCTGGAAGGTACCGCTCACTCCCCTGGCTGCGGCTGCTCACCGGCGGCGCGGCTGTTCGCAAGCGACACCATCACTTGCTCGGTCAACTCTGGCCACGGCGGTCTCCCTAGCACAGCAACCATGCCAATGACCGCCGCCAGCAGGCCCGTGCAGACTCCGATCAGCCTGTGCCGACTGGCATCAATTGCCGGCGTCCAGGTGGTAGTGCCCGCATGAATCGTGTAGACGCCGATCGGATGCCCGGCATGATTCCGCCAGCCCGTCCGGCAGACCGTGACGACCACCGTGCCGTCGCTGGCTTCATACGGCTCACTGAAGATCAACATCACCGACTCCTCGCCGGCGCCACCGGCCGGGTTTGCCTCGCAACGCTACGGCGAGCTGGGCCCTCGCCAGCCCGGAGTCCGCATGTGTCGGCCGCTGTCAGGATTCCACGTCAAGTACTCGGACATGTCCTCATGGCGACCCATCATGGTTGTCGACGCTTCGAGGACCACCTCGCCGCGCTGGTCAGTGCAGACGCTTCGTGTCGTGACGATGTCAGCGCCGAAACGCTCGTTGACGGAGTCCACATACATCGTTCCGCGGAGTACATCGCCGGCGACGATCGGGCGGTGATAGCGAAAGCATTGCTCCACCTGGATCATTTGGATCTGGTCCATGCCCAAGTCGACGTTGCTCAGAAAATGCCGTTGGATGAGAGCCGCGAAAACAGCCGGGAACGTAGGCGACGCAACGACCGCCGAGTAGCCCATCTCCGCAGCCGCTTTGTCGTCAAGGGAGACGGCGTCGGTCGCCTTCACCGCCTGAGCGAAGACGCGCACATCCTCCCGTCCGACGACGAATGGTTCGGGATAAGGCCACTCCATGCCTCGGATATCGGTTTTTAGGGCCATTGCGAAGACCCTACGGCGCGCGGCGGCGGATCAGTTGACGTTGCCTACTTCTCGGCGCCGCGCTGATCAATCCACTCCGCGCCCGGTGCTTTGCTGAAGTTCCTCGATCAGACGGGATGCTTGAGCTTTGGTCAGGTCATCGGAGATCTCACGGCCCGCCTCCTGCCCCAGTGTCTGCAGGTAACTTCGCTGTGGGCCGGTCATCGGCTCCTCGCCGGTGACCCAGTCCGCTGGGTCTTTCTCGGCCGTTTCATTCGGCGCTTGCTGCGCGTCGTCGCTCATCTGCGATCACCTCCGAGAGCGGTATAACCGTCGCACATGCGTTCGAAACCTGTCAGGATGAGCCGCGGCCTCCCAGACGCGCGATAACGCGAGACGATGCGGGGATGACCCCCCTTGCCACTGATCAGCACGCGTCTTCCCCGGCGCGACGCGTCGCACGCCTTGTTCTGGGTGCTTTCCTCACTTTTGCCGGAGTGGGCCATCTCACGTTCGCCCGAAACGCCTTCCACGCCCAAGTGCCGACCTGGCTGCCGCTCAGCGCTGACTTTGTCATTGTGGCGTCGGGCGTGGTGGAGATCCTGCTCGGAGCCGGCTTGGTGGTCCTGACGCGGTGGCGGGCGCGGATCGGATGGGTGGTAGCCCTGTTTTTCGTTCTGGTCTTTCCCGGAAACGTCTCTCAATTCGTCACCCACACGAACGCTTTCGGTCTCGACTCGGACCTGGCCCGCGCAATCCGGCTGCTGTTTCAGCCGCTGCTGGTGGTGTGGGCACTGTGGTGCACCGGGGCATGGGCGGCCCGCCGGCGACGCTCGAAGGTAACGTGACGACCGTGAATTTCTCCCGAACCTGGTCCTCGGTCGGCCTCATGGTCTGCGCCGCATCGGCCGTCACGGCGCTTGCCGCATGCAGCTCGGACAAGCCCGCTTCGTCGCCGAGCACGTCTACTCACCCGGCCGCGCCCGCCATGACCGCAGCCGAGTCGCCGCCCCCGACGGCAGCCAGCGGCTGCCCCACCCAGGCGCCAGGCAACGGCGGCACGCCGGAGTGGACGCTGAGCGGGGCGACTGGCAGCGTCAGCGTGACGGGCTCGACGGACACGGCCGCACCACTGATCACGGTGACTCAACCATTCAGCGTGACCGAGACCGCGGTGCATACGCTGCGGGCCGGGGACGGCCCGGTCGTGGCTCCTACGGCTACCGTCTCGGTGTGCTACATGGGCGTCGACGGACGCGACGGGAAAGTGTTCGACAGTTCTTACGAACGAGGCACTCCTGCTCAATTCCCGCTCGACGGAGTGGTGCCGGGCTTTCAGAAGGCGATCGCCGGACAAAAGGTCGGTTCCACCGTCGGCGTTGCGATGAACTCAGCTGATGGCTACCCCGAGGGTCAACCCCAAGCTGGGATCCAGAAGGGCGACAGCCTGATCTTCGCGATCAAAATTCTCAGCGCGGGAAGCTGAGCGCTTCGTCGTCTGCCGGTAGTGCATGACCTGGCGGTGGCGCGGGTAGACAGAC
>JAVHWH010000306.1:0-7612 GCA_032159915.1 Mycobacterium sp.
GCCTTCCGCCTGGCGACGATGCGGGCCGGAACGGCCCGAGGTGGGGGTACCCCCGGCCGCGCAGCGGCGAGGGGGCGAACCGGGCGAACGAGCCATCGGCGCATCACACGCTTCTCTCGGCGTGCTCGCGCTGTCGTGGCTGACGCTCTTTACGTTCCGGGGCGACAGGTTTCATCGGCAGCGGGCTGGTGGTGACCTTGTGTCCACGCACCAGCGGCAGGGTCAGCCGGAAGCAGGCGCCGTTGCCGGGCTCACCCCAGGCTTCCAGCCGGCCCTGGTGCAGACGCGCGTCCTCGACGCTGATCGCCAGCCCCAAACCGGTCCCGCCGGATTGGCGTACCCGTGATGGGTCCGAGCGCCAGAATCGGCTGAACACCAGCTTCTCCTCGCCCGGCCGCAGCCCGACGCCGTAGTCGCGGACCGTGACCGCGACGGTGTCCTCGTCGTAGCCCATCCTGATCCGGACCGGTTTGTGCTCGGCATGGTCGATCGCATTGGCGATCAGATTTCGCAGAATCCGCTCGACCCGGCGGGGATCGACCTCGGCGATGACATCCTCTTCGGGCATGTCGACGATCATCTGCACCTCGGCGTCTTCGGCCAGGTGCCCGACATTGCTCAGCGCGCTGTTGACCGTGGTCCGCAGATCGACGGCTTCAACCGACAACTCGGCGACGCCGGCGTCGTGGCGCGAAATTTCCAGCAGATCACTGAGCAGCGACTCGAACCGGTCCAGCTCGTTGACCATCAACTCGGTGGACCGGCGCAGCGCCGGGTCGAGGTCTTCGCTGTGGTCGTAGATCAAATCGGCGGCCATCCGCACGGTGGTCAGCGGGGTGCGCAGCTCATGGCTGACGTCGGAGGTGAACCGGCGCTGCAGGTTGCCGAACTCTTCCAGTTGAGCGATCTGGCGCGACAGGCTCTCGGCCATGTCGTTGAACGACACTGCGAGCCGGGCCATGTCGTCTTCGCCGCGGATCGGGATCCGCTCGGACAGATGACCGTCGGCGAATCGCTCGGCGGTCCGCGCGGCCGCCCGGACCGGCACCACCACCTGCCGGGTGACCATCCAGGCGATCCCGGCCAGCAGCACCATCAGCACCAGGCCGCCGGTGGCCATGGTGCCGCGGACCAGCGCGATCGTGCTCTGCTCGTTGCCCAGCGGGAAGATCAGGTACAGCTCGAGGTTGTTCACCCGTGACGTGGTCGGGGTGCCGATCACCAGTGCCGGACCGGAGAAGCCGTCGGTGTGCACGGTCGCGTACTGGTAGGCCACCTGCCCGGCCTTGACGAAATCGCGCAGCGACTCCGGTAATTGGTCGACGGGCCCGGCGGAGGCGGCCGGTCTCGGACCCTGGCCGGGCACCACCATCACCGCGTCGAACGCGCCGGCCAGCCCGGCGCCGGAGGTGGGGTCGGTTTTGGACGTCAACGTGTTGCGCGCCAGCTGCAGGCTGCTGTCCAGTGACCGGGCTTCTTCGCCGCTGACGACCCCGCTGACCGTGCTGCGCGCGCGCTCGATCTGCTCAGTGGCGGCGCGAAGCTTGACGTCGAGCACCCGGTTGGTGACCTGGCTGGTCAGCACGAAGCCCAGCGCCAGGATCACCGCCAGCGACATGCCGAGGGTCAGGGCGATAACCCGAAGCTGCAGCGAGCGCCGCCATGCCACGCCCAAGGCCCGGCCCAACGAGCCCATACCCCGCACTACCGGGCCGGACCGGCCGGAACGACCACGAAAACGTGGCCTTGATGCCCAAATCAACGACGCCGCTCCCGCGCGCTATCGGGCCCTGGTGTCCTTAGCTCTGCGTCGTCGCAGGCGTGACGCTCTGCATCGTCGCAGGCACGAGTCACGGAGGTCCGGCCTTGTAACCCACTCCTCGAACGGTCAGCACAACGGTCGGGTTCTCGGGGTCTTTTTCGACCTTGGCCCGCAAACGCTGGACGTGCACGTTCACCAAACGGGTGTCCGCGGGGTGACGGTATCCCCACACCTGTTCGAGCAGCACATCACGAGTAAACACCTGCCGCGGTTTGCGCGCCAACGCCACCAGCAGGTCGAATTCCAGCGGCGTCAGCGAGATCTGCTCACCGTTGCGGGTGACCTTGTGTGCGGGCACGTCGATGTCGACGTCGGCGATCGAGAGCATCTCGGCCGGCTCGTCCTCATTGCGACGCAGCCGCGCACGAACCCGGGCGACCAGCTCCTTGGGCTTGAACGGCTTCATGATGTAGTCGTCGGCACCCGACTCCAGTCCGAGCACCACGTCGACAGTGTCGGTTTTGGCCGTGAGCATCACGATCGGAACCCCGGAGTCGGCGCGCAACACACGGCACACGTCGATGCCATTCATGCCCGGCAGCATCAAGTCCAGCAACACCAGGTCGGGCCGCAGTTCGCGCACGGCGGGCAGCGCCTGGGTGCCATCACCAACGACCGCGGTGTCGAAACCTTCTCCCCGCAGCACAATGGTCAGCATCTCGGCCAGCGACGCGTCGTCGTCAACCACGAGAATCCTTTGCCTCATGGACTCCATGGTGTCACCAGAACGCGACAAAATGGGGCTACCACACGCGTGTTTCGTGCACCTATTACCACAGGCCATCCCGAAGGGGACGGCAACTAGGCCATTAACTGGGCGGCCAGCCGAGCTGGATCCACCGTCTCGTCGACCACCAGCCAGCGTCCGCCCCAGGCTGCCGCGGCCAGTCCGGCGTACACCGCACCGGTGCGTTGCTGCAGCCCGGCGTCGCGTTCATAAGCGTCACGCTGCCGTCCGGCATCGACGCTGGCCCGATGGCGGGCCCGCTGATCAGCGAGCTCGGAGGAGACCCCGAGCAAGACCTGCCAATCCGGTGCCGGCAACCGCAGCCTGCCGTACTCGAAGTCGTGGACCCAGCCGACCGCCTCGCCGTCGGCCGGCTCATGCAGGCGTGCGGCGCTGTAGGCGGCGTTGGACGCCACGTAGCGGTCCAGCAGCACCACGTCGTGATCGCGGCACAGGTCGCGGATCTGGTCGGCGCCACCGGCGCGATCCAGCGCGAACAGCATCGCCATCGCATACACCGACGATGCGAGGTCACCGTGCCGGCCGTGTAGCGCCTCGGCCGCCACGTCAGCGGTCACCGACTGCCCGTAACGCGGGAAAGCCAAGGACGCCACCGATTTGCCGACGGCCTCGAATGCCGCACGCAGGCCCTCGGTGAGTGTCCGCTTGCCGGCGCCGTCGACGCCCTCGATCGCAATCAGCACGGCGCGAGCCTAGCCGCGCCGTGTTGAGCGCTCCGTAGGTGGAGCGTTGGACGCCGAGCGCTCCGCAGGTGGAGCGCTCGGCGCGCCAGGTAACTCAGTAGCGGTAGTGGTCCGGCTTGTACGGGCCGTCCACGTCGACGCCGATGTACTCGGCCTGCTCCTTGGTGAGCTTGGTCAGCTCGCCACCCAGTGCTTCCACATGGATGCGGGCCACCTTCTCGTCCAGGTGCTTGGGCAGCCGGTAGACCTCGTTGTCGTACTCGTCGTTCTTGGTCCACAGTTCGATCTGCGCGATGACCTGGTTGGAGAAGCTGTTGCTCATCACGAACGACGGGTGACCGGTGGCAGTGCCGAGGTTCAGCAGCCGCCCCTCGGACAGCACGATGATCGAGTGCCCGTCGGGGAACACGAACTCGTCAACCTGCGGCTTGATGTTGATCCGACGGATGTCCTTGTCGCGCTCCAAACGAGCCATCTCGATCTCGTCATCGAAGTGGCCGATGTTGCCGAGGATCGCCTGGTGCTTCATCGACCGCATGTGCTCGAGGGTGATGATGCCCTGGTTGCCGGTCGCGGTGATGACGATGTCGGCCCAGCCGATCGCCTCCTCGACGGTCTTGACCTCGAAGCCGTCCATCAGCGCCTGCAACGCGTTGATCGGGTCGATCTCGGTGACCGCAACGCGCGCACCCTGGGCCTTGCGCGCCTCCGCGCAGCCCTTGCCGACGTCGCCGTAGCCACAGACCAGAGCGGCCTTGCCGCCGATCAGCACGTCGGTGCCGCGGTTGATGCCATCGATCAGCGAGTGCCGGGTGCCGTACTTGTTGTCGAACTTGGACTTGGTGACCGAGTCGTTGACGTTGATCGCCGGGAACGCGAGCTCACCGGCAGCGGCGAACTGGTAGAGCCGCAGCACGCCGGTTGTCGTCTCTTCGGTGACACCCTGGACCGACTCGGCGATCTTGGTCCACTTGGTCTTGTCGGTCTCGAAGCGAGCCCGCACCAGTGCCAGGAAGACCTTCCACTCATCGGAGTCGTCGTCCTCGCCGGGAGGCACGACGCCGGCCTTCTCGTACTGCGCGCCGCGCAACACCAGCATGGTGGCGTCCCCACCGTCGTCGAGGATCATGTTCGCCGGCTCACCTGGCCAGGTCAGCATCTGCTCGGCGGCCCACCAGTACTCCTCGAGGCTCTCGCCCTTCCACGCGAACACCGGGGTGCCCTTGGGCTCCTCCGGCGTGCCGTGCGGACCGACGACGACGGCCGCGGCGGCGTGATCCTGGGTGGAGAAGATGTTGCACGACGCCCAGCGCACCTCGGCACCGAGCGCGACGAGCGTCTCGATGAGCACCGCGGTCTGGATGGTCATGTGCAGCGACCCGGAGATCCGCGCACCCTTGAGCGGCAGCACCTCGGAGTACTCGCGGCGCAGCGTCATCAAGCCTGGCATCTCGTGCTCGGCCAGCCGGATCTCCTTGCGGCCGAATTCGGCCAGCGACAGATCGGCAACCTTGAAGTCGATGCCGTTGCGGACATCAGCCTTCAGCTCAGTCATGTAGAGCCCCTATTCGTTCGTAATTTCTTGCCCGTGAGCGCATGGACGTGCGCGCGGCAGCATCCATGCGAATACCCTCAGCCTGCGGGCTCGCGGGACAGGCGCTCAGGCGCTCTGACAGCTAGGGGGTATCGACAACACCGTAGCGTTCGGCGAACGGCGTCATCAATCGGGCCAGGTCTCGGGCTACGTCGTGGTCCGCTTCTGGCGGCATCGAGACGTAACTCATCGCCAGCCGCACGATGGCTCTGGCCAGCACTCCTGCGTCCTCTTCGCTGGCGCGCACCCAACTTGCCTGAAGGGTCGACGTGAGGCGCTGCGAGCACCTGGAGATGATCGGCGCACTGTCTGTGGTGATGATCTGCAGCAGGTCGGGCTTCGCGCCTCCGGTGAGCAGCGAGATGACCAGCGGGTCGGACGCCGACTCAACGAAGAAGGCGCGGAATCCTTCCAGGAAGGCCTGGTAGATGTTGCCGACGTTGCCATCGATCGCCTCGGCGACGGCGTCGACCAGCCGGTCGGCCAGTCGCAGGGCGTACCCCTCGGCGAGGCCCTGACGGGATCCGAACTCGTTGTAGATCGTCTGCCTGCTGATGCCTGCCGCCCTGGCCACGTCCGACAGCGTGATCGACGACCAGTCCCTGGTCAGCAGCATGTCGCGCATGCCATCGAGGATCGAGTGACGCAGCAGGACCCTCGACGCCTCGGCGAACGGGACGCGTGCTGCCGACCCGCCGCCCGTCGGGGCACCTCTGATTGGCTCCGGCATACGGGCGACATTAGTGCTCATTTCCCGTCGCTTCGCTCGCCCACGCTGCTCATTTCCCGTCGCTTCGCTCGCCAAGGCCGATCACGGCCGGGCAACCTCGACCATCTCGAAGTCCGACTTGGCCGCGCCGCAGTCCGGGCAGCTCCAGTCCTCCGGGATGTCGTCCCAACGGGTGCCGGGTGCGATGCCGTCCTCGGGCCACCCCTTCTCCTCGTCGTACTCGAACCCACATTGCACGCAGACGAACAGCTTGTAGTCCATTTGCCTCTTCCTTGTTCGTGTTGACTCTGCGCTGAGGGCGACGGCTACTCGCACTTTCGCGCCCTGAGCGCAGACTCAACGGATCTAGACGGTTTCGAAGTCGATCTTCTCGCGTACTGCACAGTCCGGGCAGCACCAGTCGTCTGGCACGTCGTCCCACTTGGTGCCTGCCGGAAATCCTTCCCGCGGTGCACCATTCGCTTCGTCGTAGACGTAGTCGCAGCCGGGGCAGCGATAGGCGGTCACGACTGCACTCCGTACTTGGCGAGCACCTTGTCCCGTACGCGCGGATGGACGTTCACCCGTGTGATGTCGCCGTCGTAGTGCGCCATGACGCGGTGATCCATCACCTTCCGCCACAGGGGCGGGAAGTAGGTGAGCCCGATCATCGACGCGTAACCGCTCGGCAGGCACGGCGCACCGTCCATGCTGCGCAACGTCTGGTAGCGCCGCGTGGGGTTGGCGTGGTGATCGCTGTGACGCTGCAGGTGGTACAGGAACAGGTTGGTCACCAAGTGATCGGAGTTCCAGCTGTGCTTGGGTGCGCACCGCTCGTAACGTCCACTCTCGGTTTTCTGCCGCAGCAGCCCGTAGTGCTCGAGGTAGTTGACAGTCTCTAGCAGCGTGAAGCCGAACACGGCGGAGATGACGACGTACGGGATCAGCGCGACGCCGAATATCGCGATGAGTGCGCCGTAGAACACCACCGACATGACCCATGCGTTCAGTACGTCGTTCGACGGGTGCCAGGGGCTCTTGTTCAGCCGGCGCAACCGTTGCGCCTCCAGCTCCCACGACGACTTCAGGCTGCCCCAGACGCTGCGCGGCAGGAACTCCCAGAACGTCTCGCCGAAGCGGGCCGACGCCGGATCCTCCGGGGTGGCTACCCGCACGTGATGGCCGCGGTTGTGTTCGATGTAGAAGTGCCCGTAGCAGGTCTGAGCCAGCGTGATCTTGCTCAGCCACCGCTCGAGCGAGTCCTTCTTGTGTCCCATCTCGTGCGCGGTGTTGATCCCGACGCCGCCCATCATGCCGACCGAGAGTGCAAGCCCGATCTTGGCGACCCAACTCAGACTCCCGTCGAAACCGAGCCAGCTGAGGTCACCTGCGGTGAACAGATAGGCGCCCGCCACCACGGTGGCGTACTGGAATGGAATGAAGATGTACGTGCAGTAGCGGTAGTACTTGTCGTTTTCCAACCGCTCCATCGCCTCGTCGGGCGGGTTCTCGCCGTCGGGCCCGTAGCGCCAGTCGAGCAGCGGCAACACGATGTACACCAGGATCGGACCGATCCAGAAGGGCGCCTGTGCCGCCGCGTGCCAGCCGAGCTGATTGAGCGCCCAGACGATCGGCAGCATGATCAGCACCGCGGTGGGCACGATCAGGCCCATCAGCCACAGGAACCGCTTCTTGTCGCGCCATTGGTCGGCCGGGGCGATCGACCCGGAGACCTCCGAAAGATCTGATGCCATCGCTGGCCACCTCCTACGAGAGCTGCGTCACTGTCATCGTTGACGATAGACACTAATTTGTCCGCTGTCTAGACACAGCGCCATATTTTGTAAAATCGAACGGGTTGATGACCCTGCGGCCGGAAGGTGCGGACGAGTCCGCCGCGTGCAGGTAGCGTCCACAAGATGGGACGGGAACACGCTGTCGTCATCGGCGCGAGCATTGCGGGCATGTGTGCGGCGCGGGTGCTGTCCGACCACTACGCCACGGTGACGGTCTTCGAACGCGACGAGCTGCCGGACCATCCGGCCAATAGGCCAGC
>JAVHWH010000323.1:0-24061 GCA_032159915.1 Mycobacterium sp.
CACATGTGGTTCGGTGACCTGGTCACCATGCGGTGGTGGGATGACTTGTGGCTCAACGAGTCTTTCGCCACCTTCGCGTCGGTGCTGTGCCAGGCCGAAGCCACCGAGTACACCGAGGCGTGGACCACGTTCGCCAACTCCGAAAAGTCGTGGGCCTACCGGCAGGACCAGTTGCCGTCGACACACCCGGTGGCTGCCGACATCCCCGACCTGGCCGCCGTCGAGGTCAATTTCGACGGCATCACCTACGCCAAGGGCGCCAGTGTGCTCAAGCAACTGGTGGCCTACGTCGGGCTGGAGCACTTCATGACCGGGCTGCGGGATTACTTCCATGCCCATGCGTTCGGCAACGCCACGTTCGACGATTTGCTCACTGCGCTCGAAAAGGCTTCGGGCCGCGACCTTTCCGACTGGGGTCGGCAGTGGCTCAAGACGACCGGCCTCAACACACTCCGGGCGGACTTCGACGTCGACGCCGACGGCCGTTTCACCCGGTTCGCGGTGGCGCAGAGTGGTGCTGCCCCCGGTGCCGGCGAGACGCGGGTACATCGGCTGGCAATCGGCATCTACGACGACGACGGCAGCGGCAAGCTGACGCGGTCGCATCGTGAAGAACTCGACATCTCCGGCGCAAGCACCAAAGTCGATGCACTGATCGGGGTTTCGGCGGGCAGACTGGTTCTGGTCAACGATGACGACCTGACCTACTGCTCGCTGCGGCTCGACTCCGGGTCGCTGGACACCGCCTTGAGCCGCATCGCTGACATCGCCGAACCTCTGCCGCGCACGTTGGTGTGGTCGGCGGCGTGGGAGATGACCCGCGACGCCGAACTGCGCGCCCGCGATTTCGTGTCGCTGGTCTCGGATGGGATTCAGGCAGAGACCGAAGTCGGTGTCGCGCAGCGGTTACTGCTGCAGGCGCAGACCGCACTGGGCTCCTACGCCGACCCCGATTGGGCGAATTCACAGGGTTGGCCGGCATTCGCCGACCGGCTACTGGAACTGGCCCGCGGCGCCGCTGCGGGTTCGGACCATCAGCTGGCGTTCGTCAACGCGCTGTGCACATCCGCGCTGTCGAGCCAGCACGTGTCGGTGCTGACCGATCTGCTCGAGCGCGACCCCACCGACGTGGGCCTGGACGGGCTCACCGTCGACACCGATCTGCGTTGGCGGATCCTCACTGCGCTGGCCGCCGCCGGGTCGATCGACGCCGACGGGCAGCAGACGCCTGTCATTGATGCCGAAGTTCAGCGCGACCCGACTTCTGCGGGCAAGCGGCACGGCGCCCAGGCCGCCACCGCGCGACCGCAGTTGGCGGTCAAGGAATCGGCGTGGGCAACGGTGACCGAAGACGACACGCTGGCCAACATCACCGCGCGCTCGATCATCGGCGGGTTCTATGAGCCAGGTCAGTCCGAACTGCTCAAGCCGTTCACCGAGCGCTACTTCGCGGCGATATCGGGTGTGTGGCAGCGCCGGTCCAGCGAGGTCGCGCAGACGGTGGTGGTCGGCCTGTACCCGTCGTGGGACATCAGCGACGAAGGCATTGCCGCCGCCGATGCATTCCTCGCCGACCCGGGGTTGCCGTCCGCCCTGCGGCGATTGGTGCTCGAGGGCCGCGCCGGAATCGAAAGATCGCTGCGAGCGCGGCGATTCGACGGTGGCGGCGAAGCCTGAACGAGGCGGCCAGGCCGCCGAATCAGGCCGGAGTAATCCCGGCGCTGGTTACGCGGATCGCACTGACAAGGCCGTCAACCAGGTGACCGTCCTTGAACGACGCCGCCGCCGCGGCGACACCGAGCGGTGCGGCCGACTCGGCTCCGCGCCCGCGCACCGCCGAGCCGTAGACCACCTCGATCACGTGCTGATCCGGAGAGACGGCGATCAGCACCGCGTCGTTCGGCGTGGGCACCTTCGCCAGGATCTCGCGCGCCCGCGCACCGGTGTCGCTGCCAAGGTCCCCGATGTACACCGCGAAGCGGGCACCCGCAGCCCTCGACCCGTAGGTCAGCGCGTCGTCCAGGGTGACCAGGTCGTGGGTCGGAAACGGGTAGTGCACCGAGAGCTCGCCGGCCTGGGTGACACCGGAGATGCGGCCGCTGCTCGTGATCGCCGAGCCGTAGGGCAGCTCGGCGGGACTGATGGTTGCTACCTCACCACTTGCCACTTGCGCCACCTCCCACGCTGAATTCTGCTGCGCCGTGGCCGTGGTCGCCGTGACCGACGGCCTCGTCGGTGGCGGCCCACAGGATGGGCGAATGGGTCCAGGGTTCCGACAGCTTGTAGGTCGCTGGGTGTGGGCCCTTGCGTGACCAGATCAGGGCCACGAGCAGGACCGTCAGCAACAGCGGGATGCCCAGGAAGTACGCATGGATTTCCATCGTGCTCACGATGCAAACCGTATCCCACCGGGGATCGCAGAGCCACGCGGCGCCTTCGCCAACGGGCTACGCGGCGCCTTCGCCGAGGTATCGCGCCCACGACGGGTCGAGGTCCTTGACCGTCGACAGCAACCGCCAATGCTGACCTTTGGGCGGGGTGGGCGCCATTCGCAGCGACCAACCCAGCTCGCCCAGCAACTTGTCGCCCTTGCGGTGGTTGCAGCTGGAGCAACACGCGACGCAGTTCTCCCACGAGTGACCGCCCCCGCGGCTGCGTGGCACGACGTGGTCGACGGTATCGGCCTTCGCTCCGCAGTAGGCGCAGGTGAACCGGTCGCGATGCATCAGTGCCGCGCGGGTCATCGGGACCCGGGCCCGGTAGGGCACCCGGACGAACGTGCGCAATCGGATCACCGACGGCACCGCGATCGACCTCGTCGAGGAGTGGATGACCGGACCGGTCGGGTCGTCGTGCACCACTTCGGCCTTGCCGCACATCAGCATGACGATCGCCCGCCGAACCGGCAGCGCCGTCAACGGCTCGTAGGTCGAGTTCAGCAACAACACCCGACGGCGATTCCAGATGGATCCGGCGTCGTGCAGGACCGGCGGAGACGCGTCGACACCGTGGACGCTGTGCAGGGTTGAGCCGGTCGCGTGCCCGTTGAGGCCTGCCGCCGCACCCGAACTGTGGTGGCTGCGGCGTTTTGTGCGCTGCGCCATACGTCCTCCGCCGACCAGTCCATCACGATTTGTCAGCGCATGCACGCCAAATTGTCGGGTGTTGGGCTGGTCAATCCGGTGAACGCCCGGTGGCGGGGCGCATCCGCAAGGTTCATACGTCGCTCAGCGGCCCGCTCCCGGCATAGCCCACAATGGAGGTGATGGAACAACCACAACAGACCTTCTACGACGCTGTCGGCGGTGCCGACACGTTTCATGCGATCGTCGCGCGTTTCTACGAGCTGGTCGCCGAGGACGAAATTCTGCGACCGCTGTACCCCGAGGACGACCTTGCGGGCGCCGAGGAACGGCTGCGGATGTTTCTCGAGCAGTATTGGGGTGGCCCGCGGACGTACTCCGATCAGCGTGGCCATCCCCGGCTACGGATGCGGCACGCGCCGTTCCAGATCGGCCCCTTCGAGCGTGACGCGTGGTTGCGGTGCATGCACACCGCGGTCGCATCGATCGACTCGGCAACCCTCGACGACGCGCATCGCAAGGCGCTGCTCGACTACCTGGAGATGGCGGCACACTCGATGGTCAATTCGCCGTTCTGATGAGCACACAGCAACAGCGGCCGTGGTGGACAGATGCCCTGTTCTATCAGGTGTATCCGCGATCATTCGCCGACAGCAACGGTGACGGGGTCGGCGACATCGACGGTGTGGCGGCGCAGTTGGACTACCTGGACGGCCTTGGCGTCAACTCGATCTGGTTCAGCCCGATCATGGTGTCGCCCATGGCCGATCACGGTTACGACGTGTCGGACCCCCGCGACATCGATCCGCTGTTCGGCAGTCTGGCCGCTATGGAACGGCTCATCGCTGCGGCGCATCAGCGCGAGATCAAGATCACCATGGATTTGGTGCCGAACCACACCAGTTCGCAACACCCGTGGTTTCAGGAGGCGCTGGCCGCCGAGCCGGGCAGCGCTGCCCGCGACCGCTACATTTTCCGCGACGGACGCGGGCCCGGTGGGGCGCAGCCGCCAAACAATTGGCAGTCGGTGTTCGGCGGGCCGTCGTGGACGAGGGTTGTGGAGCCGGACGGCGAGCCGGGCCAGTGGTACCTGCACCTCTTCGATGTCAAACAGCCGGACCTCAATTGGGAGAATCCGGAAGTCTTCGACGACCTCGAGAAGACGTTGCGGTTCTGGCTGGAGCGCGGCGTGGACGGCTTCCGCATCGATGTCGCGCACGGAATGGCCAAACCGCCAGGCCTTCCCGACACCGAGGTCGAAATGCGGCCACGGATGCTCACCGACGGCGATCCGCGGTTCAACCATCCCAATGTGCATGCGATTCACCGCAATATCCGCCGGGTGATGAACGATTTTCCGGAGGCGGTGACGATTGGCGAAGTGTGGGTGTTCGACAACGCCAGCTGGGCCGAGTACGTTCGCGCCGACGAGTTGCACCTGGGCTTCAATTTCCGGCTGGTACGAGCCGAATTCGACCCGGCCGAGATCCACGATGCGATTGAGAACACCTTGGTTGCGGCAGCGATGGAAAATGCGACTCCCACCTGGACCCTGGAAAACCACGACGTCGTTCGGACGCCGACCCGCTACGGCGGCGGCACTATCGGGTTGGATCGGGCGCGCGCGATGGCCCTGCTGACCCTCGCCCTGCCTGGAGCAGTATTCCTCTACAACGGCCAGGAATTGGGCCTGCCCAACGTCGAGTTGCCCGATGAAGCGTTGCGCGATCCGACCTGGGAACGCTCGGGGCACACCGTCCGCGGCCGCGACGGGTGCCGCATCCCGATGCCGTGGCGCGGCGACACTCCCCCCTTCGGTTTCTCCGCGTCGGCCGACACCTGGCTGCCGATACCGGCTGAGTGGGAGTCGCTGACCGTGGAGAAACAACTGCGCAACCCGGACTCGACGTTGTCGTTCTTTGAGCGCGCTCTCGAAATCCGGCGCAGCCACCCCGGATTCACCGGCGAGGCCATCGAGTGGCTACCAGCGCCTCGCGACACACTTGCCTTCGCCCGCGGCGACCACGGGTTGCGCTGTGTGCTCAACGCTGGCAAGCAGTCCATACCGCTTCCCGACGGCGAGCCGATCCTGACGAGCACACCACTCGTCGACGGGAAGCTACCGGCGAACGCCGCCGCGTGGTTGGTGTCGTCGTCCGAGCCCCGCGGGTAGCGGATGGCTGCCCGCCTCTCTATACATAACGCATGACGTATGCATGGGCAGTCATCGGCGCCGGGCCCGCGGGCATCGCCGCCGTAGGGAAGCTTCTCGATCACGGCGTGGCCGACAAGGACATCGTCTGGATCGACCCCGCCTTCGGGGCGGGCGATATCGGCGCGAAGTGGCGATCGGTGTCCAGTAACACAAAGGTCGGTGCTTTCCTGGAATACCTCAATGGAGCCAAGGCCTTTCGGTTCTCCGAAGCGCCGCCGATGCCGCTCACCGAAACCGATCCCGAGGAGACTTGCGCACTCGCCCTGGTCGCTGAACCGTTGTGCTGGATCACTGAACACCTTCGGCAGCGGGTCGACACCGTCGAAACCACGGCGACCGGCCTGGTGCTGGAAAACCGGCAGTGGCGGATCGAAACGCAGCACCGGGACCTCACGTCTGCCAACGTGATCATGGCGCCGGGGGCAACCGCGAAGAGTCTCAATTACCCCCAGCTGCAAGAGATTCCGCTGGACGTCGCGCTCGACCCGGAGAAGCTCGCTGCCGAGCCGCTGGAGAACGCCACGGTCGCGGTGTTCGGTTCGTCGCACTCGGCGATGATCGCGATTCCGCACCTGCTACGCCGCCCGGTGGCAAAAGTCGTCAACTTCTACCGCAGTCCGCTCAGATACGCCATCTACCTGGATGACTGGATCCTGTTCGACGATTCGGGGCTCAAAGGCCGCGCAGCGGTCTGGGCCCGGGAGAACATCGACGGTGTGCTGCCGGACCGTTTGGAGCGGTCGCTGGTCGACGGTCCCGACTTCGATGACAAGCTCGCCGAGTGCGACCTCGCGGTGTACACCGTCGGCCTCGAGCGCCGGACGCTGCCCGAAACCCCACAATGGGGTCAGCTTGATTACAACCCCGACAACGGCATTCTGGCTCCCGGACTCTTCGGGCTCGGAATCGCGTTTCCCCAGCGAGCGGTCGACCGCTACGGCTACGTCGAATACCGGGTCGGGCTGAAGAAATTCATGGATTACCTCCACGAGGTGCTGCCGTTGTGGCTGCGCTATTCGACCTGATCAGCGCAGCACAACCGCCGGGTCACCACGACGCCGGTACACCGAACCGAACCGCGCGTCGATGCGTAGCCAGGCACGCAGCGTCCGCACCCGCACAACCTCGTCGGAGTCGACGGCGTCGGCCTCCGGTGGCAGGAAACCCATGGCGGTCAAGGCGAATACGCAACGCATCGGCACGCCGACACTCTCGCCGGCCGCGCTGACCCGGATCACTTCCTGATCCAGCAGCGACACCGGTGGCCCTTGTGCGCCGGCGTGCTCTTTGGCCAGCTCTGAACCGCGCTGGGCCAAGTCCAGCATCAAGCGCGCCGGCACGTCGTCGAGGTGGGTGAAGCCTGCGTCCGGCGGCAAGGCACCGCGCCACGCGGAGTCCATCGGAAACCCGGGATCGACGTAGCCAGATGGGTCCATGGCCGCCAGCCCCCGCCCCAATTCGTCTGCGCCAACCGACAAGTCGTCCGGCCGCACGATGCCGGCTATCACCCGGCTGGCCAGCACGTCCAGGCCGGTTGACGCCCACGCGGTGAACTGGCTGGCCGAACGCGCACGCAACCGGATGACCGCGGCGGCATCAAGCCGCCCCGCCCGCTCGACGAATGCGGCCAGGTCGGCGCGCTGGGCGGCGACAGACTCAGGACCCAGCCACACGCCCCGGTCGGCTACCTCAGCCACTGCTGCAGGTACTCCCGATGATGCGGAGTTAGGCGCACCAGTCGTTGCTCGTCGATGTGGAACGCGGCCAATTGCGATTCGCCGATCACCGCCGGCTTCGACTCCGGATCGGCACTGACCGAACGGACTTCGTAGCCGAGGGTGAAATCGACGGCCCTCAGCCGCTTGGTCCACAACGTCACCTGCAGTGGCGAATCAATCAGGCGCAGTTGACCTTTGTACGTCACGCGCACGTCGGCGATCAGCAGGCCGATGTCGAGGATGTCGGACTCGAAAGCCGGTTTGAGGAACGGGACGCGCGCCTCCTCCATGATCGTCACCATGGTCGCGTGGTTCACATGCTGATACATGTCGATGTCCGACCACCGGACCGGAACCTGCGCAACGAATCCCGGCTGGTTCAACCTGCTGCTCCTCGCCCGCTGGTGCGCGTCATCGAACGAATCTGGCGCGCCGCCACCGACAGGGTGGCCAAGTCCCGTTGACCGCTCTCATGGATCTCGATCAGCGTCCGCCGCGCCCGTTCCACTCTCGATACGCTGGTGTGCTCCCACTCGGCGATCTTCTCCTCGCCGGTCTCGTCCGGCTCGCCGACCGCCAACACGTCGAAGCACAACGAGCGCAACGAAGAATAGATGTCGTCACGAATCGCTAATCGCGCCAACGAGTGCCAGCGGTCATCGCGCGGCAGTTCGGATACCGCGGTCAGCAGGCCGTCGGTACCAAGACGATCCATCAGCGCGAAATAGGTGTCGGCAACCTCGGCTGGCTCGCGGTCCTCGATATCGGAGATGTCAATGATGTCCAGCAGGCTGTATCGATACAAACCGACGGCCACCGTGTAGCCGAGGTCTTCGGATGCCCCTTGCGTGGCAAACTCGGCTGCTTCCTTCTCGACGATCGCCTTGTCGTCGCCGCGCAGCCACTCCGACATTCGCGGTGTCAGCTCAGCGACTTTCCTACCGAACCGGTTGATTTCGGCGCCCACGGCCAGCGGCTGCGGACGGTAGTTGAGCAGCCAGCGCCCGGCGCGGTCGATCAGCCGACGGGTGTCCAGGGTCATCTTGTCGGACACCGCAATCGGCAGCCCGGCCTGACGAATGCTGTGCCACAGCGGCCCGATTCCGAAGATGGCGTCGGTCGCCGCGTAGGTGCGCACGGCGTCCACCGGGCTGACCCCGGTGTCGTGGCTGATGCGGTAGTCGTAGCTGATGCCGGCAGTGTCGACCAGGTCGTTGACCAGCATGGTGGTCACGATCTCGCGACGCAGCTGGTGCGAGCGGATCGCCGAACCGCACCTGGCTCGCAGCTGTGAAGGAAAATAGTTGGGCAGCTTCCGGGCGAACACCTCTTGGTCTGGCAGATCCGTTTCCAGCAGTTCGTCTTTGAGCGTCAGCTTCACGTGCGCCATCAACGTCGCGAGTTCCGGGGAGGTGAGTCCGAGACCGGCCTCGAGCCGACGCGCGATTTCTTTCTCCGACGGCAGCGCCTCGAGTTCGCGGTTGAGCCCTCGCTCGGCGACGAGATACTTGATCTGGTCGGCGTGCACCGGTAGCAGACTCGGGGCGTTGGCGCGGCTGGTGCCCATCAGATCGTTCTGGTCGGCGTTGTCGGCAAGCACCAACTCGGCGACCTCGTCGGTCATCGACTCCAGCAGCTCGGTGCGTTCGGCCGGGTCGATCTTGCCGGCGGTCACCTGCGCGTCGACCAAGATCTTGATGTTGACCTCGTGGTCCGAGCAATCCACACCGGCCGAGTTGTCCATCGCGTCGGTGTTGATTCGCCCGCCGCACAGGTCGAACTCGACACGGCCGAGCGCCGTGACACCCAGATTGCCGCCCTCGCCAACGACTTTGGCACGCAGCTGGTTGGCGTTGACCCGCAGCGCGTCGTTGGCGCGATCACCGACGTCGGCGTCTGATTCTGCTTCGGCCTTGACGTAGGTCCCGATACCGCCGTTGAACAACAGGTCCACCGGCGCCCGCAGGATCGCGCGTAGCAGGTTGGGTGGTGTCATCTCGCTGACGTCGTCGTCGATACCCAGCGCCGCACGCACCTGATCGCTGATCGGAATCGACTTGTGTTCGCGGCTATACACCCCGCCGCCGGCACTGATCAGCGAGGTGTCGTAGTCGTCCCAACTCGAGCGGGGCAGCTCGAACATCCGTTGTCGCTCTTGCCATGAGGACGCCGGGTCGGGGTCGGGATCGAGGAAGATGTGCCGGTGGTCAAAGGCGGCCAGCAGCCGAATGTGCTTGGACAGCAACATGCCGTTGCCGAACACGTCACCGCTCATGTCGCCGATACCGACGACGGTGAAGTCCTCGGTCTGGGTGTCGACGCCCATCTCGCGGAAGTGCCGCTTGACCGCTTCCCAGGCGCCCTTGGCGGTGATGCCCATCGCTTTGTGGTCGTAACCGACGGACCCACCGGAGGCGAAGGCGTCACCCAGCCAGAAGCCGTAGGAGTGGGCGACCTCGTTGGCGATGTCGGAGAAAGTGGCGGTGCCTTTGTCGGCGGCGACCACCAGGTAGGCATCGTCTCTGTCGCGTCGCACGACCTGCTGTGGGGCGCGCACCTCGCGCGTGACGTGGTCGACGTTGTCGGTGATGTCGAGCAGGCCGGAGATGAACAACTGGTAGCAGGCGATGCCTTCGTTGCGGTTGGCGTCACGGTCGGCGGCCACGTCACCGGTCGGCAGCGGCGGTTGCTTGACGACGAATCCGCCTTTGGCGCCAACCGGCACGATCACCGCGTTCTTGACGGCCTGGGCTTTGACCAACCCCAGCACCTCGGTGCGGAAGTCTTCCCGACGATCAGACCAGCGCAGCCCACCGCGAGCCACGTAGCCGAACCGCAGGTGCACACCCTCGACTCGGGGTGAGTAGACGAAGATCTCGAACCTCGGACGCGGCAGCGGCAACTCTTCGATGAGCGGGGCATCCAACTTCAGCGACAGCACGTTCTGGCTACGGGCCGAACCATCCAGCGTCACAAAGTAATTGGTGCGCAAGGTGGCCTGAATCAACTCGGCGAACGCGCGCAGTACGCGATCGGTGTCCATGCTGACCAGCGCGTCGATGTCCGAGGCGACCGCCGCGGCCGCGGCTTGCGCGTCGCGGCTCTTCGAGCTCGACGGGTCGGGGTCGAAAAGCGCCTCGAACAGCGCCACCAGCGCCCGGGTGGTGGAGGGGTTTTCGTTGACCACCGATTCGATGTGCGACTGGCTGTAGGAAAAACCGGCCTGCCGCAAGTACTTCGCGTAGCTGCGCAGCAGCACCACTTGCTGCCAGGTCAGGTCGGCACGCATGACCAGTTCGTTGAAGCGGTCGATCTCGGCGCGGCCTTCCCAGATCGCGGTCAACGCGTCCGCGAAGCGCTGGGCGGTGGCCTCCCGTTCCGGACCGGGCCGCGCCAGCGGGACGGTGGGTTGCGGCGTGATCTTGAACTGATAGATCCAGATCGGCAGCCCATCGGGACGGGTGACGGTGAACGGCCGCTCTTCGAGCACCACGACACCCATCGACTGCAGCATCGGCAGCAGCTCGCTCAACGACGCGGTCCGGCCACCCAAATACCATGTCAGACGGACGGTTTCATCGTAATCGTGGTCGGAGAGCACCAGCTTGACCGAGTCGTCGGTCAGCTCGCCGAAGATCGCGATGTCGTTGATGGCATCCGCCGGTGTGACGACCTGTTTGTACGCCTCGGCGAATGAGCCCGCGTAGTGCTCCGCCTGCAGGGCGTCGACGCCGGCCGAGGCGGCTTCGGCGATCAGCCGGTCAGACCAGGTACGGGCGGCTTCGGTGAGCAGGGACTGAAGCCGCGCCCGGTTGGCCTGAGAGGTGTCGATCTTCGTGGCACTGTGATCGCGCAGCCGGACCATGAAATGCAGCAGCGCCCAGGGTGATTCGGTGACACGCGCGGTGAATTCGAGACTGGTGCCGCCGAATTCCTGAACCAGGATGTCCTCGATCTGCAGGCGCACCGCCGTCGTGTAGCGGTCGCGGGGCAGATACACCAGGCACGACACGAAGTACTCGAGACGGTCGGCGCGCAGGAACAGCAGCGCCCGCCGCCCTGATCCGAGGTCGAGCACCGATTTCGCCATCGCGAGCAGCTCCTCGGCGTTGCGCACGAAAAGCTCTGGACGGGGGACGGTTTGGATGACGTCGAGCACCAGCTGCCCGGGATGGCCCGGATCGAGATCAGCCAGCGTCAGGACCTCGCGGACCCGGCGCGAGATGATCGGGATCTCCAGTACGTCGGCGTTCATCGCCGCCACCGTGAACAGCCCGATCAAGCGATGCTCGAAGACGGTGCCTTCGGCGTTCTCACGCACCGCGAACACATAGGGGTACGCACCGAAGCGCAGGTAACTGGCCACGTCGGTCTGGGCGAGCGCCAGCAGTTCGTCGTCCAAAGTCAGCCGGGGCCGGGAAGTTTCGCGGCCCCGCAGCACTCCGAGGCTGGTCGTCGCGGCGTCACCCGATACCCGGCCGTCGCGCACCGGGCAGCGCTGATACCCGAGCAGGGTGAAATGTCCGGCGCCCAGCCAGCGCAGCAACGTGGCAACGTCGGCATTGTCGTCACCGGGATAGTGGCCGTTGGCGTTTGACTCGACGTCGTCGGCCAAGCCGTCCAGGACGGCGATCATCGCGGTCGCGTCCGCGGCGACCCTGCGCAGATCGGCCAGGACACCGGGCAACAGGCGTTCGGCTTCGTGCAGTGCGCTGTGCTGCACCGACGGCGACAGCTGGACGTGAATCCACGTCTCGTCGACCCCGTCGTCGCCGGTCTCCTTCGGGCCCACGGCGCGCAGGTCGCCGCTGTCGTTGCGGCGCACATGGAAGACCGGGTTCATGATGCCGGCGTAGGCCACCCCGAGCCGATGCAGCAGCACAGTCACCGAATCCATCAGCATTGCGCCGTCGTCGGTGACCACCTGGAGCGCGGGCCCGAAGCCGCTCGCGTCGTCGGGCGGATACACCGCGACCCGGCTCTCCCCCGCTGGTCGATGCGAGCCCAGTCGGTAGTGGGACTTCAGCAGTGCCGGCGTCACTAAGGGAGTCGGAATGGACTCCGCGGCCGACGCGGTGTAGGTGTCTTCGTGTGGGCCTTGATAGCTGTCGGAGTAGGCGCTAGAGATCCACTCGGGAATTTCGTTGCGGTCGGCGAACTTCGTCCAGTCGAGAGCATCAACCGTCATGCCGACCGCTCCTCAGCACGCATACCAACTTTGGCATGCCTGACACTAGTCGCGTGTGAGCCTTCGGTGAGTCACGCGGTGTGGACGCGCCGCATCGGCTCCGAGGCGCTCGATCTTGTTCTCCTCGTAGGCGCCGAAGTTGCCTTCGAACCAGAACCACTTGGCCTCGTGGTCACCGTCGCCCTCCCACGCCAGGATGTGGGTGCAGGTCCGGTCGAGGAACCAGCGGTCGTGGGAGATCACCACCGCGCAGCCGGGGAACTTCTCCAGCGCGTTCTCCAGGGAACCGAGCGTCTCGACGTCGAGGTCGTTGGTCGGCTCGTCGAGCAGGATCAGGTTGCCGCCCTCTTTGAGGGTGAGCGCCAGGTTGAGCCGGTTGCGTTCACCACCGGAAAGCACGCCGGCCGGCTTCTGCTGATCGGGGCCCTTGAATCCAAACGCCGACACATAGGCCCGAGACGGAATCTCGTTCTGCCCCACCTGGATGTAGTCCAGCCCATCCGAGACGGTCTGCCAGACGGTCTTCTTCGGGTCGAGAGCGGCCCGGTTCTGATCCACGTAGCTCAGCTTGACGGTCTCGCCCACCTTGACGATGCCGCTGTCCGGCTGTTCGAGGCCGACGATCGTCTTGAACAAGGTGGTCTTACCGACACCGTTGGGACCGATGACGCCGACGATGCCGTTTCGGGGCAGCGTGAACGACAGGTCCTTGATCAGCGTGCGACCTTCGAAACCCTTGTCGAGGTGCTCGACTTCGACCACCAGGTTGCCCAGCCGTGGCCCGGTCGGGATCTGGATCTCTTCGAAGTCGAGCTTGCGGGTCTTCTCGGCTTCGGTCGCCATCTCCTCGTAGCGCTGCAGACGGGCCTTGCTCTTGGCTTGGCGCGCCTTGGCGCCGGAACGGACCCAGGCCAGCTCCTCGGTGAGCCGCTTCTGCAGCTTGGCGTCCTTTCGGCCCTGGACCGAGATCCGCTCGGCCTTCTTCTCCAGGTAGGTGGAGTAGTTGCCCTCGTAGGGGTAGGCGCGACCGCGGTCGAGCTCCAAGATCCACTGGGCGACGTTGTCGAGGAAGTAGCGGTCGTGGGTGACCGCCAGAACCGCGCCCTCGTAGGCGGCCAGGTGCTGCTCGAGCCACTGCACGCTCTCGGCGTCGAGGTGGTTGGTCGGCTCGTCGAGCAGCAGCAGATCCGGCTTGGACAGCAGCAGCTTGCACAGCGCCACGCGGCGGCGCTCACCGCCGGACAGGTGGGTCACCGGCTCGTCGGGCGGCGGACAACGCAGGGCGTCCATCGCCTGCTCGAGCTGCGAGTCGAGATCCCAGGCGTTGGCGTGGTCGAGATCTTCTTGCAGCCGGCCCATCTCCTCCATCAGCTCGTCGGAGTAGTCGGTGGCCATCAGCTCGGCGACTTCGTTGAAGCGGTCGAGCTTGACCTTGATGTCACCGAGGCCTTCCTCGACGTTGCCGCGCACGGTCTTTTCCTCGTTCAGCTGGGGTTCCTGCTGCAAGATGCCGACCGTCGCGTCGTTGGCCAGGAAGGCCTCGCCGTTGTTGGCCTTGTCCAGCCCGGCCATGATCCGCAAGACGCTCGACTTACCAGCCCCGTTGGGGCCGACGACACCGATCTTGGCGCCTGGATAGAAGCTCAGGGTGACGTCGTCGAGGATGACTTTGTCGCCGTGCGCCTTGCGGACCTTTTTCATCGTGTAGATGAACTCAGCCATGCGGCGGTGTTGCCTTTCTGATTGCGTGGTGTTGCTCGCGCCCCATCCTAGGCATTTGTCCGGCTCCTCCCCACACAGCAGCGCAGTGCGCATCGTCGCCAGACGGGCATTTGTCCGGCTCCCCCCACACAGCAGCGCCGTGCGCGCAGCTAAGCCGACAGCGGCAGCGGCGCCTCCGCCGCAGACTCGTCGAGCGCGCTGTCCGGTTCTTTCCCCTCCTCGGTCTCGTTCACGGCGGTCGCCGATCCGGATAAGACGGTCTTCTCCACACGGGCAATACAGCGGGACAGATCGGGCCCGACAGCGATCGCGCGCATTTCCAGAGTCGACCGCTGATTGCCGTCGCGGTCTTCGTATTCGCTGGTGTAGACGTGCCCGGACACGATGACCGGCGAGCCCTTGCCCAGCGAAGCGCCGACGCCGCAGACCAGCCGGCCCCAGCAGTTGACGGTGACGAACAGCGAGTTACCGGGCTCCCAGCTGCCATCGGCGGCGCGGCGCCGGGAATTGCTGGCCACCCGGAACTTCATCACTTCCTGGTCGCCGACCTGGCGGCGTATCGGGTCGTTGACGACGTTTCCGACCACGGTCAATGGTGTTTCGAACATTTCTCGTTCTCCTTCTCCTGAATCGCACCGCAACCGGTGCTGCATGGCTGCCATTCACCTCGGCATGGCCGACAGTGAGGTCTGATTCCGGGCGAAGGCGGATGGGCGCTGTGGAGGAAGCGTCGGGTGTGCATAAGCGCTTTTCGCTCAGAGGCGGGCAGATCATGTACCCCGACCCATCTGAGGCTGGCGTGGTTAGTGCGGCGCCGTTGTCTGGCTGGAGCTTTAGCGCTGCCCCGACGTATCGCGACGGGCCAGTTCGGCGAGCATCGCGTTGTAGGCCACCAGATCGGCGTCCTCGTCGCGGTCGGCGGCACGATCCAGTCGCCGGGCGGTCCGCTCGTCGCTGCGCGACCACTGCACGAGCAGCGCGATCATCACGACGGCCAGCGGTATTTCCCCTGCCGCCCAAGCCATTCCACCGCCGAGGCGTTGATCGCCCATCAGGTCGGTGTGCCAGCTCAGATGCAGCGATCGGTAGAAGCTGTCGCCGAGCACCTTCTGCATGCTCATCAGGATGATCGCGAAAAAGGCGTGCAGCGGCAGCGACGCGAAGACGACTCCCACCTTCGCCAGCGGAGGGATCGGCCGCGGCGTCGGGTCGACGCCGATCACCACCCAGTAGAACAAGTAGCCGCTGACCAGGAAATGGATGTTCATCAGGACATGGCCGATATGGCTACCGACCGCCGCGTCGAACAGGCCGCCCAGGTAGAGCCCGTAGAACCCGGCTACGAATAACACTGTCGCGACCACCGGGTTGGTCAGGAACTTCGAGACCTTGCTGTGCAGGGCGGCGAGCAGCCATTCGCGCAAGCCGGGCGGATCCGCACGTCCGGCTGCCGGTAGCGCGCGCAGCGCCAGGCCGACCGGCCCACCCAACACCAGCAGGATCGGCACCAGCATCGACAACAGCATGTGTGCCGCCATGTGCATGCTGAACATCGCCGGCATGTATCGGCCGATTCCGGACGAGCTGACGAACAACAGCACCAGACAGCCCAGCAGCCAGGCCGCGGTCCGGCCGATTGGCCAAGCGTCGCCGCGGCGTCGGAGCCGTCGCACCCCGGCCAGGTACAGCGCCGCGAAGATGATCGCCGCCGAGCCGAAGATCAGGTCGAATCGCCAGTCGACGAGCACCCGGGCCGGGGTGGGCGGGCCGGCGAAGTCGTAGCCGATCTTCACGTCGGTGATCGAGGGGATGCCGATCGGCAGCGGCGGAGGTGGCGTGCGGCCCAGGCCGACAGCGACGCCGAACGTGACGCCGAACAGCACAGCCTCGATCAGAGCCAACCGGATCAGTCCGGTCCGTGAGTCCGGATCCGCTTGCAGCGCAGCCAGTCCGGTGCGCCGTTGACGCCAGCCGAGAAAGCCGAGCAGACACAGCGCCACGACCTTGGCGACGACCAGGCGTCCGTAGTCGCTCGAGAGAAGGTCCGCCAGGCGGATCCGCACCGCGGCATTGACGACGCCGCTGAGCGCCATTGCGCCAAAGCACCACAGCGCGATCGTCGAGAATCGTCGCGAGGCCAGACCGGCGTGCTGGCCCCCGCGGATGACGTGTGTCAGCAGCGCCAACAAGCCCCCGGCCCACAGGCTGGCCGCGACCAGGTGGATCAGCAGGCTGTTGGTGGCCAAGTCGTGCGATCCGCCGGCCGACGAGTGACCGGTCAACCCAAGCGGTATCAGCGTCACCAGCGACCCGACCAGTAACAACGGCGTCCACGACCAGCGCAGGACCGGAAGGCTGGCCACCATCAGCACCGCGGCCAGCAAAGCGGTCCACCGCCATGCCGTCGAAATGTTGATGATGCCGGCCAGTGACCACAGACTCGCGGGGTTCAGGTGAGCCGTAAACGGCTGACCGGATACGTCGGAAACGGTCAGCGGCACCAATAGCGCGGCGCACACCGCCCATGCCGCGGCCGCCACGGTGCCGACCCGTCGCGCGCGATAGCCGTCGACGTCCAGGACGCCATTGTCCTGCGGTGGAACCAGGAATGCCGCCAGCAGAAACGATCCGACGGCGATCACGGCAGCGACCTCGCCGGCGGCCCGCACGAACGGCAGGCCGATCGTGGTGACCGGACCCGGGTCGGGCAATCCGGTAGCGGTCAGCGCGGCCGCGAGCGACAGCACCCCGATGCCCGCGGCGGTGCAACCGGCCAGCGCTGCCACTCCGATGAGCAGCGGCCATGCCACCGCACGGCGCCTGGCGGCCGGAAGACCCGTCATACCCAAAGAGTACGGCGGCGTTACCTACAGCTGGCCCGCACCGCGGGCCGCTGCCTCGCGGGCGGCGAACTGGTTGCGCGCGATCTGCGCGACGTGATCGAAATCATGCAAGATGCCCTGCAATTCACGGCGGAACGCGACTCGTCGTTCGGCCAGATCCGGCGCGGGCTTGAGCAGATCCTGGTCGGCGACGACTTGGCGAGCGGTGTCGAACAGCAGCGTCGACACCGGCTCGCTGCTGCGCACGCGTCCCTGCGCGACGTACTGTTTGCCGACGCCGAGCGCCAACTGGGTCAGCTCTTTGGCCCCGATTTCGGCCGGCGCATCACGGAGCACGTCGGCGACGATCTCGTAGGCCTCGAAGAAGACCCGCAACATCGCGTCGGACATCAGCGGTCGCTTTGCGTAGAGGATCGCGTCGATTTGGGCCGAGCCCGCCGAGACCTGGGCTTCCCAGTCTTCGTTCCAGGCCATTTCGTCGGCGATGTTCTGACGGAACGCCGCCGAGTCAGCGAAGTAGAAGTCGAACTTGAGCAGATCGCGCAGGCGCATCGCCTGGGTCCAGAAGGCTTCGAGCCGGTCGCCGTCGACTCGGCCGGCGTAGGCCAGCGCCAGTTCGACGATCACCGTCTCCAGGAACGCGTGGATCACCGAGTTGCGGTAGAACGCCGCGGTGTGTTCGTTCTCGGGCGCGATCCGCCAGACGGGTTCTCGGCCGCTGTCCACCCGGGTCACCGGATGACCATTCGACAGCGAGTCGACCGCTGCTCGAACACCTTCGGGTGTCCGTAGCCGCAGCGCACTGGTGGACATCGGGGTGTTCTTGCGTTCGAGGTAGTCGAGTGAATCCTGCAGTGTGTGATGCAGCTGTGTCAGGGTCAACGCCACTCCGTGTGTGGTCAGCAACAGCGCGGACACCAGGCCGGTCGCGTTGACCGGGGTGGACTGCAGGATCCGCCATGCGACTTCGAACGACATCTTCTGCAGCGCAAGACGTTTGGCGGCCTCATCGTCGGCGATCTGGCCGTGCGACGGGCCGAGGTATTCGCGCATCGAGACAGCTTCCGGGAAGCGGACGTAGATCTTGCCGTAATTGCGTTCGCCCTGGGCCTTGATGAAGTTGTACATCCAGCTAAGGCCCTCGGGACGCTTCTCGCCGCCGCGGGCGTAGGCGGCGTATTCGGCGGTCTCGTGCAGCTGGTCGAAGCTGATCGAGACCCCTTGCAGCAGAATGTCATCGCTGCGGCCGTCCAGATAGGCGTCGGCGACATAACTCATCAGGCCGAGCTTGGGCGGCAGCATCTTGCCGGTGCGCGAACGGGTGCCCTCGATGGACCAGCTCAGGTTGAATCGCTTCTCCACCACATAGCCGACGTACTCCTTGAGCACGTACTTGTAGACTGGATCCTTGCCGATGTTGCGGCGGATGAAGATTGTTCCGGCGCGACGCATTAGGGGTCCCATGACCCCGAATGCCAGGTTGACGCCGGCGAATACGTGCACTGGTGGCAGCCGATTCTCCTGCATCGCGACCGGCATCACCGCGCCGTCGATGTAAGAGCGGTGCGAGAAGAGCAACACCGCCGGATGAGCTTCCAGGGCAGTGCGAAGCGCCGCGACCTGATACTCGTCGTAGTCGATCTCGCGGTCGAATCCCCGGCTGAACAACCTGCCGAGGACGGCGACGAGGTCGACAGATACCCGGCTCCATCCGGTGGCGAGTTCGTCGAGCATCTTTCCGGCTTGCTCGAGGTCGGCGCCGGGGATCTTCTCCAGGCCGGCGCGAAAGCGCGCGGATGCCATGATCTCTGGGCGCACCAGCCGTGGGGATTTGTATTGCGGTCCGAGAATTCGATATTCGGCGCGTTCCATCGCCAGCAGAGCCCTGCGGATGACGAAATGCGCGAAGTCACGGGGATTCTCGCCGACAGTGATGTCGCGCCACTGCTGGCGGAGTTCGGATACTTTGGCCGATTCACCGGCCACCACTTGGGCGCGTCCGCGGTCGGACCGCAGAATGCGGCGCTGCTGGCGTTCGCTGGGCTGGTAAGGATTTCGTCCCGGCAGCAACGCCGTCACCCGGTTGAGCGCCGTCGCGTCGGCCGGCGGCATCCAGAAGACCCGCACCGGCACAATCGACCGGTCTTCGTCCGACTCGAGCTGCTCGACGAGTTGGGCCAGCGCACCCGGCGACGGATTCTTGTCGGGCAGTGCGAGCACCTCGAGGTTGGTCTCCGGGTGACGGGCGCGGTGCTGATCCAGCCAGGTCGCAAGTAATTCCGATTCAATCGGCGAGGACGCCGCCGCCAGCACCAACGTGTCGTCGCTGGTGCTGAAGGAACCGTTGTCGGCGGGCTGGGATGTCATGATCGCCCCTTCGGCCGAGGCGTACTCGGTTGGGCCTTGGTCGATTTGCGCGGCGCCGCGTTGGGCTCAGCGGCCTTGGCCGTCTTCTTCGCGGCGGCTTTTTTCGCCACAGCTTTCTTGGCGGGCGCAGCTTTCTTGGCGGGCGCAGCTTTCTTCGCGGGCGCAGCTTTCTTCGCAGGAGCGGCCTTCTTGGCGGCGGACTTCTTCGCGGGCGGGGCCTTCTTCGGGGGCGCAGCTTTTTGCGGCGCCTTGCGTGGTGCCGGATTCTTTCGGTACACGTCGTGGTCGGGCAGCTCGTCGACCGGCCAGTCGGCCAACGTGTCTACGTACAGCTGACGGACTTCGGCGATCCGATCCGACAGTGTGTCCACCGTCCAGTCCGCGACCGAAATCGGCGAATAGACAGCAACATCGACTGTGCCGGGATTCATGGTGGTCGAGTTGCGGGCGGCGATGATCTCGGCGTTGCGGATCACGATCGGCACGATCGGTATGCCGACCGCCATCGCCATCCGGAACGGACCCTTTTTGAACGGCCCGACGCTGGTGGTGTCGAGCCTGGTGCCTTCGGGCGCGATCATGATGGACAGCCCTTGCCGAGCGCGTTCCTCGACCTGGTGCAGCGACTCGACGGCCGCGGCCGGGTTGTCCCGGTCGATGAAGACCGAGTCGAGCACCTTGCCGAGCGTGCCCATGATCGGGTCGCCTTGCAGCTCCTTTTTGCCGACGGCAACCCAGTTGTCACGAATCAACGCGCCGACGATGACCGGGTCGGCCTGGTTGCGGTGGTTGAAGATGAACACCGCGGGCCGCCTGGCGGTCAGATTCTCCTGGCCGAGGACATTGAGCTGAACACCGCTGGCGGTCAGCAACATCTGTGACCACGTGGCGGTGAAGAAGTTGACACCGCGGCGTCGACTGCGGGTCAGTAACCCGATCCCGAGCGCGCCGGCCGCGACCGGAACCACCGAACCCACGCCGGCCAGCGTGCGCAGTTGCGCGGTGATGCCACCGCCACTGCGACTGGTGAATCGCAGGATTGGCCAGCCGCGCCGCTTGGCGACGGCGGCCATCTTGCCTTCGGGATTGGTCGGCCGCGGATTGCCGACGAGGTACATCAGCGCAACGTCTTCGTCGCCGTCGGCGTAGAAGTAGCTGTCTTTGAGGTCAATCCCGTTCTCGTCGGCGAACTTCTGCACGGCGGCGGCCTTGCCCGGACCCCACAGAATCGGGTTGACCACGCGGCCGGTGAGGACGCCGTCATCGTCGGTCTCGAACTTGTTGGTGAGCGTGTTGGCAATGCCGAGGAAGCGCGCCACCGGGCCGACCTGGATGGTCAGCGCCGACGAACTGAGCACCACGGTGTGCCCGCGGGCCAAGTGGGCGCGAACCAACTCGCGCATCTCCGGGTATATCCGCGACTCGATTCGCTGGACGAACAGCCGCTCGCCGATCTCCTCGAGGTCGCTCAGCATCCGCCCGCGTAATGCCCCCGAGGCCTTGCTGATCAGCTCTTCGAACTCGATACGCCCGAGTTGATGGTTCAAGCCGGCGGTGACCATGCTGACCAGCTCACCGACTCCGATGTCGCGGCGCCGCAGGCGTTCCTGGGTCAGGATGACGGCGGTGAAGCCGGCCACCAGCGTGCCGTCCAGGTCGAAGAAGGCACCAATCTCGGGTCCCGGTGGGCTGGCCATGATCTCGGCGACCGAACCCGGCAGCCGGAGATCTCGCGGTGGCTGTTTCGGCTCTGCTGAGCTCATGACCCCATCACCGATCGCTTCGACGTGTCGGGCGGTTCGGCATCGAAGGATGCCGGTTCCGCCCGGGGAGCGGGATCACCTGCCAGCGCGAGGATTTCGTTGAAACCGTTCAGCAGACAGGTGGCGAACAGCTTCTCTTCGCGGATCGCGGCGCGGTCGTAGCGGGCGGTGATGGTGCAGTAACCACCACGGGAAATCAGCACAACCATCATCGCCACACCGGGAAGCGGGCCGATGCCGTACTGCCGCAACACTTTTGAGCCAACCAGGAAGGTGTCTCCGGGATAGACCGGCACGTTGCTGGCCTGTACGTCCGAGGCGACCACGGAACCGGTCATCGATTCCAGCAGCGGCCCCGGCAGTATGCTGAGCAGCGGCGCAATCGAGCCGATGATGTCCATCGCGGGCTCGTCGCGACGCTGCGTCATCTGCAAGCGAATCTTCTGCATGCGAGCGACCGGATCCGTCGTGCCGATCGGGGCCGCCAAGTTGACACCGGTAAAGCGATTGCCCCCGGCGGCGTCGGACTCGGCCCGCAGGCTGACTGGCACCGCCATCGGCAGTGTCGAAATCGGCACACCGAGCGCTTCGTGGTAGCGGCCCAATGCACCGCACAGAGCGGCAAGGTAGGCGTCGTTGATCGAGCCGCCACCGGCTTTCGCTGCTCGGTGCAGATCGGACAGCGGGATGTCGATGGCCTCGCTGCGGGTGGCCAGACTGCGCCGGCGAAGCAGCGGAGAAGGCTCAGCGGCCCGACTCACCACCCGCGCTCCCGAGCGGGCGTAACTCAGCGCACCGGACAGCGCGGCGCTCGGACGAGACACCGCACGCCCAACCATGGACGCCGCGCCCCACAGCGCGCCGCCCGCGCCTTTGGCCACGTTGACGGGCAGCTGGTTGAGTCCCTCACGCATCAAGTCGTTGGGCGACAGATCCTGCGGAATGGGCTGCGCCGGAGTTGGTTGCGCCGGGGGGTCCCGCTCGAGGTCGTAGATGTGGGCGAACATCTCGACGCTGCCCACCCCGTCGGTGACGGCATGAGACAGATGCAGCAGTGTCGCGGCCTTTCCGTCGGGAAGACCCTCGATCAGGGTCACCGTCCACAACGGCCGGGCGATGTCCAGTGGTGATTGAACCATCAGCTCGGCGATATCGAGTAGCTGTCGCAGCGAACCCGGCTCGGGGACACGCATCCTGCGGACGTGGAAATCCAGGTTGAAGTCAGGATCGACCACCCAGCGCGGCGAAGCGGTCGGCAACGTCGGCACGACCACCTTTTGCCGGAGCCTCAGCGCCTTTCGCGACGCATTCTCGAACCGGGTACGGAATTGCTCCCAATCCGGTGTGCGGTCCAGAATTTCCAGAGCCATGATCCCGGAGCGGGTACGGGGATTGGCCTCCCCGCGATGCAAGAGGTAATCGACGGGTCCCAGCGCAGTGGGCAACCCGGCCGCATCGAGCTGCTCAGCCACCGCTGATCCCCCGTCTGGTCGCCGCGCCCGCCGATCGGCGCGCCAACACCGCTTTCGCCACTCAAGCCTCCCGCTTTGGAACCGTCCAACGGTCACGTCTCCGCGACGTCAGCTGACGGTTTGCCGGCATGACGTGCGCACATCCAACGTAGTCCGGTCTGCACGGCGACGGTAGCCAAATGTGCGGATCTGAGCGCAGAATTACCCGGCCTTCGGCCGTCAATGAATCTCGTTGGCGCATAGCTGAATTAGGCTCGAACGTGCGGTGTTGCCTCGCCGAACTCAGCTGGCCGGGTTGACGCGCTCGCAGGGAACCGCCGACCCGGAGCGCGCATAACGTCCGTAGACGACGCCCAGGAAGTCGGCCACGGCGTTAGCGGCATACCTGGACCGGACTGTCGAGAACAGGTCAAAAGCGTGGTGCGCGTTGGGAAGCTCCGCATAGCAGACGTTAGAGGCTCCGGCGTCGCGCAGCGCGCCGGAAAATGCCCGCGCCTGCACGCTCGGAATGACCGAGTCGTTTTCGCCGTGCAACACGAAGAACGGTGGCGCGTCACGGTGTACATGCGAAATCGGTGAAGCCATTTCGAACAGCTCGGGCCGGTCGGCGTACCGCTCTTTCATGACGAAGAGCTCCAGGAACTGCATCATCATTTCGTGCATTTTCTTGTCGTCGGTCAGGTCGTAGACGCCGTAGTACGGCACCGCCGCCTGGACCGTGGTGTCGACGTCTTCGAAGCCCGGCTGCAGCCGCTCGTCGTTGGCGGTGAGCGCCACCAGCGAGGCCAGGTGCCCACCCGCGGAACCGCCCGTGACAGAAATGAAGTCGGGATCGCCGCCGTAGTCGGCGATATTCTGCCGGACCCAGGCCAATGCGCGCTTGACGTCGATGATGTGCGCGGGCCACGCGTTGCGGGGGCTCTTGCGGTAGTCGATGGACACGCAGATCCAGCCCTGCTCGACCAGCCGGCTCATCAGCGGGTACGCCTGTGGCCGTCGACCGTTGACTGTCCACGCGCCGCCTGGGATCTGCAGGACCACCGGCGCACGGCCGCCGGCTTTGACGTCGCGGTGGCGCCAGATGTCCAACATGTTGTCGCGGGCATCAGGTCCGTAGACGATGTCCGACGTCTGTCCTGCATAGCGGCGGCGGTGTCCAGCCGCTTGCAGCAGGCCCACGCGCCCAACGCATGCTGCCCGCTCGATTGGCTGCAGGGCCTCGTCGTGGTAGTCGGGGCCGAACGCGTCCGCCAGGGCCGAGGTCAATACCTGGTCCGCCCGCTGCGCGGCCCAGTTTGTCGCTACCTTGCCCAGCGACAGCGGTGCCACGCCGGACAGGGCCTGACCGGTGACGACATGCGGCGGGAACTCGGCCGACAGCCACCCTGCCAGAAAGCGGGCGACCACCGGCGAGCCACGCAGCAGCAGTGCGCCGGTGCGATACGCCTCGATCGGCATCGCGGCACGCTGCAGCACTTCGGTGCGGGCCTGCGAGTATCGCGTTCTGACATCAATGGCTACCGTCATGCCCTTGGCGCTCCTCGTCGATGAGGTCGTTGAGCACACGCGGCGGCCGTCCGCGGCAGTGCCGCCGGTGACGTGCGTGTGGCAGGCCTCACACTAAACCAATCGTTATCCCTGCCAACGCCATTTCGGGCGGCGTTGCGTCGCGCGGAATACCCACTTTTGC
>JAVHWH010000356.1:0-6868 GCA_032159915.1 Mycobacterium sp.
TGGCCGAATTGCAGATGCAGCCCGCCCACCGGTTGGGCGCCGCCGCGGTCGGGCCGGGTCCACAGGCTGGGGCCGCGGGCGGGTGATCCGACGAGTGCTACGGCGCCGGCGCCCAAACCCGCGCCGAGCAGGGTCGTCGCCGCGCCGGTCGTCAGCAGCGTTCGGCGACTGATGCCCGGCGCCGGGGTGGCGTCGGTTGCTGGCTGCGACTCATCGGCCATGCTTCTTTCATACCGTGGTAAGACCTGCCGGCCGGTGAACCGTAGTCGCAGAAACTAGCCCGGGCCGCGGCGCCCGGGGCCGCCCAACCCCGGCAGGACTCCGCGACGACGCCAAAAACGATGCGTAAGTCGCCGTTTTTCAGCCTTTCCTCAGCTTTGGTGATCTTCCCGAGATTTCGATCGTGATGTCGGCCCGCCGAGCATTAATGATGAGATCCGTTCAAATCGACGGCAGCCGGACAATGGTCGACGCGCCTTTACCGGGTGATCCCGCAAGCTGGTGCTCGGGTGTCATTCGGCGATCGCGCCGTCGCCTGAGCCGGTGCGTAACGCGCATCCGATGCGGCGGATCCAACTGCGGCAGTGCCTGGCCTTCCGAGAATGCTCATGTCCGCAGCTCTGCGCCAGCTGGATCCCGGAATACCGCGACCGCAACGCTTTACGGCGTGCTGGAGGTCGCCGAGCGGTAGCTTGATGAACGCTGCTCCCTTTCCCGGCCGGCTTCCGGATCGCTAGTCCACGCCGACGGTGGCGTTGCCTCGGGCACCGAGGATTTTCGCGCGGGCACGTTACTGACTCATGTGCAACAGTCACCTCAGGTTCGAACGGTTTTCACGTTCGCCCTGCTTCCCTGGGAACTTGCTGTATGGGCGGCGAAAAAAATTGCCATCGGTGCAATGTCTCTTGGGTTTTTCTCAGCACTGGATGCACTTCTGTGATTTAAGCTTGCGCAACTGTCAGACCTCAAAGATGTGCCTCTCTCCGATCAGTTAATTGCATTAACTATTCGGACGGCAACACGGGGTCTGACGCGTGTCTTGAGGAGGGGTCGGTGTCGTTTGTAACTACACAGCCGGAGGATCTGTCCGGCGCTGCGGGCAATCTCGCGGGTCTCGGCGACGCGATGGGAGCTCGAAACGCCGCGGCGGCTACGCCAACTACCGGCCTGGCACCGGCCGCTTCAGATATTGTTTCGGCGACGACCGCGGCGCAGTTCGGTAAGCAAGGCGCCGCCTATCAACAGATTGCTGCCCAGGCAGCGATGGTGCACGAACAAGTAGTAGCTGCGTTGCGCTCTGGGGCCGGCGCGTACGCGCTGACCGAGGCGGAGAATGCAGCAGCTGCCGACTAAGGGGGGCCTGGGTCGATGAGTTTCATGATTTTTCCGCCGGAGATCAACTCCAGCTTGATGTACAGCGGCGCGGGGTCGGGTCCGTTGATGGCCGCCGCGTCGGCGTGGAGCGAGCTGGCTGCCGATCTCGAATCAACCGCCGCCGCATATCAGACGGTGCTGGCGGAGCTGACCGGGTCGACGTGGCTAGGCCCTTCGTCTATGCGGATGGCCGCGGCGACGACTCCCTACGTCGACTGGCTGGCGACCACCGCGGGCCAAGCCGCACAAACCTCAGCTCAGGCGCAGTTTGCCGCCGCAGCATACGAGGGCGCTTTCGCGTCGACGGTTCCGCCGGCGGTGATCGCGGCCAACCGGGCGCTGCTGGCGGCGCTGGTCGCCACCAACTTCCTCGGGCAGAACACCCCGGCGATCATGGCCACCGAGGCGCACTACATGGAGATGTGGTTTCAGGACGGCCTGACGATGGACACCTACGCGACGGTTTCTCAGCAGGCCGTCGTGTTGCCTCAGCAGACCCCGGCGCCCGCGACCAGCGATGGAGGCACTTCGGCGGATGCGGCTGCTGCCACCCAGACGGCGACGAACACGGCGACGAACTCCGGCACCAACCTGATGACCGCCCTGCAGAATTTGGCCCCGTCGCTGACCAGCAACTCGAGCGGCACATCCAGCAACGGACTCTCCAGCGCATCAGCGGTGGCGGCGCCGGCCAGCGCGCAAGCAGCAGGTACGACGGCCGCCAGTACGGCGACGACAACAGGTGCGGTTACCTCGACTGCCGGAACACTGCTTCCCATCCAGGCCAGCTACTACGCGGTCATGCTCGCCAGCATGCCCGCCAAGATGCTGATCAGCCTGGGCAACTCGATGAGTGCCAGCCAGGCGCTGCAGGCGGGCCAGCAGGCCATGCTCGCCGACGTCCAGTCGCTGGTCGACGGCAAACTGAAAGCTCTGCTGGGCAGCATCTCCGGCCAAATGCGCGGATTCGGATCGCAAATCACCGCGCAACTTGCCGGCGCCGGGAAGCTCGGCGGCTTGTCGGTACCGAACGGCTGGGCGCAGTCCGCACCGGAAATGGTTCGCGCCGCGCCGGTATTGCCTGCCAACAGCATCGCGTCTCCTCCCATGACATCTGCGAATTTGCCCACCAGTCCGTACACCCAAGCCCTCATGGGCGCGATGAATGGACGCGGCATGGGCACGCAGGCCGCCAAGACGGCGTCCGTGAAAGTTGAGACTCGCACGCCGGCCGGCGGATGAGAAGTGGGGGATGCCTTTGCTGCAGGACGCAATAACCCAAGACATGACTGATAGATAAGGAGAGGGATATGCCTACACGCTTTATGACCGACCCGCATGAAATGCGGGCCATGGCAGGACGTTTCGACGTCCACGCCCAGACCGTTGAGGACGAGGCCCGCAAGATGTGGGCGTCGAGCCAGAACATCGCCGGTGCCGGCTGGAGTGGTACGGCGCAGCTGACCTCGCACGACACCATGGGTCAGATGAACACCGCGTTCCGCAATATCGTCAACATGCTGCACGGGGTGCGCGACGGACTGATCCGCGACGCCAACAACTACGAATCACAAGAGCAGGCCTCTCAGCAGATCCTGTCCAGCTAGCCATCACCGACACACTTTTAGGAGAATCCTCATGTCGATCAGTTACCAGTTCGGTGATGTCGATGCCCACGGCGCGCTGATCCGCGCACAGGCCGCTTCTTTGGAGGCCGAGCACCAGTCCATCGTTCGCGATGTGCTGGCTGCCGGTGACTTCTGGGGCGGTTCGGGTTCGGTGGCTTGCCAGGAGTTCATTTCCCAGTTGGGTCGCAACTTCAAGGTCATCTACGAGCAGGCCAACAGCCACGGCCAGAAGGTGCAGACCGCCGGCAACAACATGAACAGCACCGACTCCGCCGTCGGCTCCAGCTGGGCCTGACGCTTTTCCTCGTCAGAACACACCGGGCATCGGTATGCCCGGTGTGTTCTGCTTTCTAGCACTGAATTTCTCTGGCGGCGGCCAAAAGTGTTGCCGCCGTGAGTGTTCCTGCGGCCACACACAGGTGCTCCGGGCCTGAAACGTCGTTGCCCACGACCGGTTTGTCGCATCACGCGCCCGCTGCCGTACGGTCCCTGCTTCTGCTGTTGAGTGTGTCCGCGTCGGGAAGCGCACACACGATCCGGAAATAAATTCCGGACTTTCGGAAGAAAATACCGGCATTTCGCATCTTTCTCAGATTACTCTCAGCTAGTATTCGACAGGCGTACAGCAATGCGGCCGAGGGCCGGTCGCCGTCAGAGGGAGATGGCCATGGAACTATCGCTTCGTCCGTATGTGACTGCCGGTGTTGTCGTGGCGGGCGCCGGCCTCATCGCCGCCGCGCCGCTTGGGCCGTCTGCCCTGGAAATCCAGACCCGCGCCGTACAACTCGTCTCGACCGAGGATCTTGCCGCAGATGTGGTGAGCGCGGCTGCGGCGCAGCAGGAATTCCCGGTGAGCACCTGGGCCGACGTATTTCTCAACGCGTTCTCCAACCTGGAATCGCTGCAATCTCCGTTCGGGTTGAACGGCGAGCCGATTCTGCAGGCGGTGATGGAAAACCAGCTGATCTACTCGAACGAGCTCGCCACAGCGGCCGAGACGGCCGGCACCAACCTGGTGACCGCCCTGCAAAACTTGCCGGACGTCCTGTCAAGGGCCATGAGCGATCTGACCTCCGGTGACGTGTTCGACGCCGAGACCAGCATCACCCAGTTCCTCACCCAGACACCGCTGGAAGTCATTAGACCCCTGAACAACGGTTTCTTTGAAGTGGCACAATCCATCTCGAACCACCTCAGCAATCTGCTCGCCGGACCCGACATCACTCGTGCAGACGCTGCCGGCGACCTTTTGCCGTTGTCAATACCGCAGTGGGTCACTGAACTGGTCCAGGCGCAACTGTTGGCACCGCATGCCGCCGAGCTTGCCTTCGCCGGAGTCAGCCAGGACATCGTCACCGCCATCCAGGGTGGCGACTCGACGCTGGCCTTCAGCGACCTGATGAACGCACCCTCGACGATCCTGGATGCTTTCCTCAACGGCTACAACCTCGGCGACGGTGGCGGTAGCCCCTACCTGGTCGATGCCGTGCCGGAGGCTCTGCGAAACGTTTCCGCTCAAGGCTTGTTGAGCAACGAGGGGACTGTGGCGACCATTCGCGAGGCGATGCACACGATCGCACGCGACATCTCGCCGTTGAGGGCGTTTGAAGCGCCGGCGGCCGATGCGGCCGGAGCAACCGCGGCCGGCGCGGATCTGCACGCGTTGGTCGGAGACCTCAGCGCGCTGCTGAGCCCGGATTCCGCGCTCGGCGACTTTGTGACAGCGTTTGACCCCAATGCCATTGCGGACATCACGTCGCTGCTGACCGCCGACCTGGCGCCCAACGCCAGTGGCTGGGTGGCCGATCTCTTCACGCTGTTCTAGGGAGCCGGCTGTGAGTAGGCGCCCGCCCGGTGCCTACTCCGCAACGGCCGCGCAACCACCGAGGATGGTGGTCGACGCGAAGTTGGCCGCGTTGGCCAGATGGTTGTCCGTCGGGGTGTAGGTCGGCAATGCGGTGACGAACGCCCGACGGTACTGGGCCGAGAGGTTGGCGATGTCCTGCCAGATGGCGTTATCACTTTGGCGGCCAAGCTGTTCCAGCTTGCCGGCGAACGAGTTCATCACCGGTCCAACCGCGTAGTTGATCGCCTTCTGCTCTTTGTTCCAGTAAATCGACGGCACATTGGGATCCAGCTGCTGCCACTGGGCGGTCTGTTGGCCGAACTGATCCAACGCAGCCTTCCATTGCGGGCAGACATTGTTGTCCGACGTCAGAAACGGCTGCGGACTCGCCAGGTTGCCCACCGGGGCGATCTCGGAGGGCGGCGCCGACGGCGTAACCAGCGGGCCCCGCGCGGCGGCCGGACCATCGCTGATCGACGCGCATATCGATCCCAGCGCCGACGAGGCACTATTCGCTGCGCCGGCCAAGTTGTTGTCTGCCGGGGTGTATTTGGGGATCCGCTCGGAGTATGCCCGCGCGTATGCGATGAATTGCTGATACAGCTCGCGCATGACGCGGTGTGGTGTCAGCTTGACCAGGCCGACCGTTTGCGCCGCCGCGCTGCGCATCGACTGTCCCGCAGCCATGAACTGCGCACGCTGCTTCGGTGTCCACGCCGATGCGGGCACGGACCGGTCCCGGTCGTTCCAGAGTCCCTGGCCGCTGTTCGCCAGTTCGTTGTTGATCGATGCCCACGCCGTACAGCTCGGGTCGTCGGTGATCACCGCCACCGGTCCCGTGTCTCTCGCGCTGGCTACCGCCGCGGTTTCTTGGTTCGGCCCGTTGTCGGACCCATCTTTCGGCCCCCCGGAACCCCCGTCGCCGAACAGCAATACGGCCGCGACGATTGTTGCCAGTACGGCAACCGCGGCCACCCCACCCATGGCCCACTTAAGATTTTTATTGTCTTTTGGGCCGTCAGTATCAGACGTCACGATGATCCACCTTAAATGACAACCCGCTCGCCGCAGGCTTATTGGCCTGAGCCACCGGCGTCGCCGAAATCCGCGGATTATTCAGCCGCTTGACAATCTATCGAACGTGCGTTCGAATACGGTATGCGGTGGGACGACCAAGGCGTCCGGGTAGACGACGGAGCGCTGCCCGGGCTGGAACGCATGGCTTTCGTCCGCAGTGTGCGCACGCCGCAGTTCGATGGGATCACCTTTCACGAGGTGCTGTGCAAGTCGGCGTTGAACAAGGTTCCGCACGCGGCCGCGCTGCCTTTTCAATACACCGTCAACGGCTACCGCGGTTGCTCGCACGCCTGCCGGTATTGCTTTGCCCGACCGACGCACGAGTATCTGGATTTCAACTGCGGCACCGACTTCGACACCCAGGTGATCGTCAAGACCAACGTCGTCGACGTCCTGCGGCGTGAGGTGAGCCGACGCTCCTGGTGTCGCGAGACCGTCGCCCTGGGCACCAACACCGATCCGTATCAACGCGCTGAGGGCCGCTACGTGCTGATGCCCGGCATCATCGGCGCGCTCGCGGAGTCGGGCACTCCGCTGTCGATTCTGACCAAAGGGACCCTGCTGCGCCGCGATCTGCCGCTGATCGCCGAGGCTGCGAAGCAGGTACCGGTCGGTGTCTCGATCTCCCTTGCCGTTGGCGACGCTGAGCTGCACGAGCAGGTGGAGCCCGGCACGCCGGGCCCGAAGGCGCGGCTCGCCCTTATCGCCGCCATCCGCGAAGCCGGCTTGGAGTGCCATGTCATGGTGGCGCCGGTGCTGCCGTATCTCACCGATTCGGTCGAGCACCTGGACGATCTGCTGCGTGAGATCGCGGCTGCCGGGGCCAACGGTGTCACGGTGTTCGGACTGCATTTGCGCGGATCGACCCGTGGCTGGTTCATGTCGTGGCTGTCGCAGACATACCCGCATCTGGTCGGCCGGTATCGCGAGTTGTACCGCCGGG
>JAVHWH010000367.1:0-13725 GCA_032159915.1 Mycobacterium sp.
GGTCGCATCGCGGTGTGCTGACGCTGACCGGCCCGGAACGGCAGACCTGGCTGCACAGCATCTCCACCCAGCACGTGAGCGAACTTCCCGACGGTGCCAGCACCCAGAACCTCAGCCTCGATGGCCAGGGCCGCGTTGAAGACCACTGGATCCAGACCGAGCTCGGCGGCATCACCTATCTCGACACCGAGCCCTGGCGCAGTCAACCGCTTTTGGACTACCTGAAGAAGATGGTGTTCTGGTCGCAGGTGACTGCGGCCGCGGCTGATCTGGCGGTGCTCTCGCTGCTGGGTCCGCAGCTCGGTGACAGGGCGGTGCTCGACGCGCTCGGCGTAGAGGCGTTGCCCGCCGAGTTGACCGCGGCGCCGATCGACGGCGGTTTCGTCCGCCGTATCACCGAGGCCAACCCAGGCCAGGTCGAGCTTGATGTTGTGGTCGAGCGCGCTCGGTCCGCGGATCTGCAGCGCCGGTTGACCGGCGCCGGGGTGCGCCCGGCCGGGGTGTGGGCTTACGAAGCCCACCGAGTCGCGGCGGTCCGCCCACGGCTCGGCGTCGACACCGACGAGCGAACCATTCCGCACGAGGTGGGCTGGATCGGCGGCGCCGTCCATCTCGACAAGGGCTGCTACCGCGGGCAAGAAACCGTCGCCCGAGTCCACAACCTGGGCAAACCGCCGCGAATGCTGGTGTTGCTGCACCTGGACGGGTCGGTGGACCGGCCCAGCACCGGCGATCCGGTGCTGGCCGGCGGCCGCTCAGTGGGCCGGCTGGGAACCGTCGTCGACCACGTCGATCTGGGACCGATCGCCCTGGGGCTGCTCAAGCGCGCCATACCCGCGGACACCCCGCTGAGCACCGGCGGTGACGCCGGCGTAGCGGCAATGATCGACGCCGAGTCGCTGCCGGCCGCGGACGGGCCGGGCGCCGGTCGGGTGGCCGTGGAGCGGTTGCGGGGAACCGCCCGATGACGCTCGCTCAAGGGTGCGGGGCGCAACAGCACGCAGCCACCGGGCACGGTAGACTCTCGACAGGACAATAAAGACAAAAGATCGGAGCCGCCTACATGTTGGGCCGCTCCGTTATTGCGTGAGGGGGTTCCCCCATGGGCCGTGGCCGGGCTAAGGCGAAGCAGACCAAGGTCGCTCGAGACCTTAAGTACAGCTCACCGCAGACCGATTTCGATCGGCTACGGCAGGAGCTGTCCGGGTCGGGCGATCAAGACGCTGAGCAATCGGAGGGCGACGACCCTTGGCTTGACGAGCACCGCTGAGGTTTTTCCGTGGCTGGCCTCGACGGCGAGCCGAAATTTAGAACCTCGGGTGCTGCCCGACAAGTTTGGCTCGCGGTCCGTCTTTTCCGCCCTTGTTGATCGTGCCCAAAACCCAGCAGTGCAAATGCCGCGCGGTCAGGATCGCGAGCGCGCGATCGGTGTCTTCCGGCGCCACGACGGCGATCATGCCGACACCCATGTTGAAGGTCTTCTCCATCTCGGCGCGTGAGACCCGGCCGCGCTGGGCGATCATCGCGAATACCGGCGCCGGCGTCCACGTGCCGCGATCCACTTCGGCGAGCAGGCCGTTGGGCACCACGCGCTCGAGATTGCCACCCAGCCCGCCGCCAGTGACATGGCAGAACGTCCGGACCTGGGTTTCGGCGGCCAGCGCAAGACAGTCTTTGGCGTAGATGATGGTCGGCTCGAGCATCTCTTCGCCCAGCGTGCGGCCGAACTCTTCGACGTAACCCTCCAGGTTTCCCCGATCGATCTCGAGCAGGACCTTGCGGGCCAGCGAGTATCCGTTGGAGTGCAGACCCGATGATCCCATCGCGATCAGCACATCCCCGGGCTTGACCCGCTCGGGACCGAGCACGTCCTCAGCCTCGACGACGCCGACGCCGGTGGCGGAGATGTCGTAGTGGTCCGGCTCGATCAGGCCGGGATGCTCAGCGGTTTCGCCGCCGAGCAGCGCGCAGCCGGCTCGCACGCATCCTTCGGCGATACCGCCGACGATCGCGTTGAGGCGTTCGGGCACGATGCGGCCGAGCGCGATGTAGTCCAGCAGGAACAACGGCTCGGCGCCGCAGACCACCAGATCGTCGACGACCATCGCCACCAGGTCCAGTCCGACGGTGTCGTGCTTGTCCATCGCCTGCGCGACGGCCAGCTTGGTGCCCACCCCGTCGCTGGATGCGGCCAGCAGCGGCTCGCGGTAGTCGCCGCGCAATGCGAACAGCCCGGCGAAGCCGCCGAGCTTGCCGATCACCTCAGGCCTGGTGGCTTTGGAGGCCAGCGGCTTGAACAATTCGACGGCGCGGTCCCCGGCTTCGATATCGACTCCGGCCGATGCATAGGTAGCGCCCGGGGCAGCCGGGTCTTTTCCGCGGTCGGTCATCGCGCTAAAGGCTACCGGGCGACGCCCGGCGCTTGTATCTGCCACTCGCTCGTCGTGTTACGGATGCCGTAGCACGGCGGCCTGTTCGGCCTCCGGAGACAAGTCGTGGCTGATGTCCGACGGCGCAGCTCCTCGTGCGGCGTTGGCGAGCATCTGCTCGATGACGTTCTTGCCAAGCGCTGTCTCGCTGGGCAATTCGATCGGGTACCGGCCGTCGAAGCAGGCCGAGCAGAGCCGCGACGTGGGTTGCTCGGTTGCGGCGATCAAACTCCGCAACGAGATGTAGCCCAGCGTGTCGGCGTTGATGGCGTGCCGCACCGCTTCGAGCATCTCGTCTTCGTCTTCGACGGCGTTGGCGATCAGCTCCGCCGGCGACGGGAAGTCGATGCCGTAAAAACACGGCCACTTCACCGGTGGCGACGCAATCCGGACATGCACTTCGACGGCGCCCGCTTCACGCAGCATCCTGACCAGTGCCCGCTGGGTGTTTCCGCGCACGATCGAGTCGTCGACCACGATCAGCCGCTTGCCGCGGATGACTTCCTTGAGCGGATTTAACTTCAGCCGGATTCCGAGTTGACGGATGGTCTGCGACGGCTGGATGAATGTGCGCCCGACGTAGGCGTTCTTCATCAGCCCCTGGCCGTAGGGAATGCCCGACTCCTGCGCGTAGCCCACGGCGGCGGGGGTGCCGGATTCCGGCACACCGATCACCAGGTCGGCGTCGATCGGGCTTTCGCGGGCCAGTCGACGGCCGATCTCGAGTCGGGCGCCGTGTACCGACCGGCCGGAAATCGTGCTGTCCGGACGCGCGAGATAGACGTACTCGAAGATGCAGCCCTTGGGTTCAGGGTTGGCGAACCGGCTCGACCGTACGCCGTCGGCGTCGATCGCCAGCAACTCGCCGGGTTCGATCTCGCGGACGAACGATGCGCCGACGATGTCGAGCGCGGCGGTTTCCGAAGCCACCACCCAGCCGCGGTCCAGCCGTCCCAGGCACAGCGGCCGCACCCCATGTGGGTCGCGTGCGGCATAGAGAGTGTTCTCGTCCATGAACGTCAGGCAGAAGGCGCCGCGCACGGTGGGCAGCAGTTCCATGGCGGCCTGTTCCAAGCTGGAGTCGGCCGCGCCGTGCGCCAGTAGCGCGCCCAGCACGTCGGAGTCGGTGTTGGCCGCGCCCGGCGCCCTGGGGTTGATCAGTCCGGCCGCACGGGCGCGGGAGACGAGCTCGGCGCTGTTGACCAGATTGCCGTTGTGTCCCAACGCGACTCCGGTCCCGGCCGCGGTGTTACGGAAAACCGGCTGGGCGTTCTCCCACGTCGGCTGACCGCTGGTGGAGTACCGGCAGTGCCCGACTGCGACGTGACCTTCCATCGCGGCCAGCGTCTGCTCGTCGAATACCTGACTGACCAGGCCGAGGTCCTTGAATACCAGCACCTGCGAGCCGTCCGCGACGGCGATGCCGGCCGCTTCCTGACCGCGGTGTTGCAGCGCGTAGAGCCCGTAGTACGTCATCTTGGCGACTTCTTCGCCGGGGGCCCAGACCCCGAACACGCCGCATTCTTCGCCGGGCGGGTTCTCGTCGGGTATTGACTGCTGGATGGTCACAGTGTGGCGGCTCCCCAGGGAACGGATGGTGACGTGGTGAAGTCTACGGAAACGTTGGGCGTGGCAACGAATTGCTCGGGCGTGTTGCGGCATGTCGCGCATGATTTCCGCAGCTCAACAGCCCCAGAAGCGGTCAGATGTCGCATTGGCCACAGCCGCCACGGTCAGCTGTGATCGGGATCGCCTAATCGCACGACCGGAAGCCAGGCCGCGATCTCCGAAGCACGCGACCCGGAGAGGCGCATGGCACCGGTGCTCGTCGCATCGGAAATGTCCAGCAGGCCGGTCACCAGCAGCAGCCACGTCCGGGGATCGGCCTCGGCGACGTTGGGCGGCGTGCCGCGGGTATGTCGTGGCCCCGCAATGCATTGCACCGCGACGAACGGCGGAATCCGAACCTCGACGCTGGCGCCCGGCGCCTCGGCAGCCAAGGTGCGTGCGGTAAGCCGGACCGCCGCGGCGAGGTCGGCCCGACTCGGCGCCGCGCGACTGTCGTCGCGTAGCCAGTCTTCGACGGCGCGGACGGCGTTACGGGTCTCGACCGGGTCGGCGTTCTGACGGGGTGTCATTGCTCCGCCCGGAGCGCGGAGCGCACGCGCTCAGTGTCGGCCGGGGTCCAGCCGTCCGGCGGGGCCACCGCCGCCCAGCCGTCCAGGATGTCGTTGCTGTAGTTGTGTCCGTGCCCGCCCGGAACCCCTTCGGCGTTCGTCAAGTCGGCGCTGACCTGCCAGAACGTCACAACCGGGTTCCATTGCATCGCCGGGCTGCGATCGCGTCCGCGAGGCTCTCTGAGCCAGTCGGGGCGGCTGAACAACAGGTCGGGCGACCACCACACCACCGGGTCGGACGGGTGCTGCAAAAACAGCACGCGCGTGCCGGTCCAGGGTGGGCTAGCGACTCGGGCGACGTCAGCGGGATCGTTGGCTTCGGAGAACCGCACGGTGCGCCCGTTGTCGTATCGCGGCTCCACTTCAGTGGTGCCGGGATCGCGGCGCGTGATCAGTGCCCGCCACAGCGTGCTCTCCTGTGGCGGCCCTACCCACAGCACAGCGTCGAAACCCATCCGCTGGATGTCGGGCAGCCAGCCGAACGCCGCCTGCCCAGCCAGCGATCCCAGACTCTCGCCGTAGAGCATCAACTTCGGCCGGTGCCGGGCGGGCAGTTGGGCCCAGCGGTCGCGGACGGCGTTGATCAGCATCCGGCCGGAGTCCAGCGACTTCTGCCGGTCCGCCAGGAACGAAATCCAGCTCGGCAGATAGGAGTACTGCAGACCGACGACCGCGGTGTCGCCGTTGTACATCGTCTCCACCGAACCCGCCGCCACCGGATCGATCCAGCCGGTTCCGGTGGTCGGCGCGATGACCAAGACCTGGCGAGTGAAGGCGCCGGTGCGCTCGAGCTCACTGACGAGTACGTCCAGCCGGCCCTGCTCGTCGGGGGCGGTGTGCAGCCCGGCATACACCCGGATCGGCTCCTTGGCCGGCCTGCCGTTGATCCTGCTCAACTCGGCGGCATGCAGCCCGCCGCCGACGAAGGTGCGCCCCTGGGATCCCAGCGTGCTCCACGGCGCCGACGATGGTGGGCTGCCGGACTTCTCCGGTAGCTGCGGTTGCGACACGCCCGTTGGGGTTGCGCTGTCCTGCGGCTGGAATACCGCGTTGGCACCGGCAAAGAAGCCGCGGACGAGCACACCGTCGAACAGGGTGACCAGCAACGCCACCACGATCGCCGTGCCGATGAACAGCGCCACCTCGTCATGCAGGTGCCAGCGCCGAATCAGCTTGCGCGCCAATAATTTGACGACGTCGATCAGTATCCGGAACGCTGCCACCAGCAACGCGCTGACCGCGGCCGCGACGGCCAGCGTGCGGAGATAACCCGGATTCGTCGGCCCCTCGTTACCCACCAGCGCCGACAGTTGTCGCTGCCAGGACGCCGCCGGGATCAGCATCACAACACAGGCCGTCGGCGCCAGCACGACGACCGCCGCCTTCATCCACCACAGGGTCCGCGGCGACGGCGGCCACCACCGAGCACCGCGCAACACGACGCGGTTCACCGCCTTGCCTATCAACGCCCCCAGGCCGTAGCCGAAAGCAGCGTTCACACCGCCAACCAGGCCCTGGAACAACCACCCGCGCGGCACCAGGGAGGGCGTCAGCGACATGCAGAAAAACAGCGCGCCGAACACCACCCCGACGAACTTCAGCCGAAGCAGGCTCCACGCCCACACCCACAAAGGATGGCGTCCGCCCGATACGGCACTCATCGCAGAAGGGCGGCCAGCACTCCTTCAGACGTGCTGCGCAACTCGGCCATTGTCACGCTGAACAACCCTTGTACCTCGACCGAATCCGAGCCCTGGTCCACCACCCCGATTCGGGTGGCGGGAAGTCCACGCGCCTCAGACATCGACGTGAAGCGGCTCTCCTGGGTGCGCGGCACCGCCACCAGCACCCGGCCCGATGATTCGGAGAACAGCATGACGAATGCGTCGGCACCCTCGGGAAGCACGATGCGGCAACCGGTTTCGCCGGCCATGGCCGATTCCACCACGGCCTGCGCCAGCCCGCCCTCGGACAGGTCATGGGCCGCTGACACCAGCCCGTCGCGCGAGGCCGCGCTGAGCACGTCGGCCAGCAGACGCTCGCGGGCCAGGTCGACCGAGGGTGGCCGCCCGCCCAGGTGGTCGGCGGTGACCTGGGCCCAGATCGAACCGTCGAATTCGTCGCGGGTGTCACCGAGCAGAAACAGCGTCTCGCCCGGATCGGTGCCCATCGCGGTCGGGATGCGGCGGGTCACGTCGTCGATCACACCCAGGACACCGACGACCGGGGTGGGCATGATCGCCGTGGTGCCGGTCTGGTTGTAGAAGCTGACGTTGCCGCCGGTCACCGGAATGCCCAGGGCCGCACACCCGTCGGCGAGACCGCGGACCGCCTCGGAGAACTGCCACATCACGCCGGGGTCCTCCGGCGACCCGAAGTTCAGGCAGTTGGTCACTGCCACCGGGGTGGCGCCGGTGACGGCGACGTTGCGGTAGGCCTCGGCCAGTGCAAGCTGCGCGCCGACATAGGGGTCCAGCAGCGTGTAGCGGCCCGACGCGTCGGTTGACACCGCGACACCGCGCCCGGTGGCCTCGTCGATGCGCAGCACACCGCCGTCGGCATGCTCGGCCAGCACGGTGTTGCCACGCACGTAACGGTCGTATTGCTCGGTGATGAACGCGCGGCTGCACAAGTGCGGACTGCCCAGCAGCGCAAGCAAAGTCGCGCGCAGGTCATCGCCCGAGACAGGCCTTTCCAGGCCGGCCGAGGTATCGGCGATGAGCGCATCCTGCGACTCCGGACGCACAACGGGACGCTGATACACCGGGCCCTCGTGGGCCACGGTCCGGGGCGGCACATCGACAACCGTCTCGCCGTGCCAGGTGATCTGCAGCCGGTCGCCATCGGTGACCTCACCGATCGTGCTGGCAAGCACCTCCCACTTGGCGCAGACGGCCATGAAAGCGTCCACGTTCTCCGGCGCAACCACCGCACACATCCGCTCCTGCGACTCGCTGGAGAGGATCTCGGCCGGCGTCATATCCTTGGCCCGCAACGGCACGGCATCCAACTGGATCGCCATCCCACCGTCACCGGCCGACGCCAATTCCGATGTGGCACAAGATAACCCGGCTCCACCGAGGTCCTGAATGCCGATCACCAGGCCAGCGGAATACAACTCCAGGCAGCACTCGATGAGCACCTTCTCGACGAAGGGATCACCGACCTGCACCGAGGGCAGTTTCTTTCTGTTCTTGCTGCCGTTACCCGACTCGTCGCCGCCGAAGGTCTCCGACGCCAGCACCGACACCCCACCGATGCCGTCGAGCCCGGTTCGGGCGCCGAACAGGATGATCTTGTTGCCGGCGCCCGAGGCGAACGCCAGATGCAGATCTTCTTTGCGCAGCACCCCGACGCACAACGCGTTCACCAACGGATTGCCGGCGTAACAGGCATCGAAGACGGTTTCGCCGCCGATGTTGGGCAGGCCCAGCGAGTTGCCGTACCCGCCGATGCCGCGCACGACGCCGTCGAGCACGCGCCTGGTGTCGGGGGCGTCCGCGGCGCCGAAGCGCAGCTGGTCCATCACCGCTACCGGCCGCGCCCCCATGGCCATGATGTCACGGACGATGCCGCCGACTCCGGTGGCCGCGCCCTGGTAGGGCTCGACGTAGGACGGGTGGTTGTGCGACTCGACTTTGAAGGTGACCGCCCAGCCATCGCCGATGTCGACGACGCCGGCGTTCTCGCCGATGCCGGCCAGCATGCCGGCCCGCATCTGCTCGGTGGTGGTTTCGCCGAAGTACCGCAGATGCACCTTGGACGACTTATAGGAGCAGTGTTCGCTCCACATCACCGAGTACATGGCCAATTCGGCGTCGGTCGGCCGGCGCCCCAGAATGTCGCGGATCCGCTGATATTCGTCGTCTTTGAGACCCAGCTCGCGGAATGGTTGCGGCTGCTCAGGGGTGGCCGCGGCCCGCTCGACGGTATCGATCGCGTGAGTGAGCCCAGACGTCACACGCAACAGTCTAGGGTGCGCGGCGGCCAGTCCGCGCCGCCGACTCACAAGGCACTGCCGTAGCGCCCGCCCGCGGACCGGGTTACTGCCACCGATGACCTCGGAGGTAATTGTGCGGCGTCCTCACAGCGGCCCAGACTTCTACCTGAACCACTCGTGAACTGGAGGAAATCATGACCGACATTCAAACCGCCACTGCCACAACGACTACGAGATTCAGCCCGGAGTTCTGGGCGGCATTTTGGGCGGCGCCCAGTATGGCGCACAGCATGGACATCCTGGCCGACGACATCGTCGGCTACTGGCCCGGCGACAACGAGCCGGTGCGGGGATTCCAGGCGTACACCCAGAAGATCGCCGACCTGCTCGCCGTCGCTCCGGACCTGACACTCGAGCTCGTCGACAGCGCCACCGCCGCCGGTCCGGCCGAGGGCGAGGAGCTGTTCTTTCTGCACTACGTCGGGCGCGGTACCGGGCCGAACGGGCCAGTCGAGATTCGCGGCCTGGATCGGGTTCGCACCCGCGACGGCGTCGTCGTGGAAAATGTGATCCGCTACGACCCGGTTTTCGTCTAACGGTCAGCCGGCGACAAGAACGCCCGCAGCGCCGCCGCGTAGGCGGGAACGTCGTTGGCGCCCATCAGTTCTCGTGCCGAGTGCATCGCGAGTTGAGGGGCGCCGACGTCGACCGTCGCGATTCCGGTCCGGGCCGCGGTCATCGGGCCGATCGTCGAGCCACACGGCAGGTCGGCGCGGTGCTCGTAGCGCTGTAACGGCACCCCGGCCTGCCGGCAGGCCAGCGCGAACGCCGCTGCCGTGCGACCGTCGGTCGCATAGCGCAGATTTGGATGCACTTTGAGCACCGGTCCGCCGTTGACCGCGATGAGATGGCCCGGCTCGTGGCGCTCGGGGTAGTTGGGGTGGATGGCGTGTGCCATGTCGGCTGAGGCCACCAGGGATCCCGGGAGTCTGCGCAAAAAGTCGGCGCGCCCTCCGCCACTTGCCAGCTCGATGCGTTCGAGCGTGACCAGCAGCAGGTTGGAGTCGGCGCCGTGATCCGAGGTCGAGCCGACCTCTTCATGGTCGAACAGCGCCAGCACCGGCAGGTATCCGGCTGGCGCAGCTTCCAGAAACGCCTCTAGACCCGCATAGCAGGAGGCCTGGTTGTCCAGCCGCGGCGCGCTGACGAACTGGCCCTCGATGCCCGTCACCCGCGACGGCGCCAGATCGTGGGTCATCAGGTCGGCACCCAGCAGGTCATCGGGATCGACGCCGGCCCATTCCGCGACGTAGTCGACAAACGATCGGGCTGCGCCGCCGGCGCCCCACACCGCGTTGACGTGGCGCTGCGGATCCAGCGTGAGCGACTTACGGTCCTCGGCCAGGTGGATGGCCAGCTGGGGCACCCGCAGTATCGGGTCGTCGATTCGAACCAATCGGTGCGCGATTCCGCTGCCGTCGCGCACCGACAGCCGACCGCTGATGCCCAGGTCGCGGTCCAGCCAGGAGTTCAGCCAGGCGCCACCGTAGGGCTCCAGCGCAACCACCTGCCAGCCGGCGACCTCACGGTCGGGATGCTGCTTGACCCGCAAGTTGGGGCTGTCGGTGTGACCGCCGATCACCCGGAACGGTCGCCCGCCGGCGTCGTTGACGCTGTTCCAGGCCACCAGTGACCCGGCCCGCACGATGAAGAACTTGCCGGCGCGTGGCCACTGGTCCGCCTCGGCCAGCTCGGTGTAGCCGGCCGCCCGCAACCGGGACGCCACGGTGGCGCAAACATGAAACGGCGACGGGGAGGCGTCGATGAATTCGCACAGGCCATATGCCGAGGCAACCACCGACCCATCTTTTCATCACCGGCTCACCGAGCACGTTAGGGTCGAAGTCGTGCCCGCCCTGCAACCGCAACCGGTGCTCGAGCCGCTGACGCCGGCGGCGATCTTCTTGGTGGTCACGATCGAGCAGGGTGGTGAAGCCACTGTCCACGACGCGTTGCCCGAGATTTCCGGGCTGGTGCGCGCCATCGGCTTCCGCGAACCCGCCAAGCGCTTGTCGGTGGTCGCCTCGATCGGCTCTGATGCTTGGGACCGGTTGTTCGACGGCCCGCGACCGGTCGAGCTGCACCCGTTCGTCGAGCTGGACGGCCCGCGGCACACCGCCCCGGCAACGCCCGGCGACCTGTTGTTCCATGTTCGCGCCGAGTCGCTGGACGTCTGTTTCGAGTTGGCCAACCGCATTCTGCAATCGATGGCCGGCGCGGTGACGGTGGTCGACGAGGTGCACGGGTTCCGGTTCTTCGACAACCGCGATCTCCTCGGGTTCGTCGACGGGACGGAGAACCCGGACGGCCCGCTGGCCGTCTCGGCCACCAGGATCGGCGACGAGGACCCGGACTTCGCCGGCTCCTGCTATGTGCATGTGCAGAAATATCTGCATGACATGGCGGCGTGGAATTCCCTGGCGGTCGACGAGCAGGAGCGGGTGATCGGCCGGACGAAGCTGGAAGACATCGAACTCGGCGACGACAACAAACCGGGCGACGCGCACATCGCGCTGAACGTCATCACCGACGATGACGGCACCGAGCTGAAGATCGTGCGGCACAACATGCCATTCGGCGAGCTGGGCAAAGGTGAGTTCGGCACCTACTTCATCGGCTACTCGCGCAGGCCTGAGGTGACCGAGCAGATGCTGCGCAATATGTTCCTCGGTGATCCCCCCGGCAACACCGATCGCATCCTGGATTTCTCCACCGCCGTCACCGGTGGACTGTTCTTCTCCCCCACCGTCGACTTTCTCGACGATCCGCCGCCGCTGCCGGTTTCACCGGCGGCAGCTCCGGCGACACCCACCAAAACATCCGCGGATGGCTCGTTGGCGATCGGCAGCTTGAAAGGAACCCCGCAATGAACAACTTGTACCGTGATCTCGCTCCGATCACCGAAGAAGCTTGGGAGGAAATCGAACTGGAGGCCAGGCGGACCTTCAAACGCCACATCGCCGGTCGCCGGGTAGTCGACGTCAGCGAACCGGCTGGACCCGCCGCCGCTGCCGTCAGCACCGGGCGACTCATCGACGTCGAAGCCCCCTCCGACGGTGTGATCACCCACTTGCGCGCCAGCAAACCGCTTGTGCGCCTTCGCGTTCCATTCGCGCTGTCACGTTCGGAGATCGACGACGTGGAACGGGGCTCGAAGGACTCCGACTTCGACCCGGTCAAGACCGCTGCCAAGAAGCTGGCCTTCGCCGAAGACCGGGCCATTTTCGAGGGCTACACCGCCGCATCGATCGAGGGTGTCCGCAGCGCCAGCAGCAACCCGTCGCTCAAGGTGCCCGAGGACCCGCGCGAAATCCCGGACATCATCACCCAGGCGTTGTCCGAGCTCAGGTTGGCCGGCGTCGATGGCCCGTATTCGGTTCTGCTGTCCGCCGATGTCTACACCAAGGTGAGCGAAACGACCGAGCACGGGTATCCGATCCTCCAGCACATCAACCGACTGGTGAACGGTGACATCATCTGGGCCCCGGCCATCGACGGCGCGTTCGTGCTGACCACTCGCGGGGGTGACTTCGATTTGCAGCTGGGCACTGACGTGTCGATCGGCTACCTGTCCCACGACGCCGACACCGTGCAGCTGTACCTGCAGGAGACCTTGACGTTCGTGAACTACACCGGCGAGGCGTCGGTCGCGCTGACCGCTTAGGGCGCGCGCCGTGGTCGCTTGAGCCGCGACCAACTCACAGGTCCAACACGAGATCGCTTGCAGGCGCGGCCGAGCAGATCAGCACCGAACCCGGTCCCGGCGGCTCCAGCGGCGACTGGACGTAGTTGACCGATCCGTCGACAATGCCCGTCTCGCACACGTGACAGACACCGCTGCGGCAGGCGAAACGGGTTGGTACATCGCATGACTCGGCGAGGTCGAGGATAGTGCCGTAACTAGGCGACCATTCGACGCTGAGGCCGCTGCGGGCGAACGAGATGGCCGGTCCGGGTCCGGGCGCCCCCGCCGGCAGGTGTGGCGGTGTGCGCGGTGAGTCGTCGACGACGCCGGGATTGATCGCCGGCAGGGCGCCGAACAACTCGCTGTGAATGTTCGCCGGGTCGACTCCCGCGGTTGTCAACGCGTCGCGTATGTCGGTCATGAATTGGTTTGGGCCGCAGACGTAGACCGACGCATCGGTCGGTAGGCCCAGCGCGTCGACCGCCTGCCGGTCCATCCGGTCTCCCGTGCGGCTGTAGAAGACACGTTGCCGGGCGCGCGGCAGCGATTGGATCAGGGCCTCGACCTCATCTGCGAAAGCCTGGGATAGTGCGTCGCGCACAGTGTGTAGCCACCAGATCTTTCGGTCGCTGTGCGCGGCGGCCAAGGAATGCAGCATCGCCAGCACGGGAGTGACGCCGATGCCTGCCGAGATCAGGACGACGGCGGTGTCGGCGTCGGTGAGAATGAAGTCGCCACGAGGGGCCGCGACATCGAGCACGAAACCGGGTTCGACATGGTCGTGCAGCCACCGGCTCACCTGACCGCGGTCTTCGCGCTTGACGCTGATGCGGTAGTCGCGTGCGGTGGGATCACCTGAGAGCGAGTAACTACGCATCGGTGCCGGCTCGCCCGGGATACGCACCGTCAGGTATTGGCCGGGGCGTGGGCGCGGCAGCACAGAGTGGTCCTCAGTCGTCAAACAGATCGACGTCACCGAGGGGCTTTCCCGGCGGATCGCACTGACCTTCAACGCACGAAATCCGCTCCAGCCAGGCTCGACTCCGATAGCCGGCGCTGCGGGAGCACCGCCGGCGTCGTGTTCGGCCAGCAGATCGTGAAACGATTGCATCCAGCCGGGGCTGAGCGCTGAGACATCGACAACCTTGCGCAGTTGTTCGAGGTTGCGATTAGGCAGGTACAACAAGGCGTCTACGTCGGCGACACTCAACTCGTGGCGTCCCCGGCGGGTCAGGACGATGTCGTCACCGGCCCGGACATGTCCTTCTTGGATGACTCGAAAGTAGAAGCCTGGGCGGTGTTGCGAAACAAGGAGTTTCGGCATCTCCGGTTCGTTCAAACGGATGCTGACCCGATAGCAGGTAACCCGGGGCTGGGTCACCTCGAACTCGGCGTTCCCGACTCGATACCGGTCGCCGATGCACACGTCGTCGT
>JAVHWH010000032.1:0-12950 GCA_032159915.1 Mycobacterium sp.
CTCTTGAGCGACGGCCGGCCATCGCGGCAGCTGCTCGTACAGTTCGGCGGATGCCAGGATCTGGCCCGGCGCCGCAGCGGCGACAAGCCGGGCGGCCAAGTTGACCGCGTTGCCGAAGTAGTCACCGCTCATGGAAAGGATTTCGCCGAAGCCAAGTCCGGCGCGGACCGCGATTCCTTCCTCGCTCGCGCGCGGATGGTCGACGAGGTCGAGCGCGATCTGCGCCAGCCCCTCCGGGTCTGAGTTCACCCACATCACGGCGTCGCCGATGAATTTCACCACCCGCCCGCCGTGAGCGTGCACGACATCGCTGGCGGTGTTGCCGAACTCGTTGAGCGTCGCCGACAGCTCCGCGGGGGTCAACGTCTGGGTCAGCGCGGTGAAGCCGGACAAGTCGACGAACCCGACGCCGCACAACAGACCCGCCGACGGACCTCGGACGACCCCCTCGATGAAAGTCCGGGTGCTGACCAGATGGTGGCGGTGGACGGCGTCGATCATTGCCCCGATCCGGGGAATGAAGTGTGCAGCTTCCCGGTAAGCCATTGCGGTGGCGAGCTCGTCGCCGCTGTGACCGAGCCACAGCTTGGGCAAACTCGTCCGGATCATCGAAGAGATGGCTTCGGCCAGCCGTGCGACGGTCGCTCCGAGGACCCGCAGGAAGCCGTCGGCGGCGTCCACCCCCAGCTGCTCGCGCATATCGACCCATGTCGCGAGGCTGTCGACATCGGCCTGACTCAACGCGACGGTGTCCGAGCCGGCGATGGTCAGACCGAGCATGGACCAACCGTGCTCGATGACCTCCACCGCGACCCCGATCGACTCCGCGGCGGCGCGCAGCGTGTAGGTCTGCGGGCCGGACTGCTGCAGCGCGTCGCCGCCCAGCCCGAATAGCCGGCCGCGGCGCTCGGCCTCGGCCATGTCGTCCACGGTGAAGCCCAGACCCGCCAGGTATTCGAGCAAGCCGGACCGTGCCCGCGCATCGGCGATTCCGGCGGCCTGCATGGCCTCGAAGTCCAGGGAATCCGCCACCGGCCAAGTGTGCCAGTCTTGCTTCGCATTAGGGTGAAATGTTTATGAGTGACTCGTTGCACGGACCTTTGGAGTCTCGCCATCGCGAACTCGGGGCAAGCTTCGCTGAGTTCGGCGGATGGCTCATGCCGGTGTCGTACGCCGGCACCGTCGCCGAGCACACCGCTACCCGCAAAGCCGTCGGCCTGTTCGACGTCAGTCACCTGGGCAAGGCGCTGGTTCGGGGACCCGGCGCGGCGAAGTTCGTCAACTCCACGCTGACCAATGACCTCGATCGTATTGCGCCGGGCAAGGCGCAATACACGTTGTGCTGCAACAATTCTGGCGGCGTCATTGATGACCTGATCGCCTACTACGTCGGACCCGACGAAATCTTCCTGGTGCCCAACGCCGCCAACACCGCTGCCGTTGTCGCCGCTTTGCAGGATGCCGCGCCCGCGGAGTTGGCCATCACCGACGAGCATCGGTCATACGCGGTGCTGGCCGTGCAGGGCCCGCGCTCGACGGAGGTACTGACCGAGCTTGGCCTGCCCACCGACATGGACTACATGGGTTACGCCGATGCCTCCTTCGAGGGGGTGCCGGTACGGGTATGCCGCAGCGGCTACACCGGTGAGCAGGGCTACGAGCTGCTGCCGCCCTGGGGTTCTGCCGGGGTGGTTTTCGACGCGCTGCTGGACGGCGTGCAGCGGGCCGACGGACAGTTGGCCGGCCTCGGCGCGCGCGACACGTTGCGCACCGAGATGGGCTATCCGCTGCACGGTCACGAACTCTCGGCGGATATTTCGCCGCTGCAGGCCCGCTGCGGCTGGGCGATCGGCTGGAAGAAAGAAGCGTTCTTCGGCCGCGAGGCTCTGCTGGCCGAGAAGGAAGCGGGTCCGCCGCGGCTGCTGCGCGGCCTGCGAGCGGTGGGTCGCGGTGTACTGCGGCCAGATCTGGACGTTCTCGACGGCGAGAAAAAGGTCGGGGTCACCACGTCGGGAACATTTTCTCCGACACTCAAAATCGGTATTGCGCTGGCGCTCATCGACGTTGACGCGGCAATCCAAGACGGCCAGCACGTCACCGTCGACGTTCGCGGCCGCGGCATCGAGTGCGAAGTCGTCAAGCCCCCGTTCGTCGAAGCAAAAACCCGCTAGCACCCGGTTATACAATCGCCCCATGACCAGCGCGGCGCGAACGACCGTCCTCGAGTTCACGGTGTCACCCGCTGCAAACCCGATGACCGACGAGGCGCGCCACGCGATCCTCGCCGACCCCGGCTTCGGCCGATACCACACCGACCACATGGTGTCGATCGACTACACCGAAGGCCGGGGCTGGCACGACGCACGGGTGACGGCGTACGGACCGATCGAATTGGATCCGTCGGCGATCGTGCTGCACTACGCGCAGGAAATCTTCGAGGGACTCAAGGCTTACCGCTGGGCGGACGGGTCGATTGTGTCGTTCCGGGCCGAAGCCAACGCCGCGCGGTTGCGGTCCTCGGCGCGGCGAATCGCGATTCCCGAACTTCCCGAGGAGCTGTTCCTCGAATCACTGCGGCAGCTCATCGCCGTCGACAACGACTGGGTGCCGCCGGCCGGCGGTGAGGAGTCGCTGTACCTGCGCCCGTTCGTCTTCGCCACCGAGCCCGGTTTGGGGGTCCGCCCGGCCAAGCAGTACCGCTACCTGGTGATCGGCTCGCCGGCGGGAGCCTACTTCAGGAACGGGATCAAGCCGGTAACCGTTTGGGTGTCAACGGATTACGTGCGAGCCAGTCCCGGCGGCACCGGTGCGGCGAAGTTCGGCGGGAACTACGCCGCGTCGCTGGTCGCTCAGGCCGAAGCGGCCGAAAACGGGTGCGAGCAAGTGGTCTGGCTGGACGCTGTCGAGCGCCGTTTCATCGAAGAGATGGGCGGGATGAACCTGTTTTTCGTGTTCGGCAGCGGCGGATCGGCCCGCTTGGTCACCCCGGAGCTGTCGGGTTCGCTGCTGCCAGGGATCACTCGTGATTCGTTGTTGCAGTTGGCAACCGACGCAGGCTTCGCCATCGAGGAACGCAAAATCGACATGGACGAGTGGCAGAAGAAGGCCGGCGCCGGCGAGATCACCGAGGTGTTCGCCTGTGGCACCGCGGCGGTGATCACACCCGTATCGCAGGTCAAGTACGGGGACAACGAATTCACGATCGGTGACGGCGAATCCGGCGAGGTGACGATGGCGCTGCGGGATACGCTCACCGGAATTCAGCGCGGCACGTTCGCCGACACCCACGGCTGGATGTCCCGGCTGGGCTGAGTCAGGCCCGCACTGCCAGCACGACAGCACTGACCGTCGTCGTCAATTCGATGGCCGCGCCGAGCACGTCGCCGCTGATGCCGCCGAACCGGCGGACGCAATGCCGGACCAGCAGCACGGACAACGTCAGCGCAACCAACACCGCGACCGGGCCGTGCCAGGGGTGCCCACCCGCCGCCGAGGAGGCTGCCAGCAGCGCGGCAATCCACGCTGCGGCGATCAGCGCAGGCTGGCCGCCGGCGACCTGAGCGCCCAGCACGCTACCGGGTGCGGCGGCCGACCCCCGGCGGCAAGCCAGCACCGCGGCCACCCGGCCGGCGCACACGGCAACCACGATCTCCAGCGGGCGCAGTGTCGAAAAGGCCAGTCCCTGAACGACAATCACTACGGTGACGGTGGCTACGCCGAACGGGCCGGTCGATCCATCGCGCATCACCTGCAGCGCGCGTTCAGGCGGTCCGTAGCAGCCCAGCCCGTCGGCGGTGTCGGCCACGCCGTCGATGTGCAACCCGCGGGTCACCGCCAGCAGCACGGCCACCCCGAGCAGGCCGGCCAGCGGGCTGGCCGCACCGAACGCCCACCAGCCCGCCCACGTCACCGCAGCGACCAGTGCTCCGAGCGCCGCGCCGACCACCGGTAGCGAGGTCATCGCTCCGCGGCCGAACGGCCGGCCCGGCCCGACCGGCAGCGGGAGGATCGTTTCGAACGCGAAAGCGGTTGCCAGCGACCTGATCACGGGCGGTCGGTGACGTTGGCGTCGGCGAAGGTCGCCATCGACGCGCAGGTCGCGACCGCGGCCCGCAGTACGGGAAGTGCCACCGCGGCGCCGCTGCCCTCGCCAAGCCGCATGCCCAGGTCGACGACGGGATCCAAGCCGAGTCGTGCCAGCGCGAGCGCATGTGCGGGCTCGGTTGACTTGTGGCCGGCCTGCCACCACAGCCGGGCGCCCGGGGCCAGTTGCTCGGCGATCAACGCGGCGGCCGTCACCACCAAGCCGTCCAGCAGCACGGGTGTGCGCCGCACCGCGGCCTGTGCGCAGAAGCCGGCGATGGCCGCCAAATCGGCTCCGCCGCAGCACTGCAGGGTGGCGACCGGGTTGGCCAGCACATCGTCGGCACGGAACAACGCGTCGCGCACCGCGGCGGTCTTGCGGGCCCACCCGGCGTCGTCGATCCCGGTCCCGTACCCGACCGCGGCGACGGGCTCAACGCCGGTCAGCGCTGCAACGAGAACTGTTGCCGCAGTTGTGTTTCCAATGCCCATGTCGCCGGCAATCAGCAGGTCGGCACCGGAGTCGACCTCCTCATCGGCGATCTGACGGCCGGCGTCGATCGCTTCGCGGGCTTCCTGCTCGGTGAGCGCATCCTGCACCGCGATGTTGCCGCTACTTCGTCGTACCTTGTGCGCGCCGATCTGCGGGGACAGCGGCTCGGCGTCTACCGCGAGGTCGACGACCCGCACGCTCGCCCCGGCGACGTCTGCCAGGGCATTGATCGCTGCACCGCCGGCCGCGATGTTGGCGACCATCTGTGCGGTGACCTCGGGGGGATAAGCTGACACCCCGGATCGGGCGACGCCGTGGTCGCCGGCGAAGACCACGATCCTCGCGCGCTCGAATTGCGTTGGCGGGCAATGCCCTTGGCATGCCGACACCCAGATCGACAAATCTTCCAGGCGGCCCAGCGCGCCGCGCGGCTTGGTGAGAGTGTCCTGCCGGGCCCGGGCGGCCGCCGCCACGGCGGTATCGGGTGGCGCCACCGGCGCGAACATTGTCATGTGCCGGGCTGCTTGATCGGCAGCGGATGTCCGGCCACCACCAGAACCACTCGCTCGCACAGCGCGGCCAGTCGCTGATTGAGGGCACCCAGCTCGTCGGTGAACCGCCGTGCCGACGTGGTCGCGGCAACCACGGTCAGTCCGACCTCTGGACTCACCAGCACCAGCGGCGCGCTGAATTCTTCAACGGCGGTGGACAACTCGTCGATGTCGACCGATATGCATCCGCCTTCCCAGGCGTGGTGCCGATCCAGTGCCGCCGTCAGCCAGCCGCCGATGTCGTCGACCAGCGTCGGCGTGTTCGGGGACCGGCGCAATTGCTCCGCAACATCGTGTGTCTCGACCGTGGACCAATGCGGTGGCCGGTGCTCCCGATGTCCGTCGACGCGCCGGCGCCAATCCGGATCGGAGTCGGCCACCTGTCCGGTGGCCAGGTAATGCACCGGCTGCTGGGCCTCCAGCGAGTCGGCGAGGGCGGCCTCGGCCCACCGGGACTTTCCTGACCTGACTCCGCCGAGCACCAGGGTTCGCACCGCGGATCAAGCACCCCATGGCGATCGCAAGCGCGGCGCAGCCGGGCGCTGCGGGTCGCCATGCGAAGACCATGGCGATCGCAAGCGCGGCGCAGCCGGGCGCTGCGGGTCGCCATGCGAAGCGTTCATCCGGTGAGGCCTAACCGACACTGGCGCCGTGCTTGACTTGGGGCCGCGGCGCGCGCATCCGGCGCATCTGCGAGGCCCGACTGGCCGCGTAAAGTCCCAGTTTCCAGCGGCTTTCGGTGTCGTCCGGAAACTTCTCGTCGACCCGCCGTGCAACCTTACGACCGAGCAGCAGCCCGTCGAGCGCCATCACAGCCATCAGCAACACCATCGCCGGAGACACATACAGCTGCAGTTGCGGCACGGCGAACATGAAAAACATCAGCCCCAGGGCGGACGGCATGAACAATCCGAGCACATTTCGCCGGGCGTCGACGATGTCGCGCACATACCGGCGCACCGGTCCCTGATCGCGCGGCAGTAGATACCGTTCGTCGCCGGTCATCATGCGCTCGCGCCGCTCGGTCATCTGAGCGCGCCGCGCGGAACTCTGCTGTTTGCGTTCCTCACGGCTGAGCTTGGGTCCGGCTACCGACTTGCGCCGGGCCCGGGCCTCCGACGAGGTCATCGGCGCAGGCGCGACCGGCCCTCTGCGCCCGGCGTTGCGTCGCGGCGTCGGCCGTCCTTTGGGCGCGGTGGTTTTCGGGACCCGCGAGGCGGTTGCGTCGACGGCCCCCGCCGGGGTCGAGGCATCGCCACGGTCGCCGGCGACGCTTTCGTCCTTCTTACGGCCCAGCAGCTTCACGCCCGCCAGGTTACTTCGCGCCGGATCCGGGTGAAAGACGGCCGGCTCGGCGGCGAGGACGCCGACCAGTCCTACTGTTGCTCAGATGAGTGGGTCGGCACACCGTGGACCCGCATTGCGACTGCTCATCGCGCCTGACAGCTTCGGCGACACACTCACCGCGGTACAGGCAGCTGCGGCCATTGCGGCGGGCTGGAACCGGGTGCGTCCCGGAGACCGCATCACGATCGCCCCGCAATCCGACGGCGGACCGGGATTTGTCGACGTCCTGGCCAGCCAGTTGGGGGAGCGGCGGCAGGCCCACGTCCACGGTCCGCTGACCCAGGACGTGTCCGCCGATTGGGTGCTGGACGCGGCATCGCGGACCGCGTACCTGGAATGTGCGCAGGCGTGCGGGCTGGCAGTGCTGGGCGGCCCGCCGACGCCGCAGACTGCGCTCGCGGCGCACACCAGAGGGGTTGGCCAGCTCATCGCCGCGGCGCTGGACGCGGATGCGACCCGCATGGTCGTGGGCTTGGGCGGCTCTGCGAGCACCGACGGCGGTCGCGGGCTGGTCGAGGAACTCGGCGGGCTGCGCACAGCACGGCAACGCCTCGCCGGCGTGGAGCTGACCGCGGCCTGCGACGTGGAGTATCCCCTGGTGGGGCCCTGGGGCGCGGCCCGGGTGTTCGGTCCGCAGAAGGGCGCAGATCCGGCGACGGTGGCCGCGCTGGAAGATCGCCTCTCACGATGGGCCGCCGAACTCGACGCCGCCGCCGGCCGGCCGGTCAGCGCGGAATCAGGCGCCGGCGCCGCCGGCGGGATCGGGGCAGCGCTGCTGACCCTGGGCGGGCGCTGCCGGTCGGGCGCGTCGATCATCGCCGAGCACACCGGGTTGGCCGGCGCGCTGGCCAGCGCCGACCTGGTGATCACCGGGGAGGGAAAGTTCGACGAGCAGTCGCTGCGCGGCAAAGTGATCGGCGCGCTGGCCGCGGCGGCGCGACCGGCGCAGGTGCCGGTGGTGGTGCTGGCCGGACAGGTCATGCTCGACGAGCCGACATTCCAGTCCGCGGGCATCTTGGGGGCTGCTTCGGTTTCCCATCACGCGGGTTCGGTGCGGCTGGCCCTGGCGGATGCGGCGAACCAGCTGATCGGGCTCGCCTCGGAGGTCGCCGCACGACTCTCCGAATAGCGGCGCGACAAGGTACCTTTGAAGAGGTGGGTTAATTCGCTCAAGCGGACCCAACCGAACACACGTACTTACAGGGAGAAGCAATGACTGTTCAGGACGAGTCAACCGCCACCACGACTCATGGCGTGATCTTGACCGACGCCGCAGCAGCCAAGGCTAAGTCACTGCTGGACCAGGAGGGGCGCGACGACCTGTCGCTGCGGATCGCGGTCCAGCCCGGAGGATGCGCCGGCCTGCGTTACAACCTGTTCTTCGACGACCGCGCGCTCGATGGTGACCTCACCGCCGACTTCAGCGGTGTGACGCTGACCGTTGACCGGATGAGCGCGCCGTACGTCCAGGGCGCCTCGATCGACTTCGTCGACACCATCGAGAAGCAGGGCTTCACGATCGACAACCCGAACGCCACCGGTTCGTGCGCCTGCGGCGACTCGTTCAACTGACGCCGCAGCTTCGCCTCAGTAGATCCCCGCAGTCCGCAATACGTAGGAGCACACCAGCACCTGGTTGTGCTGGCTGATCAGCTGCGCGACGCCCTGCACCTCGCTTCGCGCGCTGCTGCCGCCGGTCGGCTGAACGCGCATGCTGAACAACACCTGGGCCTGGTAGTCCGACCAGTAGACGATCTTGTCGATCGAGGTCACCTGCGCCTCGGAGAACTGTTTGCGGAACGCGTCGCTGCTCAATTTGGCAACCGCCTGATCGGACCGGCGATCGCGCACGGCGTCGTAGATGCCGCACAGCGCATTGCGGGAAATGACCTCGGTGTCGCGGCGCTGCAACGCATCCAGGTAGCTCTGAATCGCTGACGTCGCCGTCGCGTCGGAAAAGGTTGCGCCGGTGGCCTCGGCGCGGCGGTGCGACGTGTGCAAGATCACCGCGGTCACTGCGGCGATCACCAGCAGTGCCACCAAACCGCCGAGCAGCAGCCGGCGCCGGCGCCGGGGCTGCGGGTAGGGCGGCGGCCCCGGATAGAGCGCACCCGAATGGTGGTCCGACGAGTACGGACCAGGCATAGACGGCTCTCCTCGGATTGCACGGCCGCGCGGCCGTGATCGAGTGGGCCGCCGCGAGGTTCTTTCCACGGAGGCTAGCGGCCGTCGGCCCGCGGTGCAGAGGCGACCATAGCCACAGGTACGCTTAGCAAGGCGAACTTTGGACTTGAAGGGGTGGAAATTCGTGACGATCGCGGTGACCGGTTCTATTGCCACTGACAATTTGATGCGGTTTCCGGGTCGATTCTCCGAACACCTGCTGGCCGAGCACCTGGAGAAGGTGTCGCTGAGTTTTCTGGTCGACGACCTGGTAATTCACCGCGGCGGCGTCGCCGGAAACATCGCCTTTGCCATCGGCGTGCTCGGCGGCGACGTGGCTCTGGTGGGCGCTGCCGGCGACGATTTCGTCGGCGACTACGGCAAGTGGCTGCAGTCGCACGGCGTCAACACCGACCACGTCCTGATCTCGAAATCCGCTCACACTGCGCGTTTCGTCTGCACCACCGATGAAGACATGGCCCAGATCGCGTCGTTCTACCCGGGCGCGATGTCCGAGGCCCGCAACATCAAGCTCGCCGACCTGGTTTCCTCCTCCGTCGGCAAGCCGGACTTGGTGATCATCGGCGCCAACGACCCCGCCGCGATGGTGGTCCACACCGAAGAATGCCGCGAACTCGGCCTGCCCTTCGCCGCCGACCCCTCGCAGCAGCTGCCCCGGCTGTCCGGCGAGGAGATCGACAAGCTCGTCGACGGCGCGGAGTACCTGTTCACCAACGACTACGAGTGGGAACTGCTGCAGTCGAAGACCGGCTGGTCGGAGACCGACGTGATGGGCAAGGTCGGCCTGCGGGTGACCACGCTCGGCGCCAAGGGCGTTGACATCGTCGACCGCGATGGCGGATGCATCCACGTCGACGTGGTGCCCGAGACCAGCCTCACCGACCCGACCGGCGTCGGCGATGCCTTCCGGGCCGGATTCCTCACCGGCCGCAGCGGCGGCCTGAGCCTGGAGCGCTCGGCGCAACTGGGCTCGTTGGTGGCGGTGCTGGTGCTGGAATCGACCGGTACCCAGGAGTGGACGTGGGACGCCGCAGCCGCGAAGACCCGGCTGGCCGACGCCTACGGCGACGAGGCCGCGGCTGAAATCGCCACCGTTCTGGCCTAGCGGCGATCGCGAGCGCGGCTGGAAGCCGGGCGAAGCGGGTCGGCGCCAGTGTTCGAGCGGCGCGATTTACAGCTCTACCGGGTACGTCGGCTCGCTGATTTGCGGCACCACCGTGTGCTCGACGAAGATCGCGTGCCACAGCATGAAAATCAGCACCGTCCACAGTCGACGACTGTGATCCGTTGTGCCGCAACGATGTTCGTCGAGCATCCGCAGAACCGCTGCACGGTCGATCAGGTAGTCGGTCGCCGAGGCGTTGACCGTCTCATGCGCCCACTCCAGCAGCGGTCCGGCCCGCAGCCAATGCCGGATAGGCACCGGGAAGCCGAGTTTCGGTCGGTTGAGCACATGCGGCGGGACGACGGGCTCCAACGCGCGGCGCAGGGCGTACTTGGTGGTGGTACGGGTGATCTTCGCATCCACCGGCAACCGGGAAGCGACGGCGAACACCTCGGGATCCAGGAATGGCACCCGCAGTTCCAGTGAGTTGGCCATGGTCATCTTGTCCGCTTTGACCAGGATGTCGCCGCGCAACCAGGTGAACAGGTCGATGTGTTGCATCCGCGCGACCGGGTCCCAGTCGGCGGATTGGGCGTAGACCGGCGCGGTGACGTCGGTGTGCGTCCACTCGGGGCGGAACGCGGCCAGCACGCCCTGCAATTGCGCGTCGGAGAAGCTGCGGGCATTCCCGTAATAGCGCTCCTCGAGCGTCAGCGATCCGCGGTGCAGCAGGCTCTTGCCGCGCATGCCCTCCGGAAGCGGCTTGGACACCTTGCCCATCGAGCGGCGCAGCGGTCCGGGCAGGTAGTCAAAGGGCTTCAGCGACAACGGTTCCCGGTAGATCGTGTAGCCACCAAACAGCTCGTCGGCGCCCTCGCCGGAGAGCACCACCTTGACATGCTTACGTGCCTCGCGGGCCACGAAGAACAGCGGGACCAGCGCCGGATCTGCCACCGGTTCGTCGAGGTACCAGACGATCTCGGGCAGTGCCCGGACGAACTCGTCCGGTGCCACCACTTTGGCGATGTGGCGCGCGCCGATCGCTTCGGCCGATGCCACCGCGACGTCGACCTCGGAGAAACCCTCGCGCTCAAAGCCGGTGGTGAAGGTGATCAGCCGCGGATTGTGCCGGATGGCCAGCGCCGCGATCGCCGTCGAGTCGATTCCCCCGGACAGGAACGCGCCGACGGTGACATCGGCACGCATGTGCTTGGCCACCGAGTCCTCCAGGACTGCGGTGATCTCGTCGAAGCGGGCCTGCTCGGTACCGCGCGAGATCGGCACCGGCGCAAAGCGCGGCACGAAGTACCGGGTGATCTCCGGCGGCCGGCCGGGCTGGATCCGGGCGTAGCAGCCCGACTCCAGGCGGCGCACGCCGCGGTGCAGCGTCTCCGGTTCGGGCACGTACTGCAGCACTGTGTAGTGCTGGACGGCGCGCTCGTCGATCGCGGTGTCGAATCCCACCAGATCGGCCAACGCCAGCAGGCACTTCTTCTCGCTTGCCACGGCGGTACCGCCGGTCCCGGTCGCCACGAACAGCGGCTTGATGCCGAAAGGGTCTCTGGCGCAGAATAACTCGCCGGTCACGGTGTCCCACAGCGCGAAGGCGAACATGCCGCGCAGTCGCGGCAACGCGTCGGCGCCCCAGTAGTGGTAGGCGGCGACGATGGCCTCGCCGTCGCCGTCGGTGGCGAACACGGCGCCGTGGCGTTCGGCGAGCTCGGCACGCAACTCCAGGTAGTTGTAGATCTCGCCGTTGAACACCAACTCGTAGCGCTCGGGGCTGTCCGGTGGCCCCCAGCGCAGCGGCTGGTGCGAGTGCGCGATGTCGATGATTGACAGCCGGTTGAACCCGAAAACCACGGCCCCCGCGGAGTCAGCCCAGGTGCCTGGCTCGTCGGGACCGCGGTGGCGCATCAAATGCGACGCCTGCGCGATGGCCCGGGCCGCGAGCCCCGCGTCAGCGGTCGGCTCGACGCCGGCCGGGGCAGCCACGAAGGCCAGCAATCCACACATCGACGATCAGTATGCCGCAAGGCGGCCGGCGCTCAACGGTGCCGCAGAGCGGGGTCGCAAAAAGCGGCGGACCTCGGCACGGCCCCGCTGCGTGAGTGGTCTACGCTGCGTAGTATTCGACGTGCGAATCAGCCGACAATCCCCTCGATCGGGGATGCGCGAGGTCGGCCCAGCTTGTGATTCAGGGAGGCGCGACCGTGACATCTCGCGGACCAGGCTGTTCGCCGGGCTCGTTGAAGAGCCGTTCCTCAAGCTTCCGCCGGCTTCGGCGACCGGCACTGGCCGGCGTGTTGGGGCTGATGGCCGTCGGCCTGAGCGGATGCAGCTGGTCGCAGGCCCTTGGCTTGGGCTGGCCGAACGGCATCACCCCGGAAGGTGACTGGAACCGGCAGCTGTGGATCGGATCGGTGATTGCCGCCCTGGCGGTTGGCGCCATCGTCTTCGCGCTGATGTTCTGGGCGGCGGCTTTTCACCGTAAAAAGGCCACCGACACCGAACTGCCCCGCCAGTTCGGCTACAACATGCCACTGGAGCTGGTGCTCACCGTGACGCCGTTCCTGATCATCTCGGTGCTGTTCTACTTCACCGTGGTGGTGCAGGAAAAGATGCTGCACGTCGAGGCAGACCCGGAGGTAGTCATCGACGTCACCTCGTTCCAGTGGAACTGGAAGTTCGGATACCAGAAGGTCCAGTTCAAGGACGGCACCCTCAAGTACGACGGAGCCGACGCCGCGAGGAAAGCCGCGATGGCTTCCAAGCCCGAGGGCAAAGACTCCCGCGGCGAAGAGCTGGTCGGCCCGGTGCGCGGCCGCAACACCGAGGACCGCACGTACCTCAACTTCGACAACGTCGAGACGGTTGGCACCAGCACCGAGATTCCGGTGCTGGTGTTGCCCGTGGGCAAGCGGATCGAGTTTCAGCTGGCATCCGCCGACGTGGTTCACGGTTTCTGGGTGCCTGAATTCCTGTTCAAGCGGGACGTGCTGCCGGACCCGGCGGCCAACCGCTCCATCAACGTCTTCCAGGTGGGGAAGATAGACCGGACCGGCGCGTTCGTGGGTCGCTGCACGGAAATGTGTGGCACCTATCACTCGATGATGAACTTCGAGGTTCGGGTGGTCCAGCCCAACGATTTCAAGGCTTACCTGCAGCAGCGGATCAGCGGAAAGAC
>JAVHWH010000049.1:0-21414 GCA_032159915.1 Mycobacterium sp.
CGACAACCCCGACTTCTCTATCCTGCTAAACGAACTCGTCAACAACCATGGCTTCTTAAGCAACGGGGGCCAGGTCATCATCGACGGCAGCCCCGGTGACTGGACGCTGGTCAGCTACGACGGCGTCGCCGTGCCGCAAGATCCCGGCCTGGGCACCGAGCTTTTCGTCGACTTCCGCAACCTGCTGGAAGCGCCGCAGTTCGCCGGATACGACATCTATGAAGCGCTGCTCACCGGTAATTCAGCGACGGTCGATACCGCACTTCAGGCCGGCATCACCCAAATCGATTCAGCGCTGAGCCAATTCCCGGTCGAGGTCTTCGATCAGCTCGTCGCCGCCTTCGGTGGCAGCCTCTGACGCGCCACGCTCGCCGCCTTGTAAGTGGATCACTCTTGGCGGCAACGCTTTTCATCGCCTTGGGCGGTTCGATCTAAGCGCCGTACACCGGAACGGGTGGTCGCGACTTGGCCAGCAGGTCGGCGACCACAGGTCCCAGCTCGGCAGGGTCCCAACGTGCGCCCTTGTCGATCTGGGGTCCGTGCGCCCAGCCTTCGGCGACGCGAATCTTGCCGCCCTCGACCTCGAACACCTGGCCGGTGACATCGCGAGACCCGTTGCTGCCCAACCACACCACCAAGGGCGAAATGTTCTCCGGCGCCATCGCGTCGAAGTCGTCGTCCTGGGTGGACATCATGTCGGCGAACACCGTCTCGGTCATCCGGGTGCGGGCCGACGGCGCAATCGCGTTGACCGTGACGCCGTACCGGCCCATCTCCGCGGCCCCGACCAAAGTCATCGCCGCGATACCCGCTTTGGCCGCGCTGTAGTTGCCCTGACCGACACTGCCCTGCAGACCGGCGCCCGAGCTGGTGTTGATGATCCGCGCGTCAACCGTTTTGCCTTCTTTGCTCAGCCCGCGCCAGTACGAGGCGGCGTGCCGCATGGCGCCGAAGTGGCCCTTGAGGTGCACCGCAATCACGGCGTCGAACTCTTCTTCGCTGGTGTTGGCCATCATCCGGTCGCGCACGATGCCGGCATTGTTGACCAGGACGTCCAAACCGCCGAATGTCTCGACCGCGGTCTGGATCAAAGCCGCGGCTTGACCCCAGTCCGCGATGTTGGAGCCGTTCGCGACGGCTTCGCCACCGGCAGCGACGATCTCGTCAACGACACTCTGCGCCGCGCTGCCACCACCGGCCGGCGATCCGTCCAGGCCTACGCCGATGTCGTTGACGACGACGCGGGCACCCTCGGCGGCGAAGGCCAACGCGTGCGCACGCCCGATGCCGCCGCCGGCTCCGGTGACGATGACGACGCGGCCGTCGACTAGTCCCATACTCATGTCTCCCTTACGTGATCGCGGTCGCGTTGGTGGTGGCCAGATAGTGCGGCGGCTCGCCGCCGCCGTGCACCTCGAGCGAGGCGCCACTGATGTATGACGCTGCATCCGAGGCCAGAAACGCTGCAGCCCAACCGACATCGGCGGGCGTCGCGAGCCGGCCGAGTGGCACGTTCTTCGAGATCGCGGCAATCGACTCGGCGTCGCCGTAGAACAATTCCGACTGCTCGGTTTCGACCATCCCGACGACGCAGGCGTTCACCCGGACCCTCGGGCCCCATTCCACCGCGAGCGTCTGGGTGAGGCTTTCCAGGCCGGCCTTCGCCGCGCCATAGGCTCCCGTGCCCGGCGACGGCCGGCGGCCGCTGAGACTGCAGATGTTGACGATCGACCCGCCGCCAGGCTGGCTTTGCATCACCTCGTTGGCGTGCTGGGAAACCGACAGCGCGCCAAGCAGATTGAGCTCGATGATCTTGCGGTTGAACTTGGCGCTGGACTCCGCCGTCAAGACGAAGGGCGACCCTCCGGCGTTGTTCACCACAGCGTCGAGGCGGCCATGTCGCTCGACGATCGCGTCGATCATCGCCTTGACCGCGTCGTCGTCGCGGACGTCGCAGGAGTGGAACTCATAGGGCAGGCCGTCGACCTGACGCCTGGCACAGGTGACGACGGTGGCACCCTGCTCGGCGAAAACACTGCTGATGCCGGCGCCAACCCCTCGAACGCCGCCGGTCACCAGCACGGCCCGGCCGGTGAGCCCAAAGCTGAACGCGGGGCCTCCGTCGGCATGAGTCACTGTGCTAGCGTACCAAGCAAGTGCTTGCTTAGGTAAATCGTCCCCCATCGTCCCCCAAGGAAGTGGTCGAGGATCTCGATGACAATTACGTCGCGCACCGTCGAACCGGGGATAGTCGCAGTCACCGTCGACTTCCCGCCAGTCAACGCAATCCCCTCCCAGGGGTGGTTTCAACTCGCCGACGTGCTCACCGCCGTCGGCAACGACACCGACACCCGCGCGGTGATCCTGCGGGCGGAGGGCCGCGGCTTCAACGCGGGCGTCGACATCAAGGAGATGCAGCGCACCGAGGGATTCACCGCGCTGATCGAGGCCAACCGCGGCTGCTTCGCCGCTTTCCGCGCCGTCTACGAATGTGCGGTGCCAGTCATCGCCGCTGTCAACGGATTCTGCGTCGGAGGTGGCATCGGGCTGGTCGGCAACGCCGACGTCATTGTGGCCTCCGACGATGCGACGTTCGGGTTGCCGGAGGTCGAACGCGGCGCACTGGGTGCGGCCACCCACCTGTCGCGACTGGTGCCGCAGCACATGATGCGGCGACTGTTCTTCACCGCGGCCACGGTCGACGCCGCCGCCTTACATCACTTCGGCTCCGTACACGAAGTTGTGCCGCGCGATGACCTCGACGAGGCCGCACTGCGGGTCGCGCGCGACATCGCCGCCAAGGACACCCGGGTGATCCGCGCGGCCAAGGAGGCGCTGAACCTGATCGACGTCCAGCGGGTCAACTCCAGTTACCGCATGGAGCAAGGCTTTACCTTCGAGCTCAACCTCGCGGGAGTGGCCGACGAACACCGCGACGCATTCGCCGGCACGGCAAAGGGCAAAAAAGAATGACCGCCGACAAGCGAATCAGTCTCGACGACGCCGTCTCACACGTCCGCAGCGGCATGACCATCGGTATCGGCGGATGGGGGTCACGACGCAAACCCATGGCATTCGTGCGGGCTCTTCTTCGCACCGATGTCACCGATCTGACCGTGGTGACCTACGGCGGTCCAGACTTGGGGCTGCTGTGCTCGGCGGGCAAGGTCAAGCGGGCCTACTACGGGTTCGTCTCACTGGACTCACCGCCCTTCTACGACCCCTGGTTCGCCAAGGCTCGCAGCGCCGGGGCGCTCGAGGCCCGCGAAATGGACGAAGGCATGCTGCGGTGCGGATTGCAGGCAGCGGCACAACGCTTGCCGTTCCTGCCAATTCGCGCTGGTCTCGGGAGTTCGGTACTCGACTTCTGGGAGGGTGAGCTCAAGACGGTCACCAGCCCCTACCCGGCGCCCAGCGGTGGACACGAGACGCTGCTGGCGATGCCGGCGCTGAACCTGGACGCCGCGTTCGTGCATCTCAATCTCGGAGACGTCCGGGGCAATGCCGCCTACACCGGTATCGACCCCTACTTCGACGACCTGTTCCTGATGGCCGCCGAGAAGCGCTTGCTGTCGGTAGAGCGCATCGTGTCCACCGAGGAATTGGTCAAAGCCGTACCCCCACAAGCACTACTGGTGAACCGCATGATGGTCGATGGCGTGGTCGAGGCGCCTGGTGGGTCCCACTTCACTACTGCGGCACCGGACTACGGGCGGGACGAAAAGTTCCAGCGGCACTACGCCGAGGCCGCCGCTACCGACGAGGGCTGGCAGACGTTCGTCGACACCTACTTGTCCGCCGGTGAACCCGAATATCAGGCAGCCGTGCGCACATTCGCCGAGGAGGCGTCATCGTGACCGACACCACCACGAGCACCCGCGCCGAAGTCTGCGCAGTCGCCTGCGCCGACCTGTTTCGCGACGCGGGCGAGATCATGGTCAGTCCGATGACGAACATGGCGTCGGTCGGCGCGCGACTGGCCAGGCTGACGTTTTCCCCCGACATTCTGCTGAGCGACGGCGAAGCGCAGCTACTCGCGGACACCCCGGCGCTGGGCAAGACGGGACCCGTCGAGGGCTGGATGCCGTTCGGCCGGGTGTTCGAGACCCTGGCCTGGGGCCGACGCCACGTGGTGATGGGCGCCAATCAGGTTGATCGGCATGGCAACCAGAACATCTCGGCGTTCGGCCCGCTGCAGCAGCCCAAGCGGCAGATGTTCGGTGTCCGCGGCGCACCCGGCAATGCCATCAACCATGCGACCAGCTACTGGGTGGGCAATCACTCCAGCCGGGTGTTCTGCGAGACGGTCGATGTCGTCTGCGGTATTGGCTGGGACAACATCGACACCGACAACCCGGCCTTCCGGTTCGCCAACACCTATCGGGTGATCAGCAATCTCGGGGTGTTCGACTTCGGCGGCCCGGAGCGCACGATGCGGGCACTGTCGCTGCATCCCGGCGTCTCGGCTGACGACGTCCGCGAGAACACCTCGTTCGAAGTACACGGCCTCGACGACGCCGACGAGTCCCGGCTGCCAACTGATGAGGAGTTACAGCTGATCCGCGACGTCATCGATCCGAAGGCGTTACGAGACAGGGAGATACGATCATGAGGCGGTGGCTATGAAGCTCAGGACACCGCTGACCGAGCTGCTCGGTATCGAGCACCCGGTGGTGCAGACCGGAATGGGCTGGGTGGCCGGCGCCCGTCTGGTGGCGGCAACGTCCAACGCGGGCGGACTGGGCATCCTCGCCTCGGCCACCATGACGCTCGACGAATTGGCCGTCGCAATCGGGAAGGTCAAAGCGACCACTGACAAACCGTTCGGCGTGAACATCCGCGCCGACGCCGGCGACGCCGGCGACCGGGTGGACCTAATGATCCGTGAAGGCGTCAAGGTCGCATCGTTCGCGTTGGCGCCGAAGCAGGAATTGATCGGCAAGCTCAAAGATGCGGGCTCGGTGGTTATTCCGTCGGTCGGCCTGGCCAAGCACGCCCGCAAGGTGGCCACCTGGGGAGCCGATGCCGTGATCGTCCAGGGTGGTGAAGGCGGCGGGCATACCGGGCCGATCGCCACCACGTTGCTGCTGCCCTCGGTGCTCGATGCCGTGAGCATTCCGGTGATCGCCGCGGGCGGCTTCTTCGACGGTCGCGGCCTGGCGGCGGCGTTGTCGTATGGCGCCGCCGGGGTTGCCATGGGCACCCGGTTCCTGCTTACGTCGGATTCCACTGTGCCCGAAGCGGTGAAGCAGCGTTACCTGCAGTCGGCGCTCGACGGCACCGTCGTCACCACCCGCGTCGACGGCATGCCGCACCGGGTATTGCGCACCGGCTTGGTCGAGAAGCTGGAGAGCGGCTCGCGGGCAAGGGGTTTCGCCGCGGCGGTGCGCAATGCCGGCAAGTTCAAGAAGATGTCACAGATGACCTGGGCGTCGATGATTCGCGACGGCCTCGCAATGCGGCATGGCAAACAGCTGACCTGGTCGCAAGTGTTGATGGCGGCCAACACGCCGATGCTGCTCAAGGCCGGTTTGGTCGAGGGCAACACCGACGCCGGCGTGTTGGCGTCCGGCCAGGTGGCCGGCATCGTCGACGACCTCCCCTCATGCGCGGAGCTGATCGACGCGATCGTCGCGGACGCCGTCAAACACCTGCAGTCGGCGGCCGCCTTCGTGCAGTGATCAGGACTCGACGACCATCAGCGTGTGCCCGGTCGGGTCGCGGAACCAGAACATCGGTGGCACCGGCTCCCCCATTCGTGCTACCTGCTCGTCGACGTCGACGCCGAGTTCCTTGAACTGGGCGTGGGTGGCGTCGATGTCGTTGGTGGTCAGCGTGATTCCGGTGATGGTCGGCTGCACCGGTCCGCTGTCGGGCGGTGGTGGAGCAAGCGCGATGCCGGTTGTGCCCTCGGGCGGGTAGACCTCGATCCACCGGTAGTCGCCGTGAAAGGGCTGGTCGGTTCGTTTCTCGAACCCGAGCGACTCATAGAATGCGACGGCTTTGTCCTGCTCGGGTGTTGGAACGCACACCAGGCTGATCGTCGTCAGGCCGGTCGTGGTGATGGTCATCGTGCTCCTTCTGGTTGGTTGGTTGGTGCATCTACGCCGTATGCCCGGGCGATGTCTTGTGAGCCGGCCCAGCGGCTGTACGTCGGGGACTGTGGCCAGCCGTCCGGAGAGTCTTGCCACACCTCCTGACGCCCGTACGGAAGTACGTCGATCAATGCGAACGAGTAGCTCAGCTGTTCGGTGCCGCGGCCGTTGGTGTGCCAGGTCCGGTATACGTTATCCCCCTCGCGGAGAAAGACGTTGACTCCAAAACCGCCGTTCGGCGGCGCGTCGATATCCGCGCCGAAGGAGCTGTTCGCCGTCGAGTACCAGGTCATCTGATTGCCCACCCGCCGCTTGTACGCCAGCGCCTCGTCGATGGGGCCCTGCGTCACGATCACGAACCGGGCATCGTAGCTGTCCAGGAACTCCAGCCGGGTGTACTGCGACGTCAGGCCGGTGCAACCCGGGCACTGCCACTCTTCGCCCGGAAACCACATGTGGCTGTAGACGATCAGCTGCGACTTTCCGTCGAAGACGTCGACCAACCGCACCGGCCCGTCCTCGCCGTCGAGGGTGTAGTCCGGCATCGCGACCATCGGTAGCCTGCGCCGCTGCGCAGCGATCGCGTCGAGTTCGCGGGTGGCCGCCTTCTCCCGGACACGCAGCGCGTCCAGCTCGCGTCGCCAGGTCTGCTGATCCACGACGGGCGGCAATCCTGCGGTAGTCACAACCATGCCCTCCAATAGATGTTCACGCTGTCCACATGGTAATGTTCACACCGTACACTTCTGCGCTGCGAAGGGTCAAGCGTTGGCCACCTTGAAGTCGGGCTACCACCACGGTGATCTGTCAACCGCGTTGATCGAGGCCGGCCTGCATCTCACCCGGACCGGCGGACCGGAAGCGTTGACGATTCGCGAAGCAACTCGCCGCGTTGGGGTTTCGCCGAACGCCGCCTACCGGCATTTCATCGATCGCGAGGCGCTGCTGAGCGCGGTTGCGTCGGCGATCCAGCATCAGATGGCGGCGCGGATGCAGGGCTCGGCCCGCCGGCACGCGTCTGATCGACTGCGCGCGGTCGGCATGGGCTACATCAAGTTCGCCCTGGACGAACCAGGGTGGTTCACCGTGGCGTTCTTCGGTGCAGTCGGGCCTAACGACGAGACTGCGAGTGCTCCACCGTACTTGGCATTGGTCGACGCGCTCGACGCAATGGTCGATGCTGGGTCACTTCTGCCCAACCGCCGCGTTGGCGCTGAGTGGCCGTGCTGGTCAGCGGTGCACGGCTTCGCCGAACTTGCGCTACGCGGACCGCTGCGTCATGCCAGTCGCCGTGACATCGACGCCTTGGCCGGGCGCACCGTCGACGACATCATCGCGGGCGTGCTGCGTTGAGCTCTTGGCTCCGGCCCGCTCCTGCCGAGCTCCCGCCGAGCCGAGCTCCCGCCGAGCGTGAATCCTGCGACGCGACATGCCGATTTGGTGTCGCGTCGTTCACGCTCGACCGTCACGGTCGCCATCCGGCCGCCTGCATGGCGGCAACGACGCGGGCAATGAACGTCGCCTGCCGGTATCTGAGCAGTTCGCTGCTGACCCGCACGATCACCCAACCTAGGTCGAGCAAAGCCGAATAGCGGTCGATGTCACGAGCCCGCTGCTCAGCGCTTGTCCAGTGTTGCGGGCCGTCATATTCGATACCGACGCGCAACTCCTCGTAACCCATGTCGATGCGCGCGACGAAATCGCCATGTTCGTCGCGGACCACGATCTGCGTTCGTGGAGCCGGGAGCCCCGCATCGGTCAAGGCGAGCCGGGCCCTCGTCTCCTGGGGTGACTCCGCGCCACCATCGACCAGCGGCAAAACCCGCCGGAGCATTACGACGCCACGCGCGCCGGGATGTCGAGACATGACCGCCTCGACATCGACGTCTTTGACGTCCGTCGCGTTCGCCAAGGCATCAAGCTGCTGTACCGCCCGCAATCGACTGCTTACACGCCGTCCGATGTCGAAAGCCGTTCGAGCAGGGTTGGTTACGACGATATCGCCGACCTGACACATCTCGTCGGGGAGCAGTGTCTCACTGTGCACAGTGATACCGGCCGGCGGATGGCGATTAGCGTGGGTCAACTCAGCATCCAGGGCTGCGTCCACCCATCGAGCACCCAGTAGTGCAGCGGCCGAATGCCCCGAAACGGCCGCCTTTCGACGTGACCATAGCCACGCCGCCTCCGCACGCTGGGTCGCCGTCAAGTCGATGCCGCTGGGTGCGTACACGCCGGGATAAACCGGATCGTAGAGCGCGCGCATTGCCCGCTCGGGCAAGGCCTTGCCGGCCAGCACTTCAGAGCCGAGAAACGGCCAGCTTGGTTCCCTCATGCGGTGATGCTGCCAACGACCACCGACAAGGGCGCGAGTGTGAATCCTGCGACGCGACACGCCGACGAGGCGTCGCGTCGTTCACGCTCGGCGGCTCAGCCGCTCGGCGCAGCAGGAAGGTTAGAGCACGCTCGGCGCAGCAGGAAGGTTAGAGCCGCTCGATGATCGTGACGTTGGCGGTGCCGCCGCCTTCGCACATCGTCTGCAGGCCGTAACGGCCTCCGGTGCGCTCGAGCTCATTGAGCATGGTGGTGAAAAGCTTTGCCCCGGTTGCGCCTAAGGGATGGCCGAGTGCGATCGCTCCGCCATTGGGGTTGACCTTCTCCGGGTCGGCCTTGATCTCCTTGAGCCAGGCCAGCACGACCGGCGCGAACGCCTCGTTGATCTCGACCACGTCGATGTCGTCGATCGACAGGCCGGTCTTTTCCAGCGCGTAACGAGTGGCCGGGATCGGGCCGGTGAGCATGAAGACCGGGTCGGCGGCGCGGGCGCTGATGTGGTGGATGCGTGCCCGCGGCGTGAGCTTGTGATCCTTGACCGCTCGCTCGGAGGCCAGCAGCACCGCGCTGGCGCCGTCGGAGATCTGGCTGGCCATCGCCGCGGTCAGCCGACCCCCCTCGACCAACGGCTTGAGGCCCGCCATCTTCTCCAGCGATGACTCACGCGGACCCTCGTCGACGCGAAACGCACCGTGTTCGGTTTCCACGGCGATGATCTCGTTGTCGAAGTGGCCACCGCGGATGGCGCTGAAGGCGCGTTCGTGGCTGGTCAGCGCGTACTGCTCCATCTCCTCGCGGGACAGATTCCACTTCTCCGCGATCAGCTCCGAACCTCGGAATTGCGAGATCTCCTGATCGCCGTAGCGGTGCAGCCACTGCTTGGATTCATTGGTCGGCGAGGTGTATCCGAACTGCTCGCCGACGAGCATCGCCGACGAGATCGGGATCTGGCTCATGTTCTGCACACCGCCGGCGACGATCACGTCCGCGGTGCCCGCCATGATCGCTTGCGCACCAAACGAAATAGCCTGCTGGCTGGAGCCACACTGCCGGTCGACGGTGACGCCGGGAACCTCTTCGGGATAGCCGGCTGCCAGCCAGGAGAGGCGGGCGATGTTGCCGGCCTGCGCACCGACTGCGTCGACGCAGCCGGCGATGACGTCCTCGACGGCGGCCGGGTCGATGTCCACCCGGTCGAGGAGTCCGCGCCAGCCGAGCGCACCCAGGTCGACGGGATGCACACCGGCGAGCGACCCGTTGCGTTTACCCACGGCGGTGCGTACGGCATCGATGACGTATGCCTGGTTGTTCGGCGTCATGGCGTCACTCCTCCTCATCGCTTCGCTCTGCATCGTCGTCGACGCAGGACATGTCTAACTTCCTTCTTTGGTAATTCCACCTAGGACGATAGCGAGATATTGCTGACCCACCTGCTGCGCGGTGAGCGGTCCGCCGGGCTGATACCAGCGCACCGACACCCAGGTGGTGTCTCGGATGAATCGGTAGACCAGGTCGACATCGAGATCGGGACGCAGATACCCCTCCTCGATACCCTGGTGCAACACGTCGACCCACATCTTGCGTTGTTGCTTGTTCAGGTCCTCGAGGTAGGAGAACCGTGGCTGCGGCAGCAGTCGCTTGGCCTCATCCTGGTAGATGACGACCTGGGCGTGCCGCTGCTCGATGGCATCGAACGACGCCATGAACAGCCCCTTGAGACGGTCCAGTGAATTCGGTTGTCTCTCAATGATTTCTTCGTAGCGGGCAAACAGCCAGTCCATGAAGTTGCGCAGGACTTCGTCCACCATCTCTTCTTTGGACGAGAAGTGGTGATACAGGCTGCCGGACAGAATGCCCGCGCTGTCGGCGATGTCGCGGACGGTGGTTGCCCGCAGCCCGCGCTCGGCGAACATCGTCGCGGCGAGATCGAGCAACTCGTCGCGTCGGCTGTTCGGCGGGCCCTGTTCCGTCATGGGTGCTGACTCGACACCGAAATCACTTCTCCAGTAAGGTAACTGGAGTAGTCGCTGGCCAGAAACGCGATGGTTGACGCCACTTCCCATGGTTCGGCGGCCCGCCCGAACGCCTCACCGGCCGACAACTGGTCGAGTAGTTCGGTCGAGCTGGTCTTATCGAGGAACTTGTGCCGGGCGATACTCGGCGACACGGCGTTGATCCGCACCCCGTGTTCGACGGCTTCGATTGCGCTGCAACGGGTCAGCGCCATCACCCCGGCTTTCGCTGCCGCGTAATGAGATTGCGAATGTTGAGCGCGCCAGCCGAGCACGCTGGCGTTGTTGACGATGACGCCGCCGTGGTCGGCATCGCGGAAGTACCGCAGCGCCGCCCGGGTGGTGCGCATCACCGAGGTCAGCGTGACGTTGAGTACGCGGTCCCACTCCTCGTCGGTCATGTCGACCACCGGCGTCTGGCCGCCCAGCCCGGCGTTGTTCACCAATACGTCCAGCCGGCCCAACCGCGCGGTGGTCGAGGCGATCAACGCGTCGACCTGTGCGGTGGACGTGACGTCGCAGACCACGCTTTCCACCCGGCCCAGCCCCAAGGCGGTCAACTCTTCGCGCGTCTCACCGAGCCGTCGTTCGTGGTGGTCGGAGACGACGACGTCGGCACCCTCGGCCAGCGCTCGCCGGGCGGTGGCCGAGCCGATGCCGGTGCCCGCCGCGGCCGTGACGACCACGACCTTGCCCTGCAGAAGCCCGTGTCCGGCAACTTCTTTGGGCGCAACGGCTAGCGTCATCGAGCCTCCCTGGGTAAGCCGAGCACCCGCTCGGCGATGATATTGCGTTGAATCTCGTTGGAGCCGCCGTAGATGGTGTCGGCGCGGGTGAAGAGGTAGAGCCGTTGCCACTCGTCGAAGTCACCGCCCGGCAGCGCCAGACCGGCCTTGCCCTGGACGTCCATCGCGATCTCGCCGAGTTCGCGGTGCCAGTTGGCCCACAACAGCTTCGACACATTATCTTTCCCGGCGGCTTGGCCGCCTCCTTCGACGTCCATCGTTGCCAGCGCGTAAGAGCGCATTGCCCGCAGGCCGGCCCAGGACCGGGTCAGCCGTTCGCGGATCAACGGATCGTCAGCTGCACCGGTCTTTTTCGCCAGCTCCACGATGGAACTGAGTTCGCGCGCGTAGACGATCTGCTGACCGAGCGTCGACACTCCGCGCTCGAACGTCAGGGTGCCCATCGCGACCCGCCAGCCGTCGCCGGGCTGACCCACCACCAGGTCAGCGTCGGTGCGGGCGTCGTCGAAGAACACCTCGTTGAATTCGGAGTCCCCGGTCAGCTGGATGATCGGGCGGACGTCCACCCCGGGCTGGTCCAACGGCACCAGCAGGTAGGACAACCCGGCGTGACGCTTGGAGCCCTTCTCGGTCCGCGCCACCACGAAGCACCACTGCGCCCAGTGCGCCAGTGACGTCCACACCTTCTGACCGTTGATCACCCATGCGTCGCCGTCGAGCACCGCGGTGGTGGCCACATTGGCCAGGTCGCTGCCGGCGCCGGGCTCGGAGTAGCCCTGCGACCACAGCTCCGTGACGTCGAGAATTCGGGGAAGGAAGCGTTGCTGCTGTTCGGGTGTGCCGTAAGCAATCAGCGTCGGCCCCAGCAATTCCTCACCGAAGTGGTTGATCTTGGCCGGGGCGTTGGCGATCGCGTACTCCTCGTAGAACGCCACCCGATGCGCAACCGACAGGCCGCGACCACCGTGTTCGACCGGCCACCCCAGACAGGTCAGACCGGCGTTCGCGAGATGCTGGTTCCAGGCCCGTCGCTCCTCGAACGCCTCGTGTTCGCGACCGGGGCCGCCGAGCCCTCTCAGGGCAGCGAATTCTCCGACCAGGTTCTCGGCCAGCCAGTCGCGGACCTCGGCCCTGAACTCCTCGACGCCTTGCACCCCTGTAGGCTAACCTACCAAGCACTTGCTTTGTTAGCCCCGGCAGCGATAGTGCGCCCGCCAGTGGCGACAGCAAAAGATGTTCGAGCGACGATGCTCGCCGCACGGCGGCGTGAGGAGGAGCCGGACCATCGAGGTATGAGGAGTTCGATGTCGAGCCATCCGCAGACCATTCCTGCGGCGTTGGACCACATCGCGCGCGAACTTCCCGACCACCACGCCCTGGTCACCGGCGATCGGACGCTCACCTTCGCCGAGTTGCGCGACGACGTGCGCCGCGCCGCGGCAGCGATGATCAGCCTCGGCGTCAACGTCGGCGGCCGAGTGGCGATCTGGTCGCCGAACAGCTGGCACTGGGTCGTTGCCTGCTTGGCCACGCATTACGCCGGCGCAACCGTGGTACCGCTGAACACCCGCTACACCGCCGCCGAGGCCTCCGACATCCTGGCCCGCACCGGTGCTCACTTGCTGGTGGCGATGGGCCAGTTCCTCGGCGCCGACAGAGTCGGTGATCTTGATCGCTCGGCATTGCCCGACCTGCGGCACGTCGTCCGGGTGCCCGTAGAAAGCAGCGCGCGTCTCGGCGACGGGACGTGGGACGAGTTCGTCGGCCACGGATCCGACGTGGCGGCGGCAGATGCCCGGGCCGCGGCGGTCCGGCCCGACGACGTCTCCGACATCCTGTTCACCTCCGGCACCACCGGCCGCAGCAAAGGTGTGCTGTGCGCCCACCGGCAGTCGCTGGCCGGTGCGGCGGCGTGGGCGGCCTGCGGCAAGATCACCAGCGACGACCGCTACCTCGGCATCAATCCGTTCTTTCACAACTTCGGCTACAAAGCAGGAATCCTGGCCTGCCTGCAGACGGGCGCTACGCTGATCCCGCAACTGACTTTCGACGCCGAGCGGGCGTTGCGCGCGGTCACCGAACATCGGATCACCGTGCTGCCCGGACCGCCGACCATTTATCAAACGTTGCTCGACCATCCCGCCCGCAGTAGCCACGACCTCAGCTCGTTGCGGTTCGCGGTCACCGGCGCAGCGACGGTGCCGGTGGTGCTGATCGAGCGGATGCAGGCCGAACTCGACTTCGACATCGTGCTGACCGCTTACGGCCTGACCGAGTCAAACGGCATGGGCACCATGTGCCGCGCCGAGGACGATGCGGTCACCGTCGCCACCACCTGCGGGCGGCCGATCGCCGACTTCGAACTGCGCATCGACGATCAGACCGGCGAGGTGCTTCTTCGCGGACCCAACGTGATGCTCGGTTACCTCGACGACCCGGACGCCACGGCGGCGACGATCGACCCCGACGGTTGGCTGCACACCGGTGACATCGGAAAGCTCGATGCCGCCGGCAATCTGCAAATCACCGACCGGCTGAAGGACATGTACATCTGTGGCGGATTCAATGTCTACCCCGCCGAGATCGAGCAGGTGCTGGCCCGCCTCGACGGTGTGGTGGATTGCGCGGTGATCGGTGTGCCCGACGAGCGACTCGGCGAGGTCGGCCGCGCGTTCCTGGTGGCGCGGACCGACTCCGGGCTGGACGAAGACTCGGTGATCGCGTACACCCGTGAGTTTCTGGCGAACTTCAAAGCACCCCGTTCGGTGAGGTTTGTCGACGCGCTGCCCCGCAATGCGGGCGGCAAGGTGGTCAAACCGCTACTGCGAGAGTTGGCGTGATGGATCTGCAGTTCGACGACGAGACATCGGCATTTGCCGAGGAGGTACGAGAATTCCTGTCGTCGCACCGCGACCAGTTCCCGACGCGATCTTATGACACGGCAGAGGGTTTCGAGCAGCACCGCCGTTGGGACAAGGTGCTTTTCGATGCCGGACTGTCGGTGATCACCTGGCCGGAAAAGTACGGTGGCCGCGACGCGACCCTGTTGCAATGGGTGGTCTATGAGGAGGAATACTTCCGCGCCGGAGCCCCCGCGCGGGCCAGCGCGAACGGCACATCGATGCTGGCGCCGACGTTGTTCGCGCACGGCACCGACGAGCAACTGAAGCGGATCCTGCCCAAGATGGCCAGCGGCGAGGAGATCTGGGCGCAGGCGTGGTCGGAGCCCGAGTCCGGCAGCGACCTCGCCTCGCTGCGTTCGACCGCCACCCGTACCGATGGTGGCTGGCTGTTGAACGGTCAGAAGATCTGGAGTTCACGAGCACCCTTCGGCGACCGGGCATTTGGATTGTTCCGGTCCGATCCCGAGGCTCAGCGCCACAGCGGCCTGACCTATTTGATGTTCGACCTGCACGCGAATGGCATCACGGTGCGCCCGATCACCCAACTCGGCGGCGATACCGGGTTCGGCGAAATATTCCTCGACGACGTTTTCGTGCCCGACGCCGATGTGATCGGCACGGTGAACGACGGCTGGCGGGCCGCGATGAGCACTTCCAGCAACGAGCGCGGCATGTCACTGCGCAGCCCGGCCCGATTCCTGGCTTCGGCCGAACGTCTTGCACAGATGTGGAAAGACAACGGCGACAGCGTGTTCGGCGACCAGGTCGCCGACGCCTGGATCAAAGCACAGGCCTACCGGTTGCACACCTTCGGCACCGTGACCCGGCTGGCGGGCGGTGGTGAGCTGGGCGCCGAATCGTCGGTCACCAAGGTGTTCTGGTCAGAACTGGATGTGGCGATACACCAGACGGCGCTGGAGATCCGCGGGGCCGACGGCGAGCTGGCCGACGCCTGGACTGACGGGCTGCTGTTCGCTCTCGGTGGTCCGATCTACGCCGGCACCAACGAGATTCAGCGCAACATCATCGCCGAGCGGCTACTGGGACTGCCTCGGGAGAAGGCCATATGAGATTTGATCTTGACGAACAGCAGCGCGACTTTGCGGCCAGCATCGACGCGGCGCTCGGGGTTGCCGATGTGCCCGGCGCGGTGCGCGCCTGGGCCGGCGGCGACACCGGGCCGGGTCGCAAAGTCTGGGCGCGACTCGCCGATCTGGGGGTCACCGCGTTGGCCGTGCCGGAGCGATTCGACGGTATCGAGGCGCACCCGGTCGATCTGGTCGTCGCGCTGGAACGGCTGGGCCGCTGGGGAGTACCCGGCCCGGTGGCCGAATCGATTGCGGTAGCGCCTGTTCTCCTCGCCGAAGACGAGCGGTGTGCCGCGCTGGCGTCCGGCGAGCTGGTGGCCACCGTCGCCCTTCCACCGCAGGTTCCGCGCGCCACCGACGCCGATACCGCAGGCCTGACGTTGCTGGCCGATGCGAACGGAACGGTCAGCGAAGCACGTCCGGGCGAGCGGCATGAGTCGGTGGACCCCAGCCGCAAACTGTTCGACGTCAGCTCGACTGATTCGACGTGGCAGGCTGATGTCAAGCGCGCCTATGAATTCGGGGCGCTGGCCACCGCCGCCCAACTGGTCGGGGCCGGCCAGGCGCTGCTTGACGCTGCGGTCGACTATGCCAAGCAGCGGACCCAGTTCGGCCGCGTCATCGGGTCGTATCAGGCGATCAAACACAAGCTGGCCGATGTGCACATCGCTCTGGAGTTGGCCCGGCCTCTGCTGTACGGGGCCGCCCTGTCGCTGGCTGATTCGTCGGCGCATACCGCACGAGATGTCAGCGCGGCCAAGGCTTCCGCCTCAGATGCTGCGTTGTTGGCCGCGCGTTCTGCGTTGCAGACACACGGCGCGATCGGCTTCACCGCCGAACACGACATGTCGTTGTGGTTGCTGCGCGTGCAGGCGCTGCGACCGGCCTGGGGTGACCCGGCCACGCACCGCCGACGGGTGTTGGAGGCGTTGATCTCATGAGTGACGAACGGGAACTACTGCGCGAGACCGTGGCGGCGCTGGTGGCCAAGCACGCCTCCCCCGCCGCCGTGCGCGAGGCAATGGAGTCCGAACCGGGCTACGACCAGTCACTGTGGCGGCTGCTGTGCGAACAGGTCGGAGCGGCTGCACTGGTCATACCCGAGGAATTCGGCGGCGCGGGAGGCACTCTGGGCGATGCGGCCGTTGTCCTGGAGGAGCTCGGCAAGGGCCTGGTGCCCAGCCCGCTACTGGGCACCACGCTGGCCGAACTGGCGCTGCTTGCCGCCGAGCAGCCGGATGGAGATGTGCTCGGTTCGCTGGCCGAGGGCGCGTCGATCGGCGCGGTGGTGTTTGACCGCGACTATGTGGTCAGCGGCGACATCGCCGATGTCGTGATCGCGGTCGACGACGGCAGACTCGACCGGTGGACCGAATTCAGCGCCGAGCCCGTCACCCCGATGGATCCGACTCGCCGGTTGGCCCGCCTCACACCGCAGCACACGGCGGCATTGGGCACTGATCCGGGTCTGGCCGAGGCGGCGGCGATCCTGCTGGCCGCCGAACAGGTCGGAGCAGCTACGCGCTGTTTGGAGCTGACCGTCGATTACACCAAAGAACGCCAGCAATTCGGTCGAGCCATCGGCAGCTTCCAGGCGCTCAAGCACCGGATGGCCGATCTGTACGTCGCGGTGCAGGCTGCTCGCGCCGTGGTCAACGAGGCCGCCGATGCGCCCTCGGCGACCTCGGCGGCGCTGGCGCGCGTCACGGCCAGCGAGGCGTTCAGCACGGTGGCCGCCGAGGGTATTCAGTTGCACGGCGGTATCGCCATCACCTGGGAACATGATATGCAGCTGTACTTCAAACGTGCACACGGTAGTTCGCAATTGCTGGGTCCGCCGCGCGATCACTTACGCCGCCTGGAATCCGAAGTGTTCTAGCCTTGGTCATGACCGATGGGGAGGAACCGGACTGTTCTAGCCTTGGCGTCATGACCGATGGGGTCGCGTTGCGCGCCGGAGTTCCGCCGTTCTATGTGATGGACGTCTGGCTGGCGGCCGCCGAACGTCAGCGCAGCCACGGGGATCTGGTGAACCTGTCGGCAGGCCAGCCGAGCGCCGGTGCCCCCGAGCCGGTGCGCGACGCCGCCGTCGCTGCGCTGACTCGAAACCAGCTCGGCTACACCGTGGCGCTCGGCATCCCTGAGTTGCGGGCCAGGATCGCGGCGTCCTATCTGGACCGGTACGGCGTGCAGGTCGAGGCCGACGACGTGGTGGTCACGACGGGATCGTCGGGCGGATTTCTGCTGGCATTCCTGTCCTGCTTCGACGTCGGCGACCGGGTTGCGGTCAGCAGCCCCGGCTATCCCTGCTACCGGAACATCCTGACGGCGCTGGGATGCGACGTAGTTGTCATTGAATGCGGCCCCGAGACCCGTTTCCAGCCGACGGCAGACATGCTGGCCGAACTCGACCCGCCGGTGAAGGGCGTAGTGGTGGCCAGTCCGGCCAACCCGACCGGCACCGTCATCCCACCCGCCGAGCTGGCAGCGATCGCGTCCTGGTGCGAGGAGTCGGGCGTGCGGCTGATCAGCGACGAGGTGTACCACGGATTGGTGTACGAAGGCGCCCCGCAGACCAGCTGCGCGTGGAGCACGTCACGAGATGCGTTCGTAGTCAACAGCTTTTCGAAGTATTTCGCGATGACCGGCTGGCGGCTGGGTTGGCTGCTGGTGCCAGCCGAGCTCCGTCGCGCGGTGGATCGCCTGACCGGAAATTTCACCATCTGCCCACCTGTGCTGTCACAGCATGCCGCGGTCGAGGCGTTCACGCCGCAGTCGGTGCGGGAAGCCGAAGGCCATCTGCACCAGTACGCCGCCAACCGCGCCACGCTGCTCGACGGTCTGCGGCATATCGGCATCGACCGGCTGGCGCCCACCGACGGTGCGTTCTACGTCTACGCCGACGTCTCCGATTTCACCGATGATTCCCTGCTGTTCTGCTCGAAGTTGTTGGCCGACACCGGGGTAGCGATCGCCCCGGGTATCGACTTCGATCCGCAGCGCGGCGGTTCGTATGTCCGGCTCTCATTCGCTGGGCCGGGAGATGCCATCGAGGAGGCGTTGCGCCGAATCGGGTCGTGGCTGCCGCATCTCGGCTAGAGCGAAACCTCGTTGATCCGGGCTTCGAGCATCGACCGTCCGCCGATATCAGCGACATCGATGCCGAAGCGGTCGCACAGCGTGTCGACAACCGCTGCCGCATCCGGCAATTCGATCTTCTCAGTTCCGCCGGCGCGGTGAATGGCGAGCTGGCGGCCTGCCAGATTGCACCGTCCCTCGGCGGTGACCAGGGACGCGACCAGGTTGGTGACGAAATGCGACGAGGGGTGCGTAGAGACATACCAGCTACCCACCTGCAAATCTATCGGCGGCGCAGTCTTCGTGGCGAACTCGTACAGCGACTGCCACTCGCCGCGGATCTCGGCCTGCAGCACCAGGGCGTCACCGCGGCTCTGCAGCCGGTACGGCTCGTGGGTCGTCGGCTGAACACTGCCGGTTTCCAACCGAAGCGGCGACGTCGGCGTCTGGCCGCCGAAACCCACGTCGACGAGGAACAGTTGAGCCGTGTTGGCCGGTGCCACCCCCAGTAGCGTGTGCGTCTGCGACGGTACTGGCGAGCCCGGCGGCACCGTCCAGAGCACCCGGGCGGCGAATCGGCGAACGCCGAACCCCAGCTGCTGCAATACATAGCCCATCAAGCCGTTGTGCTCATAGCAATAACCACCGCGGCGCCGGTGAACCAGCTTCTGGAACAGAGCCTCTGGACTCAGGTCGTCGACGGGGACGCCCAACAGCGGATCGAGGTTTTCGAACGGGATCGCGCGAGTGTGCGCCGTGATCAAATCATGCAGAACGTCGAGGGTGGGATCAGCGGCCCCGCGGTAACCGATCCGCGCGAAGTAAGCCGTCAGATCGAGGGTCATGTCGGCCATTGTGGACCAAAGACGGCCAGGTCATACCACGCGGGCCTCCACCAGGCTCAACGGCGACGCGGTCGGTACCAGCCGCGTCATCTCAAATCCGGCCCGGTCGAGCAGATTCCGGTACTCGGCGGCAGTACGTTCACGGGCACCCAGATTCAGCAGCATTTCCAGGTCGGCCCATTTGCCGGGGAAGTCGCGATCGTGGTCGGGGATCACCAACTCCACCAGCAAGACGGTGGCGTGCCGGCCTGCGACCGCCCGAACGTTGCGCAGGATCTGCACCGCTTGATCGTCAGGCCAGTCGTGCAGGATGTTCTTCAACAGGTACGCGTCGCCACCGGCCGGCACCTGGTCGAAAAACGACCCAGCCTCGATCCGAACCCGGTCAGCTAACCTGTTTTGGCACAGTATCTTCGATGCCGTGGATACCACGGCCGGCAGGTCGTACAGGACGCCCTGAGTGCCCGGCGTCGCGGCCAGGATGGCGGCCAGCAGCAGGCCGTGGCCGCCGCCGACATCGACGATCGTGGGATAGGCGCCGAAGTTGTAGCCGGCTGCCACCGAGGCGTCGGTCAACCGGGAAATGCCGGCCATCGTCCGGTTGAAGAGGTCGGCGTGCTGGGGATCCTCGGCGAAATAGTCGAAGCTGCCTTTGCCGTGCAGCGCCGGCACGACGGATTGACCGCTGCGGATCGAGTCGGCCAGCAGCGTCCAGCGGTCGCGTTGCTCGCGCGACCCGTAGAACTGGGCCGCCGCCGACATGGACACCTCGGCATCTGAACATAGGCTTCGCGCAAGGGAATTCAGCTCGTAGCGGCCGTCGTCGCGGTGATGGAACACTCCCCGCCCGATCAACGCCCGCAGCAACCGACCAAGAGCATCGGAATTCGCGCCGACGGCGGCGGCCAACTCGTCAATGGTCATCGGACCGGCGGCCAGCGCGTCGGCAACGCCGAGTTCGGCGGCAACTGTGATCGCCTGCGACAGCCAGCCCGCGACGATCATCTCCATCATCGCCGCCGGAGCCGGCATCAGCCGCTGGTTGAGCCGATACAGATGGTGGCGAACCCGTTCGACTATCCGGGCTGCCGCGACGGGCGGCACCCTCGCGGCTGTTCCCATCACCGCACCTCCGCCAGTGCTGCGCCGGTGATCTTCGCCGCGATGCCGCGGTGGCTGGACCAACCGAGAAAACGGGTCAATGCCCACGTCATGACCCGGTCTGAAATGAGCGACGCCGGCCGCAGCGCCGACTCGCTCCGCGACACCTGCTGCGTCGTCACCCAGGACACCGCTTTGACCTTGCGACGCCGGGTGGTTTCGTACCAGCGCAGAGCGCCGCAGACATCTCCTTCTGCGTAGTCCGAACCCGACAACGCCGTGCGCAGCACCATCGTGTCCAGCAGCGCCTGATTGGTCCCCTGCGCCAGCGTGGGCGCCATCGTGTGCGCGGCGTCGCCGAGCAACGTCACGGCACCCTTACCTGCATCGGGAATCGGGTGCCGATAATGCGGGAACGGTGACGCTGCCAGGTCGTCGTCGGTCAACGTGGCAAGTACCTCGTCGACCAGGTCCGACCATCCGGTGAAGTGGCGACGGATCATCTCGATCGGCCGGGCCGGCCTGAGAAAGTCTGGTGACCAAGGTAAATCGAACCACCATTGCAGATCTGTCCCGCCTGCGGGCCACAGTCCGAGGTTCCCGAGCTCGCCGATCATCATCCTCGCTACGCGCGGCTCGGCGACGGCGGGCAGGGTGACGAGTCCTTGCCAGCTACACCATCCGGTCGGCTTCGCGGGTGGCGCGCCGACGACGTCGCGGACCACGGAGTGCAGCCCGTCCGCACCGATCAGCAGATCTGCGTGAGCTGAGCTTCCGTCCTCGAAGTCAACGTGCACTCCGTCGCCGGTGTGGATCACCGAAGCCGCACGGGCCCCGCACTGAATGCGATCGACCGGAAAGTCAGCGAGCAGCCGTTCCAGCAGGATTCGGCGGGGAACCATCCGAATCGGTGCCCCCAGCCGGCTCCCCATCGCATCGAGGTCCATCGTGACGAGCGGACGCCCGGTGGAGGTCATCACCCGCACGCTGGACAGCGGTTGACCGGCACCGGTCATGTCGACCCCCAACTGGTCGAGCACCGTTGCGCCGTTGGACCAGATCGTCACCGCGCCTCCACCGGCCGTAATGTTCGGCCGCTGGTCGAAGACGGTGACATCATGTCCGTCGCGCAGCAGCCCCCGGGCGGCGGCGACGCCACTCACACCCGCACCGACAACGAGGATCCGAAGTTTCAAGTGATGCCCCTCAGTC
>JAVHWH010000067.1:0-2823 GCA_032159915.1 Mycobacterium sp.
GAGGCCGTGAACTACTACAACCAGGTAGTCGAATCCGGCGGCGACCAGAGTGCGGCGTTGGCCGGGCTAGCCAAGGTCAGCCGCGACAACGCTCGGACGCCAATGCAGTGGGATGCGGGACCGAACGCGGGATTCAGCTCCGCAGACCCGTGGCTGCCGGCCAATCCGAACTACACCTGGCTCAATGCCGCAGCCCAGATCGATGCACCGGACTCGGTTTTCGCGCACTACCAAGCGCTCATTCGGCTCCGTCACGAATCGGCCATCTTGGTCGACGGCGACTTCATCCCGCTGATGGCCGAAGATCCGCAGATCTGGGCATACACCAGAATCATCACCACCCCTGACCGCAAACTCCTGGTGATCGCCAACTGCGGACGCCGTCCGCGGATCGTCGAGATCGGATCAGAATGGATCGGGGCCGATCTGCTGCTCGGCAACCTCCCCGGCACCCCGGCCACCTTGACGTCAACGTCTCTGGAGCTGGGCGGCTGGGACGCGCGCATCTACTCAGGCTGCGCTCGCGTCGACCTCAGCCGGTTCTGAGCGGAAGACGAGCTGTATGACGTTCGCCGGGCTGACCGCCGCCGCCTTGCGCAAGACATCGTTAGGAAGTGAGAGCCGGAACACCTTTTTCCACGCTGAGCCGACCTGCTTGAGCATCGGTCCGCTGACGTAGGTGAGCCCGTAGCGATCTAACACATCCTGCACTTTCGGGGCAATCTCCTGGTAGCGATTGCTGGGCAGGTCAGGGAACAGGTGATGCTCGATCTGGAACGACAGATTGCCGGTCATGAAGTGCAGCAAACGACTTCCGCTGATGTTGGCGGAGCCGAGCATCTGTCGTAAGTACCACTCGCCGCGCGTTTCACCGTCGATCGACTTCTTTTCGTAGGTCTGGACGCCTTCTGGGAAGTGTCCGCACATGATGACCGAGTGCGTCCACACATTGCGGACCAGGTTCGCCGTCAGGTTCGCGGTCAATGTGGTGACCGCTGAAGGTCCGGACAATATCGGGTGTGCGACATAGTCCTTAGTCATCTGCCGGCCGATTTTCGTCAGCACATCCTTGCTTTGGCGGCGAAATACCTCGTTGCTCGTTTTGCCCTTGAGGTATCTGCCGATCTTGAGGTCGTAGGCCGCGATTCCGTACTGGAAGAAGCACGCATTGACGAAGTTCCACAGTGGCTGAGCGAGATAGAAAGGCATCCACCGCTGGTCTTCGTCGACCCGCATGATGCCGTAGCCGAGGTCGTCGTCCTTGCCGACGACGTTGGTGTACGTGTGGTGGATCTCGTTGTGCGAGTGCTTCCACATGTCGGACGGGGAGGCGTTGTCCCACTCCCAGGTGGTGGAGTGGATCTTGTTGTCACGCATCCAGTCCCACTGGCCGTGCATCACGTTGTGGCCGATTTCCATATTCTCGACGATCTTCGCGATGGACAACCCGGCCGTGCCCGCCAGCCAGGCCGGCGGAAACAGCGAGAACAGCAGCAGGCCGCGGCTGGCCAGCTCGAGCTTGCGCTGGAAGTCGATGACGTTGCGGATGTATTCGGCGTCGCGCTCACCGCGACTGTCGAGCACGTGCTGTCGGATCGCGTCGAGTTCGCGGCCGAGATTCTCGATGTCGTCGTCGGTGAGGTGGGCGATCGGATTGTGTTCCCGGCGTTGCAGAGTCGTCATTGGAGCTCCTTTAAAGGTCGATGTCGCAGGTGCCCGCAGCTGCGGACACGCAGGTTTGGATCAAGACGCCATCACCGGGTGCGGCGGTGGTGACGTCGCCATTGCGCAGATCACGCACGGCTCCTTGGCGTAGTGGGGCGACACAGCCGAAGCAGATGCCCATTCGGCATCCTGACGGCATCAGGACGCCGGCCGCTTCGCCGGCGTCGAGCAGCGTCTGATCGCCGGGGGTGTCGACGACGGCTGCGGACTTGCTGAAGGTGACCGTTCCGCCTTCGCCGGCGGTGACCACCGTGGGCCGGAACCGTTCGGTGTGCAGACGTTCCGCCATGCCGTTGTCATGCCAGTGCTGCTCGAGTGCATCGAGCATGGCTGTCGGTCCGCACGCCCACGTCTCGCGCTCGGCGAGGTCGCTGACCAGATCACCGAGTTCGGCGGTGCTGAGCATGCCGTCGGCGTCAGTGTGCCTTTCAATCAAGCGAATTCGACCGTGGCGTGCCAGCATGCGTAGCTCACCGGCGAAGATGACGTCGTCAGGTGTCGGGGCGCTATGCACGATCACCACGTCGTCGATTTGCTCGGCCATGTTGCGCAGCATGCCCATCACCGGGGTGATGCCGCTGCCTGCGGTGAGAAACAATATTTTGGACGGCACCGCGACAGGTAGCGTGAAATCGCCTGCAGCATGGTCGAGTTGGATGACGGTGCCGACGGTGGCGCGCCGAACCAGGTGGTTCGAGACCTTGCCGCCGGGGATCGCTTTCACCGTGATCGCGATGCAACCGTCGGCCCGCGCAGTGTCAGAGGTCAGCGAATATGCCCGCCACTGGCGTACGCCGTCGACGTCCACGCCGATGCGGATGTACTGCCCGGGCGTGTGGGAGCGCCACCCGCGGCCGGGCTTGATGACGATGCTGACGGCGTCGCGGGTTTCGGGGTGAATTGCGACGATGCGTCCGCGCAAGGCGGAACCCGAGCGCAGCGGATCAATGACGTCGAGGTAGTCAGCGGGGACGAGTGGGGTGGTGATCCGCTCGGCGAGCTGGAGGACTCGGTCGCGCAGCGCGCCCAACGGGGCAACCCTGGGTGCTGTTGTAGTCATAACACCACCATCCGTGATCTCTAAGGTAAAGTCTTGGC
>JAVHWH010000129.1:0-5937 GCA_032159915.1 Mycobacterium sp.
CCAAGGCCAGCTGGTTCGGATAGTTGTACGCGATGATCGCGCCCACCACCCCGGCGGCTTCCTTTTCCACCCAGCGTCGATGCCGCATGCCCCGCGATTCGATTTCGCCGAGATCCTCGGTCATCGAGTAATCGCGCAACAGGTCGGCGTAGTAGCGCACGATCTTGATCGGCTCGTCGAGCTGGGCGCCGTGGGTCAGGGCGCGGGTGGCGCCCACCTCCGCGATGGTGAGCTCGCGCAACTCCTCGGCGTGATCGAGCAGCGCCTGGTGCAACTGCTCGAGGCAGCGGACCCGAAACGCGGTATCTATCGACCACGCCGTGGCGTCGAAGGCCCGGCGCGCGGCCGCGATGGCCTGCTGCGCCTCGTCAATCCCGGCCTCGGGAGCGTGACCGATGACTTCACCGGTGGCGGGGTTGACCGATGCGAAGACCCGGCCGGTGGTCACCAGTTGACCGTCGATCAGCAACCGCCGGTCGGCCGCCGGCTGCGGCCCACCGTTGGCCGAGGAGCTGTCACCCACAGCGATGGTGGCCCCATCAGGCAATGGCATTCGGACTCCTCAACACGTGGATAATTGCATTCTCATCCCGGGCGAATCTTACATTCCGGACGCGGGATTTCAGCGAAACAGAAGAAACGAGACTGGCGTACTCGCCACCGAGTCGAGTGTTCGTTATTCACGGCGTCATCGCAGCATAAGCGCCCTTTCCGAGCCGTCTTGCGAGCGGTTGGGCCGTGAGAGTAAGGTTCTCATATTCGGAAGGGAGATTCTTTGTGTGCGACACGGACCCTGGCCGGGTGACCGTATGAGGACGGCTGTCGTCACCGGCGGAGGCTCCGGAATCGGCCTGGCCGTCGCCGAGCGACTCCGCAAAGACGGCTATCGGGTCGCGACCGTCGACCTGAAACCGTCCGACACCCAGTCGGCATTCACCGCCGATGTCACCGACCGCGGTCAGATCGACGCCGCACTCGCCGGCATTCGCGAGGAACTCGGGCCAGTCACCGTTCTCGTCAACGCCGCCGGACTCGACGGGTTCAAACGCTTCATGCACATCGAGTTCGCTGACTGGCAGCGACTGATCGACGTCAACCTCAACGGCGTCTTCCACATGATCCAGGCCGTGTTGCCCGACATGCTGGACGCCGGATACGGACGCATCGTCAACATCTCGTCGTCCAGCACACACTCCGGCGCGCCGTTCATGTCGCACTACGTCGCGGCCAAATCCGCCGTCAACGGACTGACCAAGTCGCTGGCGCTCGAATACGGACCCAACGGCATCACCGTGAACGCGGTACCGCCGGGTTTCATCGACACCCCGATGCTGCGCAGCGCTGAACAGCGCGGAAACCTCGGCGACATTGAAAAGACCATCGCGGCAACGCCGGTACGGCGGATGGGTCGGCCCGAAGACATCGCGGCGGCTTGCGCATTCCTGGTGTCCGAGGAGGCCGGCTACATCACCGGCCAGATCCTGGGTGTCAACGGTGGCCGCAACACGTGACAGCCGAAGGTATTTCGCCCAAAGACTAAGAGGAGAAGATGTGGGGCAAGCGCAGGGCCGGGTAGCGGGCAAAGTCGCGTTCGTGACGGGTGCGGCTCGCGGCCAAGGCCGCTGTCACGCTGTTCGGCTGGCCGAAGAAGGCGCCGACATCATCGCGGTCGACCTGTGCCGAGACATCGACACCATCGGCTACCCGATGGCCGCCCCGGAGGATCTCGAGGAGACCGCGCGGCTGGTCGAGAAGACCAACCAGCGAGTGGTAATCGCGCAGGCCGACGTGCGCGACGCCGCGGCGCTGCAGACCGCGCTGGAAAGCGGCCTGGCCGACTTCGGCAAGCTCGACGTCGTGGTGACCGCGGCCGGTGTCGCCGGCATGAAGGGGCAGCCGCCGCTGCAGGCCTGGTCCGACGTGATCAACACCAACCTGATCGGAACGATCAACACCATCCAGGTCGCGCTGCCACACCTGCGCGAGGGCGCGTCGATCATTGCGACCGGATCGACGGCCGCGCTGATGGACACAGCGAAGAAGGACGAGCCGGGCAAGGACCCGGGCGGCATGGCCTACGTGCACTCCAAACGCGCATTGTCGAGTTACGTCCACGACTTGGCTACGGAACTGTCCGCATTCGGCATCCGCGCCAACGTCGTTCATCCGACCAACACCAATACCGCCATGCTGCAGAGCGAACCGATGTACCGCTCGTTCCGCCCGGACCTGGAGAACCCGACTCGCGCTGACGCCGAGCCGGTTTTCGGTGTGCAGCAGGCGATGAAGATTCCTTTCGTCGAACCGGAGGACATCAGCAACGCGGTGCTGTGGCTGGCCTCCGACGAGGCAAGGTATGTGACAGGTATGCAGCTGCGCGTGGACGCCGGCGGATACCTCAAGTGGTACGACTACCGCACGTAAGGAAAGTCAGTGAAAGTTCGGGTTGACTCAGATCGCTGCCAAGGGCACACCCTGTGCTCGATGATCGCGCCGGATTCATTTGAGCTCGACGACATCGAAGGCCACGCGTCAGCGGTATCGGAAACCGTTGCGCCAGAACACGAAGACGCCGTAAGGGAAGCCGCGCAGTCCTGCCCTGAACAGGCGATTCTTATAACGGAGAGTTCATGAGCGTCGACGACATCGACAGCGACAGCGACCGCAAGAAGAACCGGTACCACTTCGACCGGCATACGCCGGAATACCGCACACAGTTCGAAAAGATCACCCAAGAGATCCACGAGAAGTGCCCGGTCGCGTGGACCGACACCTACGACGGCCACTGGGTCGCCGGCGGCAGCAATGCGGTCTTCGAGCTCGCCCGCTGCCCGGCAGTGTCGAATGATCACGACATCAACGGTGAACGCCGCGGCTACCAAGGCATTTCGATACCGAAGGCCAAGCGTGCCAGCGGTGTCCGCGGCGGCATCCTGGAAATGGACGACCCCGAGCACCGAATCTATCGAACGGTGCTCAACCCCTACCTGTCGCCGGCTGCGGTGAAGCGTTGGGTGCCGTTCATCGACGAGGTGACCCGCGCCTGCCTGGACGAGAAGATCGAAGGGGGCCGCATCGACTTCGTCGACGATCTCGCCAACATCGTGCCGGCCGTCCTGACGCTGGCCATGCTGGGCATCCCGCTGAAGAACTGGGCAATCTACAGCGAGCCGGTGCACGCGTCGGTGTACACCCCGGAGCACTCCCCCGACATCGACAAGATCGTCGCCATGCACCGCCAGATGGGTCTGGATCTACTGACCAACATGGTCGAGATCAAAGAAAATCCGCGGCCCGGAATTGTCAACGGCCTCCTGCAGCTACGCATCGACGGTGAACCCGCACCCGACCTCGAGATCATGGGAAACCTCGGGCTGGTGATCGGCGGCGGGTTCGACACCACCACCGCGTTGACCGCGCATTCGATGGAGTGGCTCTCGCAGCATCCCGACGAGCGCGAACGACTCAGCCGCGAGCGTGACACGCTGCTCGATCCTGCCACCGAGGAGTTCCTGCGGTACTACACACCGGCGCCCGGCGACGGCCGCACCTTCTCCGACGACGTGGAACTCGAGGGAACACAGTTCAAGGAGGGTGAGCGGCTGTGGATCTCGTGGGCGATGGCCAACCGCGACCCGTCGGTCTTTCACGACCCGAACAACATCGTGTTGGACCGCAAGGGCAACCGGCATTTCAGCTTTGGCCTGGGCGTGCATCGTTGCATCGGCTCCAACGTGGCGCGGACGGTGTTCAAGTCGATGCTGACCGCGGTGCTCGACCGGATGCCGGACTACGTCTGCGATCCCGACGGTACCGTGCACTACGAGACCATCGGCGTCATCCAGGGCATGCGACACCTGCCTGCCACTTTCACCCCCGGCAAGCGGATCGGCGCAGGACTGGACGAAACATTGGAAAAGCTCCAGAAGATCTGCGATGAACAGCAACTGGCCCTGCCGATTACTGAACGCAAGGAAGCCGCGGTTATCGACTAGCGGGTGGGCTGGCCCATACCGCCAAACTCTGCGGCCACCCGGCTTATATTCGAGCGACCCGACGAGAGGGACCGGACATGAGGTCGTTGACGCTGAGCATTCCGTTGATGGCAGCTGTGGTGGCGCTGGCTCCGGTAGCCCACGCCCATATGCCGTACGGGAACTACGAAGTGCAGTCCCCGCGCGACCCAGGCCACTCGTGGCTATGGAATATCCGGCCGTGCGAGCCAGCTCACGCGCAGGACTGCCTGCAGGACAACGCCCAGCCCAGGCCGAACGGCCAAGCAACGCCGTGGTACGCCGTGGCACATCTGGCGAACGGCACTTACACGATGAACGTCGACGTGCCCGACGGCGTGCGATGCACGGTCTACTTCCTGCCCTCGCATGACGTCTATACGTGGGATGCGGTGGCGCTTACGGGCTCGGTGACGTCCACGTTTGACAAAGGCTGCGGCGACGCGCCGGGCGGCACCGCCAGCTGGCCGTTCAGTCTCGTCCGGTTCTGAGTATCTAGCGCGCGGGCAGCCCCAACACGCGCTGCGCGATGATGTTGCGCTGGACCTCCGAGGTGCCGCCTGCGATGGTCCCGGAGAAGCTACGGGCATAGCGGTCGAACCAACTGCCAAAGTAGTGGTCGAGGTTCATCGGCTCGTAGGGCCCGGTCAGCGCCGGATGCAGCAGTCCATCGGATCCCGCAGCCGCCAATGCATTCTCGCAGGCTTGCCGTTCGGCTTCGGATCCGAAGAGCTTAAGCACCGAAAGCGCCGGCACATCTTCTTCCCCGCGGGTAGCCCGGGCGAGCGCCACTGAACCGAGCAGTTGAAGTGCCTGACGATCCATGATCGTGGTGGCGTATTGGTCGCGCTCGATGTCATTCGCCGGGTGGAAGTCGGCCAAGACGTTGTCGAGTCGGTCGGCGAACCCCAGCCACATCATCGTGCGCTCATGTCCGAGTGAGCCGTTGGCCACCCACCATCCCTGGTTGAGGGGGCCGACCAGGTTCTCCGCCGGCACCCTCGCGTCCTCGAAGAACACCTCGTTGAAGTCGAGGTTGTCCCGGCCGCAGATGTCCGGAAACGGTCGCCGCGTCACTCCCGGCGTATCGGTGGGGATCACCAGGGCGCTGATCCCCTTGTGCTTGGGCGCATCCGGGTCGGTGCGCACGAAGGTCAGCAGCACGTCGGCATCGTGAGCTCCCGACGTCCACACTTTTTGACCGTTGACCACGAAGTGGTCACCGTCGCGCACCGCTCTGGTACGCAGTGACGCCAGATCCGACCCGGCGCTCGGCTCGCTCATACCCAGCGACGCAGTGATCTCGGCCCGCAGGATCGGCACCGCCCAGCGCTGCTTCTGCTTGTCACTGCCGAACGAAATCAGCGATGCCGCAATGATATTCACGCCTTGCGGGTTGAAGCTGTGATAGATCCGCCGCTTGCACAACTCTTCCAGGTAGACATACTGCTGCAGGACGGTGGCATTGCGGCCACCGAATTCCGGCGGCTGGGTGGGTAACAACCACCCGTTGTCGAACAGCAGCCGTTGCCAGCGACGTGCCCAATCCGGCATGTGCGACACCGATTTCGGCCGCTCCAACGCCTGCGCCGCGGTCGCGGGCGCGTGCTCGTCGAGGAAAGCGACGAACTCGGCACGGAATGCCTCGACGTCTGGATCAAAGGTGAGCTGCACGGTACTCCTCGGTAACCGTTGCCCGGTGCTCAGCGGTTCCGCCGAGCATGAGCTCGCCGGCCTTGGCTCGTTTCAACGCGAACTGCAGATCGTTCTCCCAGGTGAAGCCCATTGCGCCGAACAGTTGCAAGCCGTGTCGGAAGACCAGCGACTGGCATTCACCCGCAGCCGCTTTCGCCATCGCGGCGGCCAGTCGACGGCGGGAGTCGTTTTCCGCGATCGTCAGCGCCGAGTAGTAGGCCAGGGCGCG
>JAVHWH010000141.1:0-5337 GCA_032159915.1 Mycobacterium sp.
GCCGAATGGAAGGCTTCAAGCAGAAGATGGCGTGCCGCTACCCACCGGTGCCGGGGCTCCGGGCGCGGCCGCAGAGCCGCCGCCGTGGCGAGCGCAATTTGCTGCTCGGTAATCAGGACCGGCGCCGACGAGACCAGTCGCTCTTCGGCATCTTCAGGCATTGTGACTGCGACGTTGTCAGTGAGCATGCGATTCCTCCATCCGCGAGATCTGTACTGAGATCGTCGATCGCGGTGCACTGATCGATGTCAGTGGCGCACTACTGATCTTTTGCGGTGCCGCGGCGTGATATCACGGACAGCGGTATCGGTAGCTGTAGCTTGAGTCCGGGGCCCTGACCCAGGAGGCGGCGATGGACAACAGCCAGAAGCAGGGACTGGTCGACAACCACATGACGGCTGAGAACTGCGGCGATATCGACGGCGCGGTCATGGTGTACACCGACGACGTTGAGCATGACGTCGTCGGATTCCCCAGTGGCCCCACTCGCGGTAAGGGCGCGGCACGTAACTTCTACGCCGACCTCACCGCGAACTTCCGCAGCGAGAGCTGGGATGTCGTGCGCCGGTTTCTGTGCGACGACGCGATCGTGCTCGAACAGCTCATGACGGGCACTGTCACTGGATCATTGCTCGGGATGCCCGGTAACGGACGACGTGTCAGTTTCCGGATGCTGCACGTCTTTGAGTTCCGCGAGGGACTCATCAGCCGAGAGAACATCTGGTTGGATACCGCCGCGATAGTCAATCAGTTGAGCTGACGCGAGCTCTTGTCGTCGTGTCGTTCCCGGCGCCGAGGCAGCAGCGCCGCAAGTTCGTCGCGGTTGAGGGTGCCGGTTTTGCCCATCGACTTGTAGATGTGACTTTCAACGGTTCGCACCGACAAGGTCAGCCTGGTGGCGATATCCCGGTTCGACAAACCTTGACTGATGAGCATCACGATCTCTCGTTCGCGGTCAGTCAACGGCAATCGTTCGACAGCGTTACGCAGAACCGGCGTGCGGGCACCGCCGCATTGTTCGGCAAGCGCCTCGGCCCGTGCCGAGCATCCCAAGGCCGAGCCGCGCAGATCGCGATGCCGGTAGGCGATGGCCGCGTGCGCGGCTGCATCGACGGCAGCGACGAGATCGCCCATCTCTTCGAATTCCTTTGATGCTGCTAACAGCTGGGCGCCCTCGCTGTCATGCAACGCTTCCGCGAAACCGGCCGCGATGCCGGCGCGGGGCCCTTCGACGATTGCTTCAAGCTGCCGTAGTCGGGGTCCGCAAGAGCGCTCCCCGAACTGCGCGGCTGTCTGTAAGCAGATCACTTCGGGAGCGAATTGACCGCTGGCCCTGGCGGTTCCGGCCGCGGCAAGCGCAATCACGATCGCCTCGCTGACCGCACCCTGGGCGGCGGCGACCCATGCCCTGGCGATTGAATGCTCGTAGTCGAGGTATTGCCAACTGGGGTGGCGCTGTTCGTCGAGTCTTTGGAGGCAAGCCGCTGCCTCGTCCGTGGCACCGCGCATCGCGAGCGCTGTCGTCAGCGGGATCTGACACCGGTAGCACCACCCGTTGGAATCCCTGGAGTTCCCTACCGTTTCCAAAGCCTCGGTCAGCAGCGATACCGCGGCGTCGAGTCGACCAGAACCAAGCGCCGTCCTGCCGACCGCAAGAGTGCCGACTTGGAGGAATTGAAGTGCGCGGAATTCGATCTGGCGCTGTCGTATGGTTTGCGCCGGTTCCTCAGCCTCGGGAATCCGGCCAGCCAACAAAAGGGCGCTGATGTGGGCGTCGGTGATGATGACGAACGAGCGTATCGGAACGGGGTAACCGGCCTTCGCCGCTGCGGCGGCTTCTCCTGCGCGACCCAATTCTCCGAATGCGAGGGCCAGGGCCCAGGCAGTCACTCGTTGGGCTACCAGATCGGGAAGCTCCTTCCACATGAAGCTGCCCGAGGCTTCGATCGCGGCATGCGGCCGGCCCATCGCCGCCCAATAAACCGTCAAGAACGCATCGATACAGGTACGAGCTCCCGGGCCCGCGACGCGTGACGCGTCATCGATGAGCTGTTTCGCGCCAACCGGATCGGCGAGTGTGAACAGCCGATTTGTGGCCCGCAGAAAGGCCACCCGCCCGTACACAACCTCTGCCAGCTCACTCTCGCCGATGTCGGCGAGCACGGCGTCGGCTTGGCGGCCGTGACCTGTACATGACAGGGCGTAGGCGCGAATGAGCTTCGCGTCCGCCGCGCCTCCCGCGAAGGCTGCCGCTGCTGCGAGTCGGTCCGCCAAAGGAAACTCCCACAGCCATACCGCGCCGCGGGCAGCCCGAACGAACAGGTTCGGATCGGGGTCCAGATCGGAGTCGAGAAGCAGCGTGGCGCGGCGGACAACCATGCCGATGTCGTCATGATCAACCGATCTGGCCAGTTCGGCGGCCACCAGTCCGCGCAGCCGTCGCAGCCTGGTCGCGGGTGCGCGGTTGCGGCGCAGCTCGCCGTATAACGGATGCGCCAACCGTGCCTCCATCCGACTCCCGACTTGGTCGAGCCTGATCAGACCGCGGATGTCGACTTGCTCGACTGCAGCGGGATCCGTGATGCGGGTGAGCGACCCGAGTTCGATGGGTTCGCTGACGGCGAGAATGTCGATCACATCGCTGACCGGGCCGGGCAACCGTCCGATCCGCCCTTCGATCAGTTCGACCAGACTGGGCGGCAGGACGGGATCGCCCAGCCAGTGCCAGTACCCGTCCCGCATGGTGAGCCGCTCGTCGGCCACCTCCTGCTCGACGATGTTCCGCAGGTACAGGGGGTTGCCGCGGGTCAGCGTCCACAACCGCTCGTCAGCCTCCGGATCCAACGAGCCGCCCAGGGTTGCCGAGAGCAGCGCCGTCACCTGAGTTCGGGACAGCGGTTGCAGGTCGAGGCGGTCGAACTGTTCACCGTGCCAAAGCTCCTGCGTCGCTGCGGGAACCGGTTCTCCCTCGCGGATGGTGAGAACGACTTTTGCGGCGCGGCGCGCAATGATCTGCTGCACAACGAATGTCGAGAGGTCGTCAAGCAGCGCCACATCGTCGACGCCCAGCACCACTGTCCTGCCCGCGGCGGCGGAAGTCAGCGACTCGATCACTCCGCGGACCAGTTCAAGGTTGTCACCGACGCCGGGCAGTGCCCAAGCGGAAAGCGCCCCCAACGGAATCGACTGCGCCGAAGATGTGCCCAGTATCCAGCGCACTTCGTAGCCGTCCGAGGCGAAAGATCGAAGCGCTTCACGCGCGATTCGGCTTTTCCCCACGCCGGCAGCTCCGCAGATCACGATCCCGGCCGAGCCCGGGTCCAAGATCGCGGCTTCGACACGTCGCTGTACCTTCGAGCGGCCGGTCAACGGCCACGTCAAACGCACCCGTACAGCCTAGAAGCGGTAACCCGAACGGCGCGACAAAAGATCAGTATCCGCCTACTGACATGAGTGTGCCCCGACGGAGCCACGATGGCGTCGCGGCCAGCAACCGCCAACGCATGCTGTATGAGGAGCGAGGAGCGTCATGACCGTCGACACGATGCCGGCCCGCAGCTGCCCCAACGTCTTCGACGCTGGGCTGGCTATCTTGGCCTACGAAGACCTGGACGATCCGGAAGAGGCGCACCGACTCGTCGCGCAGGCTCGCAACCGCGCGCCGATCGCCATCGGCACCCATGGCCCGGAAATCCTTGGTTACGAACTGGTTCGCACAGTGCTGCGCGATTCACGATTTCGCATGCCGAAGGGAATGTTCCTGGCCGGCCAAGGCATCACGTCCGGCCCGATATGGGACCGGGTCACCGCCAGTCTCATCAGTCTCGACGGAGAAGAGCACCATCGCCTGCGTCGGTTGGTGTCGAAGGCCTTCACGCCCCGGGCCACCGCACGGCTGCGCTCCACAATCGTCGACGTCATCACCGAACTCGTTGAGAGCCAAAAGGTCCGCGGGAGCTGCGATGTGGTGACCGACATCGCACGTCGATATCCGATACCGATCATTTGCGCGCTACTCGGCGCACCCGCCGGTGATTGGAAGTTGTTCTCGGAGTGGACAGACGACATCTTCAAAGCTTTCACGTGGAACGTTGCGGCCCAGTCGGACGCCATTCTGGCGGCATGGGAGGCCGTCGACGAATATGTCGACGAGATGGTCGCTGACCGCCATGACGCGCTGACCGACGACCTGATCTCCGAGCTGATCCGCGCCGAACACGATGGCGATCACCTCAACGCCGACGAATTACGCATGCTGGTGGTGGGCCTCCTGATTGCCGGCACGGACACCACTCGAAACCAGCTCGCCGCCGCGGTGCATGTGCTCTGCGACCACCCCGACCAGTGGGCACTGCTGGGACGACACCCCGAGTTGGCCGCCAGTGCGGTCGAAGAAACGATGCGACACTCCCCTATCGCCTGGGGCACCCTGCGCGTCGCCCTCGAGGACGTCGAACTCAGCGGGGTCATGATCCCGGCCGGCACTCTTGTCGTCGCGAACACCGCCTCGGCCAACCGGGATCCCGCCGTCTACGACCATCCGGACCGACTCGACATCACCCGCGAGGGTGCGGCCCCCATGCAGACCTTCGGTGCCGGTATGCATTACTGCCTGGGTGCCAGTCTCGCGCGCCTCGAGCTCGCCGAGGCGCTGGCAGTGATCACGCGGCGCATGCCGAACGCCTGGCGCACCGGACCAGCCCCCTGGAAACCGTTGACCGGTCTGAGTGGCCCGACGACGCTGCCGATCCAATTCGATTAGATGCCGTTGAGCTACCAGGCCTACCAAGCACTTCCCATGTCCCCGTGCTGGCTGATCCAGGTGTGCATCGCGATCCCGGCGGCGACCGCGACGTTGATACTGCGCGTCGACCCGAACTGCGCGATCGAGACGGTCAGCGCTGCTCCATCGCGGGCGGCGTCGCTGATGCCGGGGCCTTCCTGACCGAACAGCAGCAGGCAGTTTCGCGGCAGCGCCGTCTGCTCCAGGCGTGCCGCGCCCGGCACGATATCGACGGCGACCACCGTCAGGCCCTCCTGCACGGCGAACCGGAGCAATTCGGCGGTGTTGTCGTGATGCTGCAGACGCTGGTAGCGGTCGGTGACCATGGCGCCGCGACGATTCCACCGGCGCCGGCCGACGATATGCACGGTGTCCACCGCGAACGCATTGGCCGCGCGCACCACCCCGCCGATGTTGGCATCCTGGCCGAAATTCTCGATCGCGACATGCAGCGGGTGCCGCCGCTTGTCGATGTCGGCGACGATCGCCTCGCGCGTCCAGTACCGGTAGGCGTCGACGACGTTGCGGGTGTCACCGTCGCGCAACAGCTCGGG
>JAVHWH010000171.1:0-8740 GCA_032159915.1 Mycobacterium sp.
TGGTCACCTCCGATAGTGGGCGGAACCCTGTGTTCCACTCTCTACCTGTGCGACGAACGGCGCGACCGCAATCCGACAGCCTGCGTGATGAAAAGTTAGGCGGCCGCGCCGGGCTTCAAATACGTGACCAGGCTGCAGTCGATCGTCTCGTCGGCGAAGTGGGCTTCGCAGCCACGCAGGTATCGCATGTACCGGTCGTAGTTTTCTTCATTGGCGGCCGCGATGGCCTCGTCTTTGTGGGCTTCCAGCGCGTCGCCCCAGATACGCAGGGTCCTGACGTAGTGCGCCTGCAGCGACATGGGTTCTGGAACGATGAAACCGGCCTTTTCGCCGTGCTCGACCATCATGTCGGTGCTGGGTAACCGACCGCCGGGGAAGATCTCGGTGAGCATGAATTTGATGAATCGGGCCGTCTCGAAGGTGATCTTCTTGCCGCGCTCGTGCAGGTTGTAGGGGTGGTAGGCCACGCTGCTCTGCACGGTCATCCGCCCGTCGTCGGGCATGATGTTGAACGTGTTTTTGAAGAAGTGGTCGTAGTTCTCGAAGCCGAAGTGCTCGAATGCCTCGATGGACACGATCCGGTCGACGGGGTCGGCGAAGTCCTCCCAACCGCGCAGCAGCACCGTGCGTGAGCGGTCGGTGTCAATGCTGTCCATCACCTGAGTGGTACGGGCGTGCTGGTTCTTCGACAACGTCAATCCGATGACGTTGACGTCGTACTTTTCGACCGCACGACGCATCGTGGTTCCCCAGCCGCAGCCGATGTCCAGCAGCGTCATACCGGGCTTCAGGTCGAGCTTGTCGAGGTTCAAGTCGATCTTGGCGATTTGGGCTTCTTCGAGCGTCATGTCGTCGCGTTCGAAATAAGCGCAGCTGTACATCCGCGTCGGGTCCTGGAACAGCCCGAAGAAGTCGTCGGAGAGGTCGTAGTGTGCCTGGATGTCTTCAGGGCGCGTCCGTGTGTCCGTCGGTGAGACTGGATTCTCAGTCTTCATCGTTTTATAGCCCTTCCTAGTGCTTTAATTCGCCTCAACCGTGTTGATGCTCGCGGAGTGATCACCATATCGCTGTGCCAGGACAATACCCGCGATTGGCGATCACTGATGTGACCCTTGCGGTTCGCGCGCCGGTTATTTCTCCAGGGTGAATTGGTTTACGTCGATGTAGCCGACTCGGAAGCCCTTGGCGCAACCGGTCAAGTAGTGCATGTAGCGGTCGTACATCTCTTGAGACTGGATCTCGATCGCTTCGTCTTTATGCGCCTCCAGCGCAGCGGACCAGCAGTCCAGTGTCTTCGCATAATGCGGCTGGAGTGACTGCCGGCGGGTGAGCCTGAAGCCGCCGTTCGAGGAGCGGTCTTCCACCATCTCGATCGACGGCAACCGGCCGCCGGGGAAGATCTCGTCGACGATGAACTTCATGAACCTGGCCAGCTCGAACGTCAACGGCATGCCGCGTTCGGTCATCTGCGCCGGGGTCAGGCCGGTGATCGTGTGCAGCAGCATCACGCCGTCGTCGGGCAGGGCGTCGTAGGCCATTTTGAAGAAATCGTCGTAACGGTCGTGGCCGAAGTGCTCGAACGCGCCGATCGACACGATCCGGTCCACCGGCTCGTTGAATTCCTCCCAGCCGGCCAAGCGGACTTCCTTGGCGCGCGGGCTGTCCATGGCGTCCAGCGTCTGCTGGACGTATCCGGCCTGGTTCTTGGACAGGGTCAGACCGATCACGTTGACGTCGTACTTCTCGACGGCGCGGCGCATCGTGGAGCCCCAGCCGCAGCCGACATCGAGCAGCGTCATCCCCGGTTGCAGACCGAGCTTGCCCAGGGCCAGGTCGACCTTGGCTTGCTGGGCTTCCTCCAGCGTCATGTCGTCGCGTTCGAAGTAGGCGCAGCTGTAGGTCTGGCTCGGGTCAAGGAAAAGCCGGAAGAACTCGTCGGACAGGTCGTAGTGAGCCTGGACGTCTTCGAAGTGCGGCCTTAGCTTTTCGGCCATTGCGCAACGTGCCTTTCTGGATTTCTCTTGGTGTCCACCCGCGCTGGGTATAGCTGCCCGCCCCCCGGCGATCCTCGGGCCATGTTAGTCGATCGGCGTGGTCAGGCCGAATCCGAACAACGGTGGCTCAGGCTTCGGCAAAAGTAGTGGTCAGCTCGCCGATGATGTCGTCCCACAGTTCTTCGGGCAAGTCGTGGCCCATGCCGTCGAACAACCGCAGGCGAGCGCCCGGGATCGCATGGGCGATCATGCGGCCGCCGAACGGCCGCTGCAGCTTGTCGGCTTTGCCGTGCAGCACGACGGTCGGCGCGGTGATCTGTCGGTCGTAGCGGGCCAGGCTGCCGCTGGCGAGGATCGCGCTGAAGTGCCGGGACGTTCCCCACGGGTAGTAGCAGCGCTGGTAGCCCTCAATGGCTTCCTTGCGCAGCCGCTCCTCGGGAGCCGGATAGCGCGGACTGCCGATGATCCGCCAAACCTTCACCGAGTAGTCGGCGATCACGTCGATCGGTGAATTTGGCGACGGCCCCCGCAGGATCGCGAACAGGGCGCTCGGATGGGGCGGCGGCAGGAACGGCTGGTTGTTGCTGGAAAAGAGCACCCCCAGCGAGCGGGTGCGCTGCTGGTATCGCGCCGCAAAGACTTGAGCGATCATGCCGCCCATCGATGCGCCGACGATGTGGGCGCGGTCGATCTCGAGGTGATCGAGCAGTGCGGCGGCGTCGTCGGCCATGTCTTCGAGCCGGTAGTCCGCGTTTCCCGGAAGGCCGACGAAGAACTTGAGCATGCTGGGGATCATCGCGCCGCCGTTGCCGCGTCGCTCGGTCTTGCTGGACAGGCCGACGTCGCGGTTGTCGTAGCGGATCACCCGCAGGCCCTGGGCGATCAGCTTCTCGCAGAACGCGTTGCGCCACAGCAGCAGCTGCGAGCCCAGGCCCATGATCAACAGGACGGCCGGATCGGTCGGCTCGCCCATGTCTTCGTAGCAGATGTCCAAATCGCCCGAACGTGCGGTGCCGGTGCGGATTTGCATAGTGCAGAGACCTCTTAGACTTCGATGTCGGATTCTTTGTGCTCGCGGGCAACCTCGACCATGAAGTTGGCGAAGTAGCCGGTGAGCTGCGGGTCGGACATCATCTGCCACTTCGGGGCCAGCAGCTTCATGTAGCGCTCCACGTACAGGAACTGCTTACCGATCAGCACCAGCTCTCGCGGCAGCTTGACGTCGTAGGCATCGGCCAGCGTGGAGAGCTGCTTGCCGATGTCGGCGTAGGACAGCTCGCCGAGGGTCTGCATGGTCAGCGGCGTGGCGAACTTTTCCAGGTCCTTGGCGGCCTCGGCTTCGGGTCGCATCGTGCCCACGGCGCCCATCAGCACGACGATCTTGCCGGCCGCAGCGTGGTCTTTCTTCACCAGCAGCGCGTGCACGAGCTCGCGCAACAGCCAGCGGGTCCGCGGATCGATGCGACCCATGATGCCGAAATCGAAGAACACGATTCGGCCCTCAGCGTCGACGTAGAGGTTGCCGGCGTGCAGATCGCCGTGGAACAGGCCGTGCCGCAGGCCGCCCTCGAACAGACTGAACAGCAGCGCTTTGACCAGCTCGGTGCCGTCGAAGCCGGCCTTGCGGATCGCGGCGACGTCGTCGATGCGGATGCCCTGCACCCGTTCCATCGTCAGCACCCGCTCCGAGGTCAGGTCCCAGTACACCTGCGGAACCCGGATGTTCTTGCCGAGCGGCGACGCGTGCAGGTGCGAGACCCAGGCCTCCATCGACTGCGCCTCGAGCCGGAAGCTCAGCTCCTCGGCCAGGTTGTCGGAGAAGTCCGCGACCACATCCTGCGCGGACAAACGTCGGCCCAGCTTGGCCAGCTCGACGGCCTGTGCGAAGCGTTTGAGGATCTGCAGGTCGGCGGCCACCCGGCGGCGGATACCCGGCCGCTGGATCTTGACCACGACCTCCTCGCCGGTGTGCAACGTGGCGTAGTGCACCTGGGCGATCGACGCCGAGGCGAACGGCTCCTCCTGGAAGCTGGCGAACAGCTCCGACGGCTCGCCGCCGAGCTCCTGGGCGAGCAGTTTGTGCACTTCTTTGGTGTTCGCCGGCGGAACCCGGTCGAGCAGGCCGCGGAACTCCCGCGACAGCTGCTCGCCGAAGGCGCCCGGGCTGGAGGCGATGATCTGGCCGAATTTGACGTAGGTCGGGCCCAGGTCGGCGAAGGTCTGGGGGAGCTGGCGGGTGACCTTCTGCTGCAGCGGCCCCTTACCGGGCAACTTGGTCAGGATGCGGGCGGCGGTGCGGGTGAGCTGCCAACCGGTCACGCCGATGCGAGCCGCCTCGACCGGCAGCGGTACCCGGTCGAGCTTGGCAACCCCGCGGTGGTTGTTGGAACTCATGGCTGCAGTGTCTCAAATTGCCCAGGTCGTTTCCGAATCGTGCAGGTCACGGGCCCGCTCGCGGACCGCCAACGTGCAACTGTGTCGAAGAAGCGGCGGCGAAATCACGCCGTGGCGTCACGTTCGGCGCGCGAAGTTCTCGGTCAACGTCTCGACGACCGGCCGCCACACCGGTTGAGGAAGGTCGTGGCCCATGCCGTCGATCACCACGTACCGGGCGCCCGGGATGGCCGCGGCGACGGCCCGGCCGTTGTGGGGCCGCAGCATCGGATCCTGCGAGCCGTGCAGCACCACCGTCGGCGCGGTGATCGCCTTGCTGTAGCCCAGCAGGCTGCCGGTGCCCAACACCGCGTCGAACTGACGCAGCATCCCGGGCGGGTAGGTGGACCGCTCGGCAAGGTGCTGGACGCGACGACGAAGCTCGGCGTCCGGCGGCAGAAAGTTCGGGCCGTTGAACACCGCGACATTGCGGACCTCGAATGCCAGCTTCTCTTCGTCGGTCGCGTCGTCGGCGGGCGCGTTGAAGGCCAGCCGGATCACCCGCCAGGCCGGCAGCCGGGAGAACGGCTTACCCGTCGTGGACATGACGATGGCCAGCGACGCGACCCGGTCCGGCTCGGTGGCAGCCAGAATCTGGGCGATCATGCCGCCCATCGAAGCGCCGACGATGTGGGCCCGGCCGATGATCAGGTGATCGAGCAGCGCGACCACGTCGTCGGTCATGTCGACCAGCGTGTACGGCACCTGGCTGCGACGGCCGACCAGGTAGCGCGCGAGGCGCCGGTACACCGAGCCCGCGGCGCGCTTACCGTGCATCTTGGCCGACAGCCCGGTGTCGCGATGGTCGAAGCGGATCACCCGGTAGCCCGCGTCGACGAGCTGGGCGCAGAAGCCGTCCGGCCACATCGGCAGCTGAGCGCCCAGGCCCATGATCAGCACGACAGCCGGGTCGCCTGGGTCGCCGAGGTCTTCGTAGTACAACTCGACGGCACCGCCGTCGGTGTCGCGGCGAGCCAGGCCGCTACGAGTCTGCATTGCCCTGCTCCGGCTTGGCCCAGGGCTGCACCCAGCCGTCGATCGACCAGCCCTCCAGGGCGGCGAGCAGTTCATACATGGTGGCGCCGTCGATGCTTTCCCGGATGATGTCGGCGTGCCCGCAGTGCCGGGTCAACTCGTTGATCACATGCAGGATCACCCAGCGCACCGACCAGTCTTTGATGCCCTTCGGGAACCACGGAATATCTTGCGGCACCGGCACTTTCGCGGCCAGGTCGGCGGTTTCGACCAGCTGAAGCGAGTGGGCGTTCTGGGCTTCGAACTCGGCGAGCAGACCCGCCAGCGTCTCGTCGGGGCGCATCACGTGCTGGTCGCCGAAGTCCTTCGCGATCTCGTCGAACGGGCGGGGATCCTTGGGCGGCGCCTCCGGCGCGGCGGCGACGCGCGACATCCAGGTGCGCTGCATGCCGGTGACGTGTTTGATCAGTCCGCCGATCGACAGCGCGCTGACCGTCGGTGTCAGTCGGGCCTGTTCATCGGTCAGGCCGTAGGACACCGCGAAGAAGGCGCTCTGGTGGTAACTGAGGTATTCGCGCAACGCGCTGCGTTCATCGGATACGGGCGAGGCGAGAGCAGGCATCAACCTGTAATACCAAGCCGATCGACGAGCAGCAAAAACGCCGCGGCGAAATCGTTGTCTTTGGTGCTGGTGCGCAGCCTTTCCCAGTCGACCTGTTCGCGGACCGCCCGCACGACGGGCAGCAACGTGGTGAAGTCGCAGTAGTGCTCGTGCAGCGAGCGCAGTTTCTGGATCAGCACGTCGGTTGGCGACAACACCGGCATCCGGATTGCCAACACGTCTCTGGACTCAGCCGTACCAATCTCGTCCGCGTCGACGGGCACGCCGTTGAGTCGGTGCAGCACATCGACGACGGCGCTGCCGGCACTAGCCTTGAACAGCCAGTCCTCCGGCGTGCGCTCGATGTCGAAACCGGCGGCCGACAAAGTTTCCGCTGCGGCGTCTGCGTCGGCTTCGGCAACGACGAAGTCCACGTCGTGCACGGGTTCGGGGCCGCCGTACACCCAGAGGGCATAGCCGCCGGCCAGCGCGAACTCGGGTCCGTGGGCCTTGAGCGCGGCGGCGACCCGGCGTAGCGCGTTGCGCAACTCGAATGTCTCTGATCCATCGGTGCTCATGGTGGGTAGGTAGTACCCATGCGGATGGCGACCTTCAACATCTTGCACGGGCGCAGTCTCGACGACGGGAAAGTCGACATCGATCGGCTGGCGGACTGCGTGCGGCGACTGGACGCCGACGTGCTGGCGCTGCAAGAGGTCGACTGCGACCAGCCCCGCTCGGCGATGGCCGATCTCACGGTGGTCGCGGCCGAGGCGATGGGAGCGGTCAGCCACCGGTTCGTCGCCGCCATCGCCGGCACGCCCGGCGCCACCTGGATGGCGGCAACCGGTGACGAGCAGCCCGGAACGGCCAGCTACGGGATCGCCCTGCTGTCCCGGTACCCGGCGCTGACCTGGCAGGTAGTGCGTCTGCCGCGGATCCCGGCCAAATTTCCGATGTATCTCCCCGGTCCGGGCAAGGTGATGATCGTCGACGAGGAACCCCGGGCGGCGGTGGTGGCCCGGTTCGACACCGACCTCGGGCCGATCACGGTGGCCAACACCCACCTGTCGTTCGTACCGGGCTGGAACCGCGTGCAGTTGCGCCGGCTCTACGGCGACCTGCGCGGCTTCCCCGGTCCGCGGGTGCTGATGGGCGACCTGAACATGACTCCGCCGACTCCGCAGCGCTGGACGCGGCTACGCCCGCTCGCCACCGCCCGGACTTTCCCGGTCGACGCGCCCGAGCACCAGCTCGACCACATACTGACCGACGACATCCGGTTGACCGCCGCTGCGACCTCGACGCCGGCGTTGCCGATCTCGGATCACCGGCCGCTGGTCGTCGACGTTTCTCGTCAGTGACGTGACCGGTGGCCGTAAAGTGCTGGAATGCCGGTGATCTCCGCGGAGTCGACCGAACTGTTCGTCGGTCCCCCGGACGCGTCGCAGCAGTTGGTCCGGGTGAGGATCGATGGATTCGCCGAGTCGGTGGACGTACGGGTCGAGGGCGACGGGCTCAGTGGCTCGGCCAGTGGCCGCGACGTCGTCGAGGTGCCGGTCAGCGTGAATCGGCCAGTGACTGGACAGCGCCGCGCTGGGCGGGTGCTTGTGGCGGACTCCGTCACTCCTTTCGTGTTCGTCGTCGCCGAGCCCGGCTGGACGATGTTCATGGTCAGCCACTTCCACTACGACCCGGTGTGGTGGAACACCCAGGGCGCTTACACCAGCGGCTGGACCGAGGATCCGCCCGGCCGATGCCGGCAGACCAATGCCTTCGAGTTGATTCAGTTGCATCTCCAAAGGGCGCGTGAGGAACCCGAATACAAATTCGTGCTCGCCGAAGTCGACTACCTCAAGCCCTACTGGGACACCCACCCGGAGGATCGCGCCGAACTGCGGCGACTCATCGCGCAGCGCCGCGTCGAGATCATGGGCGGCACCTACAACGAGCCCAGCACCAACCTGGTCAGCCCCGAGACGACGATCCGAACGATGGTCCAGGGCATCGGTTTTCAGCGCGACGTACTGGGGGCCGACCCTGCCACCGCCTGGCAGCTCGACGTATTCGGGCACGACCCACAGTTTCCCGGGATGGCGGCTGACGCCGGGCTGACGTCGAGCGCGTGGGCGCGCGGACCACACCACCAGTGGGGCCCGACGCACAACGAGGGCGGCGTCGAGGGTATGCAGTTCTCCAGTGAGTTCGAGTGGATCTCACCGTCGGGTCGCGGCCTGCTCACGCACTACATGCCCGCGCACTATTCAGCCGGTTGGTGGACGGACGATTCGACCTCGCTGGCCGACGCCGAGGACGCCACCTACCGGCTGTTGGCCGATTTGAAGAAGGCTGCGTTGACCCGCAACGTGCTGTTGCCGGTCGGCACCGACTACACGCCGCCGAACCAGTGGGTCACCCAGATCCACCGCGACTGGGCTGCGCGGTACACCTGGCCGCGGTTCGTCTGCGCACTGCCGCAAGAGTTCTTCGCGGCGGTCCGCGCCGAACTGGAAGCATCCGGCCGGCAGCCGTCGCCCCAGACGCGGGACATGAACCCGATCTACACCGGCTGCCACGTGTCCTACATCGACACCAAGCTGGCCAACCGGGCCGCCGAACACGCTGTGCTGGCGGCCGAGAAGTTCTCCGTGTTCGCCGCACTGCTGTCCGGCGCCGACTATCCGCAGGCGGCGCTGGACAAAGCGTGGCTGCAGTTGATTTACGGCGCCCATCACGA
>JAVHWH010000197.1:0-3665 GCA_032159915.1 Mycobacterium sp.
TGGAAGTCGGGGGCCGCATATGCCGCGGGCGCCATCGTGTCGGTGCTGGCCGTGATTGCGGTCGGCGCACTGTTGCCGGTGACCCGGCCGATGTTCATGAACCAGCATTACGCGACGATTTCCGGCGCGCTGATGGCCTCGATGGTCATCATCCCGCTGCAAACGGTCATTCCGGAGGAGTTGGCGTTCCGGGGGGTGCTGCACGGTGCCCTGAACCGGGCGTGGGGTTTTCGCGGTGTGGCGTTGGCGGGCTCGCTGCTGTTCGGGTTGTGGCACATCGCGACGTCGCTCGGAATGACGAGCAGCAACGTGGGATTTACCCGCGTTCTCGGCGGTGGAGTCGTCGGCATGCTGGCCGGGGTGGTGTTGGCAGTGGTCGCGACCGCGGCGGCCGGTTTCGTGTTCAGCTGGCTACGGCGACGCAGCGGCAGTCTGCTGGCGCCGATCGCGCTGCACTGGTCGCTCAACGGACTGGGGGCCCTGGCCGCTGCCCTGGTCTGGCAGCTGTCGAGCTGAGGGTCGCTAGACCATAAGGACGGCCGCCCCGGAGATGCGGCCCGCGCTGAGGTCCGACAGCGCCCGGTTCGCCTGGCTCAGTGGATACTTCGGCGTGGTGACGGTGATGTGGTGTCTGCCGACGAAGTCGAGGAACGCCCGTGCATCGGCGCGGGTGTTGGAGGTCACCGAGCGGATCTGACGCTCCTGAAAGAGGTGCCGCTGGTGGTCCAGGGCAGGAATGTCACTGAGGTGGATGCCGGCGATCGCTAATGTTCCGCCACGATCCAGCGCCTCCATCGCCGGCAACACCAAGTCGCCGACCGGTGCGAACAGGATTGCGGCGTCGAGTTGCACCGGTGGCGGCTCGTCGGCACCCTGTGCGGACGCCGCGCCGAGGTCGAGCGCCAACTGTCGGGCTGCGGCGCCGCGAGTCATCACGTGAACTTCGGCGCCCTGGGCCAGCGCGACCTGCGCGGTGATATGCGCGCTGCCACCGAATCCGTACAGCCCCAGCCGGCCGCCGGCAGGAAGCGCCGCGCGCTGCAGCGACCGGTAGCCGATGATGCCGGCACACAACAACGGGGCAAGCTCGGTGTCGCTGTAACCGCTCGGCAAATGGTGAGCGAAAGCGGCAGGGACTGTCGCGAATTCGGCGTATCCACCGTCGGCGTCCCACCCCGTGTAGCGGGAATACGGGCATAAGTTCTCATCGCCCCGCCGGCAATAGGCGCACATCCCGCAGGTGTCGCGCAGCCACGCAATGCCGACCCGGTCGCCGACCTGAAACTCGGCGTCGGCGTCGGCGCCGACTTCGACCACCTCGCCGACCACCTCGTGTCCGGGCGTCACCCTCTCCCGGTGGACAGGGAGATCACCCTCGGTGACGTGCAGGTCGGTACGGCACACTCCGCATGCCCGCACCGCAACGAGGAGTTCCGAGCGGCCCGGCCGGGGAACCGGCCTGCTGAGAAATTCCAGCGGTTCGGTGCCGATTGGACCCGGGTGAGCGACCTGCCATGCGCGCATCGTGGTGGGCATCGCGGTGGAGGTCACGTCGACAGCATGCGGCCGATCATCGCGGCCGCATGAGGTATCCCGCTAGCGGCGAGCCATGCCGACGAGCCAGAGCAGGAGCACTGATCCCAGCAGTGCGGTCAAGAACGTGAAGATCAGACCGCCACCAGCGGTGTTGACGAAGAAGCTCAGAATGAAGCCGCCGAGCAGTGCTCCGACGACACCGATGACGATGTCCAGCAAGATGCCGGACCCGCCGCCCTTGACGATCTTGCTGCCGATCCAGCCGGCCAGACCGCCGATGATGATGTAGCCGATCAAGCCGACGCCGGTCGTCGTTGTCGAGCGAGCGAGAATTTCGGTAGCCGCCATCACATCCATTGGAACTCCTTGCTGTCGCCGACGCCCGCTGCTGGACCGTCGATGTCAGACATTCATTCCCCTATCGGGCCGAGATTATTCCGCACCGCAAAGGTGCGCTCAGGTCGACACCGCGCCAGGAGCCGGTGCGGGACCGTTGCCGCCGGCGGGCTGTCCGGGCGGTGCCGGCGCCGGACCCGCTGGCAGCGGCGCTCCGGGAGCCGGAGCCCCTGGGGCCGGTGCACCACCTGGCGCCGGTGCGCCCGGGGCGGGAGCCGGCCCAGGCGCACCCGGGGCGGGACCCGGCGCAGGCGCACCCGGGGCAGGTGCCGGGCCTGGCGGCACGGCCAGTGGTCGGACCGACTCGGCCAGCGCCTTCGCACCTGCCTTGTCGACCGGGTTGTTGCCGGTGCCCAGCCACACCACGAACCAGCGTTGGTTTGCCGCGGCCGGCGGGACATTCGGCCCGGTCGGGGAAACCACGCCTGCCCAGATCTGGCCATTCGGCTTGGTGGCGTCGCTGAATTTCACCTCGTAGTACGACGCTGCGCCGTTGGCGCCGAGCGGGATGGTCTCCTGATTCACCCGGGTGCCGGGATACGGCATGAAGAACTCACCCATGTCGGAGGCCAGCCGGGCCGCGGCCTTCGCGTTGTCGGCCTCAGCGCTGGCGTACAGCTTTTGGTCCAACCTGCCGAGCACGACGCGAGTGTCGTTGGCGACCGGCGGTGGCTGACCAGGGGTCGGTGCACCGGAAATCTTGCTGAGCAACGCCGAACCGTAGTCCAGGTGAGTCGCGTCGGATTCGACCCAGCCGGCGGGAAGGACGTAGCTGAATCCACCGACCGGGTTGTCGATCCGCCCGGGTTGAGGTGCGTTCGGGTCACCCGGTGGCGGCACCGGAGCATTGGGGTCCGCCGCCGGTGGTGCCGCGAGCGGGTCGGCGGCCGGTGGCGCCGGGACGGGACCACCCGGAGGCGCTGCCGGGGCGGGTCCGGGCGCCGAGTCCGGAACCGCCGGCGGGTTGCCGGGCGCAGGAGCCGGAGCGGGCACGCCCGGGGCGGGAGCCGCAGGACTGGGAGGCGGCGGCACCGGATCGGCGCCGGCGGCCCCGGGCATGGCGAATGCGATCGCTCCCGCACCGCCGATTGCGGCGATTACGCGCGTCATCCAGCGGTTTTGGGGCCGTGTCGAGTTGCGGTCCACCTGGTTCATGAGCCAAAAACCTACCGTGTTACACCCGTGACGCAAGTGTGAATTGCAGACGTTGTGACCGCTTTTTCATTCCTTGGGCGTCGATGAGCCGGCGCAAACTCGCAGATCATCGATTCGACCGTTCATCGCGGGCGGTTCAGGTGACAATTCGCTAACGCGAGCACCGCCGGGCGCGTCACCGCTCACGGTTCGGCGAAGCCGGCCTGGCTCAGCACCTGCTGGCCTGTCGCGCCTGTCACCAGGTCGACGAACTTCTGTGCCAGCGCTGGTTGCGCGGCGTTCCGGAGGGCGACGATCGGGTAGATGTTCACTGCTTCGGCCGCCTCCGGAAATCTGACCGTGCCCACTGCGTCGCCGGCCTTGCGGGCGTCAGTCAAGTAGACCAGCCCGGCGTCAGCCGCTCCGTCCGTGACCCGGGCCAGCACCGCGGCGCCGATCGACTCTTCGCTCACCGGATTGAGGTGCACACCGGTGTCGTCCTCGATGTGTTGAACCCCCGCCCCGCAGGGCGCCGACGCCTGGCACACCGCGACGCGAACGTCGGGCTTGGCGAGATCGGCGAAGGACCGGACCTGCTT
>JAVHWH010000235.1:0-8237 GCA_032159915.1 Mycobacterium sp.
GGCCTCGTAGCACCGTCTCGGTGTCCGTCACCCAATGCGCTCGCTCGTCGGCGTCGGCCCGGTCGATCACCGCGGCTGAGCCCGCGATTCGTTGATCCAGCGTCTTGGCAAAGTCAGCCAGACGTGCCGCCTCATTGACCGCGTCGCCGACAACGGTGTACTCGTAACGGTTTTCGGCCCCGATGTTCCCGGCGAACACCGGCCCAGCCGAGACTCCGATCCCGAAGTCGACCTCCGGCAGCTGCTGCAGTTGCTTACGCAGTAGGCGCGCGGTGGCCAGTGCGGCCGACGCGCAATCGTCATGGGTCAGCGGTGCGCCGAAGACGGCCAGGACGGCATCACCCTGGAATTTGTTGATCAGCCCGCGGTGGTCGTCGACGGCACTGACGACGATGCGAAAGAAGTCGTCGAGTACCCCGGCCACCTCTTGCGGAGGCCTGCTCGCCGCCAGCCTCGTCGAACCGACCAGGTCGATGAACAAGATCGCTGCCTCGCGCACATCGCCGGACAGTGAGGTGCCCTCGTCGATCGCGCGTCGGGCCACGTCAGCGCCGACGTGGCGGCCGAACAGGTCATGCAAGCGGTCGCGTTCCCCGATCCCGGCCACCATGCGATTGAACCCGTCTTGCAGGCGGCCGAGTTCAGACTTTTCGTAGACGCCGACGAAGGTGTCGATGTCGCCACGCTCGACGCGCGCCATCGCGTCGACGACCTCGCGCAGCGGGTCAGAGATCGACCGGGAGGTCATAATCATCACCGGCAGCCCGATCAGGATCGCGACGAGCGTCACCATCAGAATCGGCGTCTCGATCGATCCGGTCTTCTGAATGATCCAGCCGTTCGACCGAGTCAACACCAGGGCGGCGATCGCCAGACATGGCAGACCACTTCCCAACAGCCACGTGCCGACCAGCCGGCTGAGCACGCCGGGGGCGACCACCAGGCCCTCGGTGCCCTGCGCGGCCGCCACCATCATCGGACGGAGGGATCGCTGGGTGAGTAGCAGACTCACACTCGCCGCCGCGGTCCCACCGAAAACCACCGCCAGCAGAGTCGGGATCCACAGCGCCGCAAAACCTTCGAGGTTCAGCACAAGGTAACTCAGGCCGCTGATCGCCCATACCGACCCCAAGATGATCGACTGCCGCCTAAGCAGGCGCATGGCCGACACGCGCTGATCGGCGTTCGGTCGACGGCCGCCGACGAACCACCGCAGCACCGGAACGAGATTGGCAACACCGCCGCCCGCGACAGCGGCGGTTCCGAGCGCGACGATGACCGCTGCGCTGATCAGGCTGCCAGGCGTGAAGTATGTCTGTGTGCTGCCGGCGAATTGACTGTGCAGCGGGATGACGATTGCGGCGGCATCCGCGCACCCGATCAGGTGACCGCACGCGAGACCGGCCGCGTAGCGGATCGCCATGTCGCGACCGGTCGCGCGCTGCGCTCGTTGGGCTTCGGTCACGGGACAAAGGTAGCCCAGCAGGCAATGCGGGCTGGGCTAGCAGGTGAGTCAGCCCGCGGGGTACCCCACAGACTTGACCTCGGTGTACTGGTCGAATCCGGCGATCCCGTTCTGGCGGCCGACGCCGCTGTCCTTGTACCCGCCGAACGGTGTGTCGGCACCGTACGGCGCGCCGCCGTTGACGCCGATGAAGCCGGCCCTGATCCGCCGGGCAACGGCCAACGAGTGCTCCAGGGACCCCGACATCACGTTGCCGGCCAAGCCGTACGGGCTGTCGTTGGCGATCCGGATCGCGTCTTCTTCGTCGTCGAACGGGATGACCGACAGCACCGGTCCGAAAATCTCCTCCTGAGCGATGGTCATCTTGTTGTCGACATCGGTGAAAAGCGTCGGCCGGACGAAGTAGCCCTTGTCGAAACCGGTCTCGGCGCCGGGTCCACCGACCAGCGCGGTCGCGCCTTCTTCGACGCCCTTTTTGATGTAATCCGACACGCGCTCGAACTGTCGCTGCGAGATCACCGGCCCGCACAGGGTGCCGGGGTCCTGCGGGTCGCCGCAGGTGACGTTCTCGTAGATGCTTTTGAGGATCGCCACACCCTCGTCGTAGCGAGACCGCGGCAACAGCATCCGGGTCGGGTTGGCGCAACCCTGTCCGGCGTGCATGCACGGGGCGATGCCGATCGCGCAGGCCAATCCGAAGTCGGCGTCCTCCAAGACGATGGTGGCCGATTTGCCACCGAGTTCCAGGAACAGCCGCTTCATGGTGGCTGCGCCCTTTTCCATGATCCGCTTGCCGACCACCGTCGACCCGGTGAACGAGATGAGATCGACCTTGGGTGACAGCGTAAGCTCTTCGCCCACAAAGTGATCCGAGGCGGTGACGACGTTGACGACGCCAGCGGGGATGTCGGTCTTCTCGGCGATCAACCGGCCCAGGCGGGTCGCGTTGAACGGCGTGTTGGGCGCCGGCTTGAGCACGACAGTGTTGCCGGTGCCCAGTGCCTGGCCCAGTTTGTTGATCGTCACCTCGAACGGAAAGTTCCATGGCACGATGGCGCCGACCACGCCGACCGGCTCACGCCAGACCTTGATGGAGGTGTTGGCGCCGGTGAGGCTGATCACCCGGTCGCCGAGATCGGTTTCCCAGGCGTATTCGTCGATCAGGCGGGCGGGGTACTTGAGTCCGTCGGCCAGCGGGGCGTCCAGCTGCGGGCCGAAGGTGATGGCGCGCGGCGAGCCGACTTCGAGGATGAGCTCCTCGCGCAACTCCTCTTTCTCCGATTCGATCGCGTCGTGCAACTGCAGCAGGCATCGCTGACGCAACTTGTGATTGGTCGACCAATCGGTCTCGTCGAAAGCCCGCCGGGCGGCGTCGATGGCCCGGTGCATGTCCTCTTTCGACGCGTCGGCCACCTCCCCGAGCGACTCCTCGGTTGCCGGGTTGATGTTGGTGAAGGTGCCGGCCTGACCGTCGACCAATTTGCCGTCGATCATCATTTTCGGCTCGAAGCGGACCTTTACAGCCTCAGTCATGTCTGTCACTCTCTTCTAGCGCGTTAGAGGGCCCTACAGAGAGCCTTACTGGAAACTACGCGATTGACAAGAACCAACCTTGTCGGGGTCGGCTATGAGGCATCGAAAAGCACCGGCAGCGAGGTCGGCGACCGGAAGACTTGGCCGCGGACATGCGGGTCGTCCGCTTGCGGGTCCAACCGAAGATTCGGCAGCCGGTCCAGTAAAAGGTTGATTGCCGTGCGCATCTCAAGCCGGGCCAGATGCATGCCGAGGCAGACGTGCACGCCGTGGCCCCACCCCAGATGTGCTCGGGCCTGCCGATGAATGTCGAACGCGTCGGGATCGGGATAACGATCTTCTTGCCGGTTCGCCGAACCCAGCATCGGCATCACCGTGGCCCCGGCCGGGATTGCCACCCCGCCGAGTTCGGTGTCGCGGGTCGCTACCCGGGTGATGGTCAACAGCGGGGGTTCCCATCGCACGCCCTCTTCGATGGCCGCCGGAAGCAGCGAGCGGTCCGCACGAATTGCGTCGAGCTGCTGTGGATTGGACAGCAGGCCGAAAAGCAGGTTGCCGAGCGACCGGTAGGTCGTCTCGACGCCGGCGGGCAACAGCAGCCGCAGAAACGAGAAGATTTCCTCATCAGCCAGCTTCTCCCCGTCGATCTCGGCGGCCGCGAGCGCGCTGATCAAGTCGTCCTTCGGCTCGGCGCGGCGCGCTTCGAGTATCGGGGCGAAGTATTCGCACAGGGCGGCTGACGCCGCCAGCCCGCGCTCCGGGTTCATCAGCCAACTCAACAGCGAAATCGACCACCGCTGGAACTGTGGGTAGTCCTTCTCGGGCAAGCCCAACAGACCGGCGATGATCTGGCTCGGATAATCGAAGGTGAACTCTTTCACCAAATCTGCCTTGCCGTTGGGTGCGAAGGTATCGATCAGGCTGTTCGCCACGCGGCCGACCAACTCGTCTTGCCAGCGCGCCAACGACTTCTGCGAGAAGGCCTTCGACACCAATGAACGCAACCGGCCGTGGATAGGTTCGTCCATGCCCAGCATCACGCCTTGACCCAAGACGGGGCCGAAGGCGGCGATGACCGCTGCCGAGGAAAATGTCTCATTGTCGCGGAGCATCTGCTGGACATCCTCATGGCGATACACGATGAACATCGGCAACGATTCCTCGTGCGGAAGCGCTCCCGACGTCTCCAGGCGTTGCACCGGCTCTTCGCGGCGCAGGCGCGCCAACTCGGTGTACGGGTCCCGCACGTCACCGGAGATGGCGTCGTCGAACGAGCCGAAGTCTTCCAGGTCGTCAAAAACCTGATCCATGGTTATCCTCATTTCCCTTGCGAAGCTTGGCCGGCAATGACGCCAGCCGCTGCAACATCGGCTGCGGAACAATCCGTGCGGCGAGCACCATCGCCTTCTGGGCTGTGGTCAGCGGCCACGCGCCGCCCCGCATCGATCCCTGTCGCGGTATGCCGAGCACGATCCGCGACACGTGGTGCATGCCTGATGACGGCAGAATTCTGTTGAAAGCCAACAACATCGAGGCATCCGGGCCGACACCGTGGCGTCTGAACGGGCCGTGGTCGCCCAGCGCTTTGAGTAGACCGTCAGCAAATCGCTCGGGCGGCCGGGCCATTTTCATCGCCAAGCGGCCGCGGGTGTTCATTGTGTTGTGCAGTCGAGCGTAGGGTCCGTCGAAGTTGCGATTATCGGTAGTGCCGGCGTCGGTGATGATGTCGGTGTCATACGTGCCGGCGACCAGAACGGTGACACCGAGACCGAAGGGCGCTATTTCGCACGCCATCGACTCTCCCCAGCGCTCCAGCGCTCCCTTGGCCGCCGAGTAGGGCGCGGTAGCCGGCTGTCCGCGCACCCCCGCCGCGCTGGAGACCAGCACGATGCGTCCTTCGCCGGCCGCCCGCATCGACGGCAGCAGCGCCTGAGTGAGCGCGACGGGACCCAAGACGCTGGTGGCGAACATTTGCTGCCACAGGCCCATATCGGTTTCCTCAACCATCCCGGCAGCAGAAATTCCCGCGTTGTGCACAACCGCGTACGGTGCACCCACGGCTTCTTCGATTGCTTTGGCAGCCGCCGCTATCGACGCGGCGTCCAACAGGTCGAGTTGTACCCCGATCAACCGGTCGTCGTCGGCGGCGGCTTCCGTCGCCTGCCGCAGCAGCGGCATGCCACGCTCGAGTGTCCGCATAGCCGCAACCACGCGCCACCCCTCGCGATAGAGGCGCACCGTCGATGCGAACCCCAGTCCGCGGGACGCACCGGTGACGACAACGGTGCGCGGCTCAGCCATTCGACCTCGCGGGTTCGCAGCGCCCTTGCCCCGGCTGCGGCGGGTCGACGTGCGGTCGACCGTTGGGCTCACCGCTTGCCCAGGTCGACCAGATACCGACCGAGTATGGGCCTCGGGCACCCGCCTTCTCATAAAAGCCCTGCGGGTCATACACTTTGGCTTCCGGATACGGCCACGGGCACGCCACCGAAGTGGCGGCATGACTGACCTTGATGACCCAGAACCATCCACCGTAAGCGAAGTAGGACACGTTGATGATGGCAAACATCACCAGAAACGTGCCAAGCACCGGACGAGTCGGAAACCACTTCGCTTTTGCCGCAAGCTTTTCCGCTACCGACTTACCGGTGTCGTCGCGGTAGCAGAGGATCGCGGCAGGCACCATCACGAAGCACACCGAAAACGATTCCCAGATCAGCGGGAATTGGAAGGTGGTGCCAGTGAACACCGATCCCCAGGGAATCACCTGAGAGTAGATGTACATCCCCCAGTGAACCAGGATGTTCTCGAGGAACGCGTCGAAAATGAATCCGATCACCAACGTAATGAGACCCAAGCTGACCAAAGGATGCCGCGACACATAGCCCGTGGGCCCCTGCCTTGCCTGCAGTCTGCGCAGGAGCCAGACCGCCGGGAAGTAGGGCCCGAAGTAGAACATCACGTAACCGAAGACCACGAACGGTTCGACCGTCGGCGAGAGCGACACCAGCGGCCACGACTCTGGCCAGTGGACAAGGTCGGGGTTGTAGACCGCGAACGGCGACCAGTTCATGATCGGGTCTTGCCACACGATCAGCGTGGTACACAAAAACATCAACATCACCGGGCTACCTGGGTTACGTCGCCAGCCCCTGATGAAGACGATCAATAGCACGATCAGCGCCACCACCGTGGCGGCATCCAGGAAGGTGATGTAGTCCAGCCCGAAGGTGAACTTGACGGGACGCGGACGGCCATGCACGTTCGGGTTGGCGACGCGCGGGTCGAGCGCAACACGACAGTTCGCGATGAAAAACAGCATGAACGTCGCCAGTGCGGCGCCGGCGGCCCGGCCGCCCCATCCCCGCTTGCCGGTGGATGTCGACTTCTGCTTGGCGGCAAGCGGTGCCGATTGATCAGTGCTCATGTCTTCCTCGGCCTCACTCCCCGAACCGATCGACTAAGTGCGAGTTGACCCCGTCGGCGTCCAGAGTCCTGGCCACCAGATAGCCAGCGCCCATCCACGCCCGCCGGGTCCACTTGCCGAAGGACACCCGAGTGCCAGGCGCGCCCGAGGCGGCCGGCATCATCTTCACCCGCTCCAAAGCCTCTTTGACCCCGCGGGGACTCAGCGGATGCGCGTCGGCGAAGGCACGAACCAGGGTGGCGGCGACATCCCGATTGACCACCGGCACGCAGTACTCTGGGCGTCTCCCGTCGTACTTCTGCGCGTAGCGGTCGAGAAATTCTTGACCCAGCCGATTCTCTTCGTCGTACTGGTCGACCCCGATCCAGCCCATGAAAGCGTTCCACATGATCGGGTTCACCCAGGCATTCTGGAAGGCGGTGGTGGTGAACCGCGGAGGGTCCCAGTCGACCGCCTCGAGCGCGGGGTTGATGAACACGATCCCGAAGCCGAATCCCAAATGCACGATGCCTTCGGCCTTTGCATCGTGCAGAGTACGCACGGCTTCGTTGATGTCCTGTGCCGTCTGCGCGATCGCCGCTTCTGCGACGATACGAATGCCTTTGCGGCGGCAGGCAGTTCGTAGACTCTTGAGATAGCTTTCACCGATCAGGTTCTGCTCCATGAGAACGCCGATTTCGGACAGTCCACGTTTGGCGAGAAGATCCGCGATGAAAATCGGCTCGTCTGTCATCGAGCCCTGCGGGAAGGCGAATGTCCACTCGCCCAACCAGTCGTCGGTGCCGGTAACGGCGATCGCCGGTACCTTGAACCGCTCTTCGATCGCTTCGCGGGTGGGTACGCAGTTGTCCGTGATGTGGGGCCCGAACACCACCAGGCAACCCTCGTCGACGAGTTCGCCGAACGCATCGATCACTGCCTTGACCGACCCCTTCGGTAGGCCCTCGACTTCGCGGTAGATCATCTGGACAGACCGGTCCAGCAAGCCAGTCCCAACGGCCTCTTCGAAGACCAGATCGAAGCACCGGGTGAAGTCAGCCTTCATCTCCTCGGGAAATTGAGGGGGGAGCGTGAAATCCATCAAATAGCCGACCTTGATCGGCGCTGCAGTGCTTTCGTAGGACATCTCACCTCCGAGGCGACACACTCATGCGACCGTTGAGAACCTAATATTTGTTCACACACTAGCTGTGGCGGTGCACAGCGTCAATCGTCGGAATCATCGGCGCCGGCCAAATAGATCTCGATCATCTCGACCAGGGCCTCGCCTACCGCCACGTCATCCGTGAGCGGCCCCGCTATCGCGGCTCGAGCCGCCTCGCGCATGCTCAGGCCCTCTGCCACAAGCCTGCCGGCCGCGATCAAAACCCGGGTGGATGCGACCTCCCGCAGGCCGCCGGTCTCCAGCCGCCGGATGGCCTGCCCCAAACGCACCAGCTCGGCGGCGGTGGCGCGATCCACGCCCGCCTCGTGCACAACAATTCCGTGCTCCACATCAGCTGCGGGAAAACCGAATTCGATGGCAACCATTCGCTGACGCGTCGAATCCTTGAGATCTTTGAGGACACTCTGGTAGCCGGGGTTGTACGACACCACCAGGCCGAACCCGGGTGCCGCGTCCAGCGTCACACCGAGACGCTCGATAGGAAGCTGCCGCCGGTAATCGGCCAGCGGATGCAGCACTACTGTGGTGTCCTGTCGAGCTTCAACCACTTCGTCCAGATAACAGATCGCCCCCTCACGCACGGCGCAGGTCAGCGGACCGTCCACCCACACCGTCTCGTTACCCCGCAACAGATACCGGCCGACCAG
>JAVHWH010000239.1:0-9832 GCA_032159915.1 Mycobacterium sp.
TCCAGGTCGTGGTGGAACTGAGCGCCGGTGCTGTTGGCGCGGCAGTGCGGCGGCCACGACGAGATGTAATCCGGGTGATCGGAGAAGTGGTCACCCGGGTCGATGTGCTGATCCTGCGTGGCCACCACGTGGTCGTATTCGGCGCCGCCGGCCAGGTAGTCGCGGATCGCGCCCGCCACGTGCGCCCCGCCGGTCACGGCTAGCGAGCCGCCCTCGCAAAAATCTTTCTGAACGTCGACGACGATCAGCGCGCGCATGGCACCACGTTATCGCCGACCGGGCCGGTACCGGAGTCACCGCGACTGTTGCGCTGGGTAGGATCAGCGCAGTCAACGCCGCTAGCTGCGCGTTGCATCAGGTAGTTTGTCAAACTATAGTCCAGACACGTGTCCAGAAAGCTCGTCGAGGCCTCGCCCGAACTTTTCACCGTGCTGATTCTCGGCACCTCCACTTCAGATCGGGCGTGAGTATGCGGATTGCGCTGTTGTCGTATCGCAGCAAGCCGCACTGCGGCGGCCAGGGTGTTTACGTTCGGCACCTCAGCCGGAGCCTGGTCGATTTGGGACACCACGTCGAGGTGTTCTCCGGCCAGCCCTATCCAGAGGAACTCGACCCGCGGGTGGTGCTGACCGAGGTACCCAGCCTCGATATGTATCGCGAGCCAGACCCTTTCCGCATCCCGCATCCCCGGGAAATCCGGGATCGTATCGACCTCCTCGAATTGGCCGGCGTCTGGACCGCCGGCTTTCCTGAGCCCCGCACGTTCAGCCTGCGGGCCGCGCGACTGCTGGCCGATCGGCAGGCCGACTTCGACGTTGTGCACGACAACCAGAGCCTGGGCGTCGGCCTGCTGAGGATCGCGGCGGCCGGCCTCCCGGTTGTTGCCACCGTGCACCACCCGATCACCCGCGACCGAGTGCTCGACCTCGCCGCCGCCCGCTGGTGGCGCAGGCCCTCGGTGCGCCGGTGGTACGGCTTTTTGGCGATGCAGGAGCGGGTGGCTCGCGCCATCCCCGAGTTGCTCACAGTGTCGTCGTCTTCGGCGACCGACATCACCACCGACTTCGGCGTCGACCCCGACCAGCTTCATGTGGTGCCGCTGGGCGTCGACACCGACATGTTCGCGCCGTCGTCGGAACCCCGCGTCCCGGGCCGGGTCATGGCGATTGCCAGCGCGGACGTGCCGCTCAAGGGCGTCGGGCACCTTCTCCATGCGGTCGCCAAGCTTCGCCACGACTACGACCTGGAGTTGCAGCTGGTCGCCAAGCTCGAGTCCAACGGCCCGACCGAGAAGCTGATCGCGGAGCTCGGTATCTCCGACATCGTCCACATCTCCAGCGGACTGTCCGACGACGAATTGGCCCAACTGTTCGCGTCCGCCGAAATCGCCTGTATCCCTTCGCTTTACGAAGGATTCTCACTTCCGGCCGTGGAGGCGATGGCGAGTGGAACACCGATCGTGGCCAGTCGCGCCGGCGCATTACCCGAGGTGCTGGGAGCCGACGGCGGCTGCGCCAGGCTGGTCCCGCCCGGTGACGTCGCTGAGCTGACCCGCGTGGTGGGCGAATTGTTGGACTCCCCGGACGAACTCAAACGCCTGGGTGCGGCCGGTCGGCGGCGCGCTGTCGAGGTCTTCAGCTGGGAATCGGTGGCAGCCCAGACGGTGCGGGTCTACGAGCAGGCCATCGCCCGCAACGGACCGGCCCGCGATCCGAGCGAAGCGGTGGGCGAGCTGTGCTGACAGTCGATTTCGACCGTCTCGGCGTCGGCACGGGTAGCAAGGTAATCGACGTCGGGTGCGGTGCGGGCCGGCACAGCTTCGAGGCCTATCGGCGCGGCGCCGACGTCGTGGCGTTCGATCAAAACGCCAGCGACATCAGCGACGTCAACACGATGTTCCGCGGCATGGCAGATGCCGGAGAAGTGCCGGCCGCGGCCCGCGCGGAAGCCGTCGTCGGCGACGCGCGGGCGCTGCCCTATCCCGACCGGACCTTCCACTGCGTCATCGCCTCGGAGATCCTGGAGCATGTTCCGGCCGACGAGGCCGTAATCGGCGAGTTGATACGGGTGCTCAAGGTCGGTGGCACGCTGGCGATCACAGTGCCGCGGTGGCTTCCCGAACAAGTCTGCTGGCTGCTCTCCGACGACTACCACAGCAACGAAGGCGGCCACATCCGCATCTACCGGGCGAACCAACTGCGCGAAAAGATCACCCGCCGCGGCATGACGTTCATCCACACCCATCACTCGCACGCTTTGCACTCCCCATTCTGGTGGCTCAAATGTGCGGTCGGAGTTGACAAGTCAGACCACCCCGCCGTCACCGCCTACCACAAGATGCTGGTGTGGGACATGATGCAGCGGCCACTGTTGACCCGGCTGGCCGAATCGACGTTGAATCCGCTGATCGGCAAGAGTGTCGCGTTGTACTTCGAGAAACCGGTACCCGCCGTTGAGCTGGTCTAACGTACCGGGTGTCACCGGCGTCCTGTCCCCCGAGCAGTGCCGTCAGACAGCGGAATCGATTGCAGCAGTGCAACATTCCTCAGGTGAGATCCCATGGTCCGACGGCGGCCATACCGACCCGTGGGATCACGTGGAATGCGCGATGGCGCTCACCGCGGCGGGGTTGACCGACTCCGCGCGGCGCGCGTACGACTGGTGTCGGCGTCAGCAACGCGCGGACGGGTCCTGGCCGATCCAACTTCGGGCGGGCGTCGTCGAAGACGCGAACAGCGACAGCAACTTCTGTGCTTACGTGGCGGTCGGCGTCTGGCATCACGTGCTGGTCACCGGCGATCGGGCTTTCGCGACGACGATGTGGCCGACGGTGCGCAACGCCATCGAGTTCGTTTTGGACCTTCAGCTCGAGGGTGGTGAAATCTGCTGGGCGCGCAGTTCTTCCGGGCCGCTGACCGAGGCACTACTTACCGGCTGCGCAAGTATTTTCCACAGCATCCGGTGTGCGCTCGCGCTGGCGAATCTCATCGACGAGCCACAACCGGAGTGGGAACTCGCACTTGGTCGGCTGGGTCATGCGATCGCCATTCATCCCTCGGCGTTCACCGAGAAACCGCATCACTCGATGGACTGGTATTACCCGATCCTCGGTGGCGCGTTGCGCGGTGGCGCCGCGACGGCCCGGATCGCGGACAGGTGGGGTGATTTCGTCGTCAACGGCCTGGGCATCAGGTGTGTCGACGACCGGCCGTGGGTGACCGGCGCAGAAACCTGCGAACTGGTGCTGGCCCTCGACGCGCTGGGTAACCGGCAGGCCGCGCTGAGCCAGTTCGCCGCCATGCAGCACCTCCGCGAGAAGGACGGTTCCTACTGGACCGGGCTGGTGTTCAGCGATGGAAAGCGTTGGCCTGTCGAGCGGACCACCTGGACCGGGGCGGCGGTGATCCTGGCTGCCGACGCACTGTCACGCACCACCGCGGGCAACGGCATCTTCCGCGGCACACACCTGCCGCGCGGCCTGGAAAGCGGCTACGACTGCGAGTGCGCCGCCAGCCAGTCCGACCGCTAAACCGCTAACCCGGCATCGCCGGCGGTCCGCTGCAGTACCCGCATCGACCCGGTCGCAGACTGCTCGGTGAACGCGCCGCTTTCCAATGCGCGGCAATAGATCTCGTAAGGCGGCCGCCCGCCGTCGCACGGATCCGGGAAGACGTCGTGAATGATCAGCGCGCCGCCGGCACTGACCCATTTGGCCCAGCCGTCATAGTCCTTGCGTGCGGCCTCCTCGCTGTGGCCGCCATCGATGAACAGCAGTTGCAGCGGCGTGCGCCAGCCTTGAGCCACCACAGTCGACTTGCCCACCACCGCCACCACGTTGTCGTCCAGCGCGGCCTCGTCGAGCGTGTGGCGCAGTGCAGGAAGCGTGTCGAAACGTCCGGTGACCGAGTCGACCAGTGACGTGTCGTGATACTCCCAGCCGGGCTGATGCTCCTCCGAGCCGTGGTGGTGGTCGACGGTGTAGAGCACGCTGCCGCGCGCCTGTGCGGCCGCACCCAGCAGTACCGTCGACTTGCCGCAATACGTCCCGATCTCTACGCCGACACCGTGGTCGAAGTAGCCCATCGCCACGTCGTAGAGTGTGCGGCCCTCGTCGGCGGGCATGAAGCCGGTGACTCGATCCGCCAGGGCGAACAACCGGCTGGTCAACTCGTCGTCAACAGTGCGATCTGCGGAGGACACCATCCCTCGACGGTAGACCACGAACGTCGGCGAACAGTTGCCGCACCCAGGTCGGTGTAGTAGTGTCCGGACACGTGTCCAACCCGGTAGTTCGGGAATCGACCAGACGGCGCCTGACCGCCAAGCAAGCCGAGACCGTCGAGCGGCTGGGCAACGCGGCAATCGGCGTGCTGAGTCGAGAAGGCTTCTCCGGGTTGACGATTCGCATGGTCGCCGCCGAAGCCGGTGTTGGCGCGGCCACGGCCTACACGTACTTCTCCTCGAAAGAACATCTCGTGGCAGAGGTTTTCTGGCGGCGGCTGAGGTCCAGCCCTGCTCACTCCACTGAGTCGCCTGATCTGACGGCTCGGGTGATCGCCGTGCTACGACAGATCGCGCTGCTGGTCGCCGACGAACCGGCATTGGCCGGCGCGGTCACCACCGCGTTGCTGAGCAGCGATCCGGAGGTCGAGCAGCTCCGGCTGCGTATCGGGCGCGAGATACATCAGCGCCTGGTCACCGCCTTAAGCGACGGATACGCCCCTGAACTGGTCGAATCGCTGGAGTTGCTGTACGCGGGAGCTTTGGTGCGGGCCGGAATGGGCTATGCGTCCTATACCGAGATCGCCGACCGGCTGGAGAGCTCAGCGCGACTGCTGTTGGCCGAGAAGCCATAGCAGCAGGTCGCAGGCTGGCATGATCAACGCCCATGGACGTCGTCGATCATCCTGAACGCGATCAGGCCTGGGACACCACCGCGCGATCGGAAACCGAAACCCAACGGTTGGACCGAAATTGGCTCAGCCTGTTGCAGGAATTGCGAGTTGTCCAGACCGGCGTCCAATTGCTCACCGGCTTCTTGTTGACGCTGCCGTTTCAGGCCCGCTTCGACGGATTGAACACCACGATGCGCGCGGTCTATTTGACGACGGTGGGCTGCTCAGTTGCTGCCACCGTGTTGTTGGAAGCTCCGGTCGGGATGCATCGTTTGTTGTTCCGCCGGCATCGGACTCAATTTCTAGTTTCGGCGGCGAACCGGTTTGCCTATGCGGGTTTGATGCTGATGGGCTTGGCGATGACTGGCGTCACGGTGATCATTTTCGGTGCGGTCGCCGGCCCCACCGCGGGCGTGGTCGCCGGGTCTTGCGCGATCGCCGCCGAGCTCGCGTTTTGGATAGTGCTGCCCCTTTGGGTGCGCCGAGCGCCACCGTCTGATTCTTGAGCAGCGCCGCCCGGTTTGCCCGACGCACAAGCTGGGAACACCCCGGCCATGTTGATCCGTAGAATCGCGCGTCCTTTGCTGTCCGCAGTCTTCATCGGCCAAGGCATCGAGACGCTACGCAACCCGTCGGTCACCCTAGAAGCAACTGAGCCCACCGTCGCGGCGCTGCGCAACCTGCCCGAGCCGTATGGCGACAAGGTTCCGTCGAACCCTGAAACTGCTGCGCGAATCAATGCCGCCGTTCAGGTGAGCGGTGGTCTACTACTGGCGACTGGAAAGCTGCCGCGAATCGCCTCGGCGGCACTTGCTTTGACGGTGGTACCAGGCAGCCTTGGCGGACACCTTTTTTGGACCGAGTCCGACCCCGAACGCAAAGCCGACAAGCGCCGCGCCCTGCTGACCGACCTGAGTCTGCTGGGTGGGCTCATCATCGCGGCGGCCGACACCGCCGGCAAGCCATCACTGGGATGGCGTGGCAGGCAGGCGGCCGACCGAATCTCGGGAGCGGTGACCTCGGCACTGCCGCTGGCTGGATCCAACGATTCGTTGTTGGATTCCGAGTTGGCCGAACGAATCGCGCACAGCCTGCAGGCAGGTACTGAACGCAGTCGGGAACTGGCCAGCGCGGCGGCCGAGAAAAGCGCCCCTGTCGTGGAGGCTGCCCGCAAACGCGCCGAAGAATTAGCCAGCACAGCTGCCGAACGCGGCGGCGAACTGGCTGAGGCTGCCGCAAAGCGGAGTAAGCCCGTGGTCAAGGAGGCCCGCAAACGCGCACGTAAGCGCAGCGAGCAACTGGCCGATACGGTGCGCGAACGCGGCGCCGATTTGGCCGAAACCGCGCGGGAGCGCGGCAGCGAATTAGCCGAGATCGCCCGCGACCGCGGCAGCGAGTGGGCTGAAGTCGCGCGGGACCGCGGCAGCGAATTGAGCGAGAAGGCTCTCGAGCGCGGCAGCGAGTGGGCCGACATCGCCCGGGAACGCGGCGCCGAGCTGGGTGAACAAGCCTATGAGCGGGGCAGCGAATTGGCCGACACGGCTCGCGAGCGTGGCGGTGAACTGGCTCAGCAGGGACGGGTCAAGGCCCGCCGCTGGAGCTGACGGACGGCCCCCAGCAGCGGTAGGTTGAGGCCCACCGCTGCGAGGAGCCCATGCCATGACGTCAGCTGATTTCGATCCCGCTCTCCTGGATACCGCTATCCGCCGCCGGGTTCACCGCAGCGGCCCTACGTTCATCCTGGCGGGTTGGCCGAGCGGTTCTTCGCCCGCCTGATCGACGGCATCGCGGTGAACATCGCGGTGTTCGTGCTGTCACTGTTCTTCTTCAGTGATTCGTGGTTCCTGGTGACCGGCCTGTTCTCCGGGGCCATGATGTTCGGCTACTTCGTCCTGCTCGAAGTGACCCAGGGCGCGAGCTTGGGCAAGCGACTGCTGGGCTTGAGCGTCCTTGGCCCCGGTGGTAGGCCCAGGCCTGACTTCTCGCAATCGGCGATCCGCAACTCGTTCACGTTGCTGGCAGTGGTGCCTTACCTGGGTCCCCTGCTGGCGCTCGCCGCCTACGTCGTCATCGCCGTGACGATCAACGCCAGCCCCTGCAAGCAGGGAAAGCACGACGAGTTGGCCGGCGGCACCCAAGTGATCAAGGTTTAGCGACGAGATGGCCGACCATGGCCTCGACGATGTCGTCGACGCTGCGTCTGGCGTCGACCGCTAACCCGCGCTCGTCGGTATCGAGCGGCTCCAGCGCCTCGAATTGCGACATCGCCAGCGACGACGGCATGAAGTGTGCGGTGCGCTCAGCTTGTCTGCGACCGATCAGCTCTGGTGAACCGGTCAAATGCAGGAATTCGACAGTGCTTCGGTACGAACGAATTTGGTCGCGGTACCGACGTTTGAGCGCCGAACAACTCATGACCCCGCGATCATGGTCCGCCAGCCACCTGCCCACGGCGGCGAGCCAGGGATAGCGGTCGTCGTCATCCAGGGGTGTGCCCGCGGACATCTTTGCGATGTTGGCTGCCGGATGAAAGTTGTCGGCATCAGCAAAAGGTATGTCGAGGCGACGGGCCAGCGCCGCGCCGACTGTCGACTTGCCGGAGCCGGACACGCCCATCACGACGATGGATGCTTCAGGTGGGCAACGGTTGTCGGCGGGCATACTGTCCGCTACCGCGACGGCTGATTACGGTTCCACTCCAGCCAGCCCACGCCGGCGCGTCCGTCGGCCGTGCTCACGGTGGCCCAGACCCGCGGGAAGTGGCTGACCCGGCCGTCTTTGGCGACCAGACGTAGGGGTGCGTGTCCGAGCACTTCGACAGACGCCGTGATGCCACCGGGATTCACCGTCAGCGTCGCGGTGACCGGTAACCCGTCGGCGTCGAATTTCTGTTCAGCAGAGACGGTTTGCACTTCAGTGACCGTTCCGCTGCGGTCCTGGACGTACCCGACACTCATCGGCGGAACGCCCGGAATCGTGAGGTCCACCCCATGCACGTGCGTCCCGTCATTTAGATGCAGCGCACTCCAGAGCCAATCCATACTCCACCAGTCCCGTGCCCCCCACGAGTGGTCCCGCTGGCCGGGTACCGCGTCGAGGTCGAAGCGACGCCCATCGACAGTGACGGAACCTGTTACAGTGCAGGGTATCTCGTACCGGGTAGCCACCCGATACTGATAAGCCCTGCCGTCGGTTGTCCACTCCAGTTCCATTGCCACGTCAGTCGGCTCACCTTGCTCACCTCGCAGCAACGCGGCCGGATCGACGTAGGACTGACCGTGACCGCGTAGCACAACCCGGTAAGTACGCAGCGGGTCGACCGCCTCGTGGGTGAAATCAATGGCGCCGGTGCGCACCGCCCACGGGTCAACCGGCAAGGGAACCTCGAAGTCGACGACGGCAACGGTCGGCAAGCCCGGCCCACACAGCAACGCATGCAGCCAGGCCGTCTGCTGGTTGGGAATCAGGCCGAGACGTAACCAGCCACCGAATCCTTGTCCAGCATCGGCAAAGTCGGCATACCAGCTCTCGTTCCACAGCGGCTCGTCGGTCGGGGCGTGTGCCGACTCGTCGCCGGTCGACGGGCTTAGCGGTTCCGCTTCAGCCGGCGCGGGCAGGACTTCCAGTGCGTCGGTGTCCAGCACATGCTCACAATGCCGCTGCAGCATCGTCATGAACATCGCGTCACCGCGTTCGGTGCGCTCGACGAGCATCGACGACACGATGGCCATCATCACCCCGAAGAAGCTCTGCCTGCGCACGCCTTCGCGCACATCGGCCAGGCTGATCGCCGCATCAGTACCGAGCGCGCGGTGGTAGCCGTTCAGCAGTGCGTCGTAATGTTCACGGCGATCGTCCACCGGCAGTGCGCAACCCAGAAAGTAGGACAGATCAGTCATCGCCGGACCCCAGGTGACTGTCTGCCAATCAACCACGGTCAGTGGGCGCTGGGCACCCTCAGCGCCGAACAGCATGTTGTCCAGGCGGTAGTCGCCGTGAACCAAACCGAAGATACGGTCTTCGGTCGCCTCCGCGGCCAGGTAGCCATCGAATCCGCCGACCAGGCGCTCGCACACCAGCCGGTGCCGCGGGGAGATCTGGTCGCCATAGCGGTCGACAAAGCCGGTGGACAGCGCGGTGATCAGCGCTTGATTGATCGGTGCGTCGCGGTTGAGCCACGACGCGTCAGCGAGCGTGGGGTCGCCCAGCAGCGGACCCTGCAGGCGACCCAGTTCCGTGACGGCGGTGTGCGCTTGCGCCATTGTGGCGCCGCGGATCTCATCCCCGACAACGGCCGGGTTCGCGTCGCCGAGCAGCACGTCGAAAGTGCCCGAGGACATGTCGAACGCGTGGTGGTAGCACGGTGCGACCGGACCGTGCAGCCGCGGAGCGATGTCGCGGTAGAAGCGGACCTCACGTTCGTAGAGGCCAAGCGTCATACCGGTCTGCCGGCTCATCGGGTCGGTGGCAGCGACCTTGAGCACCACCGAGTCCGGCCGGTCGGCTTCTGCGGCGCTGTCGGCGTAGTGCAACTGGATTCGGTAGCACTCGCTCACCTGGCCCGTGCCGATTCGTTCGGTGCTGAAATCGGCTATGGCGCCGGCGTCGATGGCTGCCGTCAGCCAGGCAGCGGTGAGGTCGGCCGGCCGTTCGACGACGTCGTCGGTATGCGGTGTCATGGCTCGTTCACGAAACCACATCCACCGTCATCGCGCCAGGGAAAAGCCTTCCCAGGCCATCCGCCGTTCGGGATTCGGGTCGAACTCGAGATGGGACTTGCGGTCGAAGACCATCACCGCGCGATCGGTGTCGGTGTAAGCCGGCCAGTCGTCACCGGGATTACCCGTGCGGCTGAATGACCGCCAGCGCCTTTGCACTTCGCGGGTGACCCGCAGGGCTGACGGGCGATCGACGGGGGCAGTCAGCAACGCGCCGAG
>JAVHWH010000262.1:0-11588 GCA_032159915.1 Mycobacterium sp.
ACCACTGATGCCTGACGCTGTTGCCTTCCGAACCGTCGAGCAGCCAGCGCAAGAACAACACCTCGAGCAGCAGGATGACGCCGTTGATGTTGGTGAAAACCAATGTGCTCGTGACGGATTCGGTGCAGAACATCGCCAGCAGCAAGGCTGGCGCCGCCACCGAGGTCAGCTTGAAGTTGAACATCCGCAACAGCAGGTAGGCCGCCAGCACGATGGCGACGCTGTTGACCGCGACGAACAGGTAGCGCGACTCCGCGAACGGCAGATAACCGAAGGGCGCCATGAGAAGCGTCCCGCCGGGCGGATACAGGTAGTGCGGGTCGACGTAGTCGAAATGCTCGTTGTAGATGTCCCAGCCGTGCCGGAAGTTCAGCACCGCGCGGTAGACCGGTTTGAAGTCGTCGGTGATGTTGCCGTTGGGGGGCAACACGACGGTGCGATGGATTACCGCCATGATGGCCAATGGCCACAGCACCGAGCGCAGCACGGTCGCGGTGCTCGGCGCCGCGTTCCGGGGAGCAAAGGTGGCGTGCACCCAGTCGTGCAGTCCGCCACGCGAGGATTGAACGTACGTCACCGGCGCACCGTACACGGACGGTTGCCTTCGGGGTCAGGCGGGACAGTACGTGTCGGTGGCCGGCAATGTGCCGCCCTCGAGGTAGCCGACCAGCGGTGGGACCGCGCACGAGGAGTAGATGCTGGCGCCGTGACCGATGCCCTGCCACATCACCCGCTTGCTGGCGGCGGTGGCGTTGATGATGGTCGCGGCGGTGGCCGAGACGCCTTCCGACCCGACGATCGGATCGTCTTTGACGCCCATCAGCAGCACGTTGACCGTGAGCTTTTTCGGCGGTGGTGGCGGCGAGGTGCTCGGCCACGAGACGCACTTGACCAGGCTCAGAGCGCCGACCGTACCGAATTGGGGGTACAGCTTCGCCCAGGCGACCACCAGTTCCCGGATCCGGTCTGGTGTCGGCCGGTTGACCGCGTCGCTGCAGGTGTTGACGAACTGCCCGTCAGTACCTCTGATGCCCTCGGCCCGGGTAATCAGGCTGGCCAGCAGATTGGTGTCGCCGTTGCGGGCGCTGGCCAGCGCGGTGGCCAACTCGTTTGTCGTGCCGATCCGGTCGGCGGTGGGGAAGCCCAGCGACGTGCTGATCGCGCTGACGATCGAGGCGACCGAGGCGCCCGCCGGTCCGTGGCCTGCATGCGCGTCTGCCAGCAGTGCGCTGACAGCGCCTTTCGGGTCGGGTCCCAGCGGACAGTTCACCGCGGCGCACTGGGCGGCGAAAGCATCCAGCGCCGCCTGTTGGCCCTTGACCCTCTGCTCGGCGGCGGCTTCGGCACCCACACCCAGCGCCACCGGGGAGTCCAGTACCAGCCTGGCGACTTTGTCGGGGTGTGCGCCGGCGTACGTCAACGCCACCTGGGCGCCGTTGCCGATGCCGATCAGCGCTAACGCGGGCACATCCCAAATGCTGCGGAGCCGCTCGATGTCGGTCGCCGCATGGGTGTTGTCGTAGGCGGAATCTCCGGGCGAGATGGCGTCGGTGCAACTGGTGGTCGAGGTCTGCACGATGTCGGCGAGATTGGCGACCGGGTCGTTGCCGGCTTCGAACTGGGCCTGGTCGTGAATCTCCTGACGATCGAACTGCTCGAGGCAGTCCACCGGGCTGGAGGTGCCCATGCCGCGCCGGTCGACGGCGACGATGGGGTGATTGCGCAGCACATCGGCGCCCGCCCGGGCCAGCCAGACCGGCAACTGCAGCGACGACGGCATATCGGAGCCGGTGGTGAACACCAGCGGGCCGGCGTCGTCGGGCGTTTGCGGCGAACGGGCCCGCACCACACCGATGCTCAGCGAGCCGGCGGCGCCGTTCACCGGGTCGAGGTCGGCGTCGTAGTTTGCGCAATCCAGCTTGACTCCGGCGGGCGCCGGAGCCGCGGCCTGGCTGAATTCTTTGGAAGTGCAGTCGTGCCAGGACAAATCGTTCTTCGGCTTGGCGATCGGCGCCGGTCCGTTAGGGGTGGTGGTCTTCGTCGCCTTGCCTTGCGGACGGGCCCCCGCGTTAGTAGCGAATCGCGGGTTGGCGGCCAAACCGGGAGCGCAGCCGGCGAGCAACGCGGTCACCACTACCAGCGACGTTGCGAACGCTGCGCGCCTGCTCATGCCGACCACAGTAGCGATCCCGGCCCGCATCGTCGTCAGGCGCGGGTCCCTCGGACGTAGCGGGTGTACAGGTAGCCGTCGTCATCGGTGAGGATGTGCGCGCATCGCATCCCGGTCTGCACTTGCTCCGAGCCGGTGGCGATGCGCCCGGCCTGACCGCCGACGAGGGTCGGCGCAATCGTCAGGCACAGCTCGTCGAGCAGGTCGCGCTCGACGAACGAGCTGAACATCATCGGGCCGCCCTCGGTCAACACTCGCGGGAGCCCGCGCTTGCCCAGCAGGGCCAGCACCGCGGCCGAGTCGACGCTGTCGGGGTCGTCGGTCGAGCAGTCGACGACGTCGGCCAGGCCGGTCAGTGCTCGTCGGGTCTGTCCGGCTACGGCTGTACAGGTACACACCAGCGGCGCTACCTCGGTGCGGGTGAACACCGGCATGTCGCGCTCTAGGCGCCCGGATCTGGAGACGATGGCCAACTGGGGCACTTCGCTCTGCCCGCGGCTTTGTCGGCGTTGCCGCTGGCCGACGGTGGGGCGGGCGCCGGCGTAGCCCTCGGTCCGCACCGTGCCGGCACCGACCAGAATGACGTCGGCCATCTCGCGCAGCGTGGCGAACACCGCCCGATCGCCGGGACCGCCCAGCTCGCCGGATTTGCCGCTGAAGGTCGCCCCGCCGTCGAGGCTGGCGATGAAGTTCGCGCGCAGCCAGACGCCGTCATGATCGGCGGGGTAGCCGTAGAGATCGGGCAGTTGGCCGCCGTCGATGTCGCGGGCAGAGCCGAACAGACGCATCTGCACCGCGCTGGAGTCATCAGCTGAATGGTCAGCCATGTGCTTGATTGCAGCACGTCGATAGGGTGCGTGCATGCACGGGGTTGGTGTGACGCGAAGCGCCGCTCTCAACGGCTAACACGGTCGGACCATCACATGGTCGCTTTCGGTATGGCCGCCTAGCCGAAAAGTCCTGCTGCCACTGATGATAAAGCCGTGCTTGTGGTAGAAGCGTTGCGCACGTTGGTTTTTCTTGTTGACGCCGAGCCACACGCATTGCGCACCCCGGCCCGCGGCCGCACTCAGCGCTGCCTCCATCAACGCCGCCGCGACACCCGAGCCGTGATGCGCCGGCAGCACGTACATCTTCGAAAGCTCCACCGCCGGCTCGATGTGCACGGCCCGTTGAATGTCAGGATCGTCGGACACGCCGCTGATCAGCATGGCGTAGCCGGTGATTCGGTCGTCGTCGTTGGTAGTAAGGATCAGCCGCCGCGGGTCGGCCAGGTAGTCGGCGAAGCTCGCGGTCGACAGGTTGGCGTCGACGAACGATGCGATGTCGTCCGGCGCGACCGACGGGGGACAGGCTAGCGGAAACGTCCGCGCGGCGAAGGCAGCGAGTTCGACGGCGTCGACGGAATCCGGGGTGGCGACGCGAACTACAGGTTCCACTGCGCTAAGTGGTAACCCGTCTTCTTGTCCAGCAGAACGACAGTGGAGATCGGGTCGCGGTAGGCCTCCCAGTACACGCCGCCGCGCACGATCGAACCGGCGGGCGCGTTCGCCAGCGCGGCATCCAATGCGTCGGGCGCATCCGACGACCGGGACTTGTAGGCGTCACCGAACGGGGTGACGCCGTCGAAAGTGAAGTCGGTGAGCATTTGGAAAGGGTTCGGCACCCGAACCGCGTGGATCGCCACATCGGCGCGCATGACTGCGCTGTTGGGGAAACTCTTGATCGGGACGCCAACCCGGTTGTAACCGAAGCCCGGTGGCGGGTCGACCGGCTGCACACTGCTGACCGTGACGTCGGCGATCATCTTCCCGGTGTCGACCCGCAGCGTGTCGCCGAGGTGACCGATCGGTGCGTCGCCGGCTGACGCGCGAGGTACCGGGATCAATGTGGCCGCGAGCACGGCAATCGCGACAACCAGGTATCGACGCATCTTCCCTCCTCGCAGGACCATCGCATGATGGCACATGTCCGGGCCTACGTCGCTGAGTTCGACCCTCAGGCTTCGTTGTCGGCGGTCAATGACGTCAGCACGGCGGTCAAATCGGCCTCGGTACGGTCCTTGTCCACCCCGGCTTGATGCAGCGGACCGCTGCCGTCTTCGAGTTCAAGCAACGCCAGCAACACGTGTTCGGTGCCAATGTAGTTGTGGCCCAGACGAAGTGCTTCTCGAAAGGTCAGCTCGAGCGCCTTACGGGCCATGCCGCTGAAGGGGATCAGCGCCGGCATGGTGTCGGCAGCCGGCGGCAGCGTGATGGAGTCACGAAGCGCTTCGGGGTCGATGGACTGCGCTTGTAGCAACTTGGTGACCAATGCTTGCGGATCGCTCAACACTCCGAGGATCAGGTGCTCAGGGGTGATCTCGCGATTATTGGCCTGGTGTGCGGCATTCTGAGCGGCCACCACGGCGTTGCGGGCCCGTGGAGTGAAGCGCTCAAATCCGCCGTTCGGGTCCAGTGTGGTGGCCTCAGCGCGCAGCACGAAGCGCTTCTGGGCGGCTTGCTTGGTGACTCCCATGCTTTTGCCGATGTCCGTCCAGGAAGCCCCTGACCGGCGGGCCTGATCGACGAAATGCCCGATCAGATGGTCGGCGACGTCGCCGAGGTGCTCGGCCGCCAGCACCGCGTCGCTGAGTTGGTCGAGCGCGTCGGGGTGCACCTTCTTGATGGTGTTGATCATGTCGTCGAGCCGGACTGGATGCATGGGCAGCATTCCGTCAACAGTAGGTTGACGCCCGCACTGCGTCAACTCAGCGTTGACGACAAGGCCGGTTAGCCCCTCGGATAGCCGCGTCGGACCGTGCGATCCAAGATGCCCAGCGATGCCCGCAGAGCGCTTTCCGGGATGACCGGGAAAATCCCGGCTTCGCGCCACTTTTCGTCGATCTGTGACCAGTCATAGAACGACGTGACGAGCGTGCCATCGCTGCGCTGGTCTGGTTCGAGCCGGTAGCCGTAGACGTGGCCGATCTGCGGCCGGATCTGACCCAGAACCGTCCACGCGATCAGCTGATCCTGCTCGAACTCGCGGATGGTGACCGTCACGTCATACTTGCCCAGTTCCGGAAAGTCGTTGAGGGCTTCGCGGTCCATGTGCACGACGAAGCTGTCTCCGGCGGCGGCGACCGCCGCTCCGTCGGCGTCCTGCAACATGCCGGATGAGTCGATGGCGACGTGCCCCTGCGGATCACAGAGGACCGCGAAGATGTCGGCGGGCGGGGCGGGAATCATGCGCTGGACTTCGATTCTTTCGACCATCGTCTGATCCTTACAGGCCGCCAGAGTCGATGTGGCGGTTCGGTTCGCGCGACAAAGCTGCGAAGGTGCGCGACCATGTACCGATGACACGTCGGCTGGCGATGCTGCTTGGGATCGCCGCGCTGAGTTCGGCCGCGCTGATGCAGGCCGGCCCGAGCCCCGCCGACCCCGGCCTGGATGCCAGCTTTCTCGACGCGCTCACTAAGGCGGGCATCACCATCAAAAGCGGAAGCGGCGCGGTCAAGGCCGGCAGAGCAGCCTGCGGAATGATGAACCAGGGTCGGCCCCAGATTGACGTCGTCCAAGTGGTGACGAGGCAGAACCCGGGGCTGGACACGACCAGGGCGGCGCAGTTCACCGCGATCGCCGCCAGTGCCTATTGCCCCCAACATCTGCAGCACGCCGCTGAACCGCCTGCGGCTGCGGCTGCACCACCTGCGGGTTAGCAATCGCCGCGGCCGGTCTGGGCAATGGTGAGGTGGTGAGACGGCTCGCGGCTCTGCTCGGCGTTGCGTTGGCGCTGAGTCCCGCGGTCCCGGCGTACGCCGACCCGCGCGTCGACGCGAGCTTCGTCGATGCACTGACCAGAGCCGGCATCACCTTCAACGATTCGGCGAGTGCCGTCAATGCGGGCAAGAACGCGTGTGCATTGATGGACCAGGGCACGTCGCAGCGTGACGTCGTTGCCCTTGTGATGCAACAGAATTCGGGGATCAGTACGGTCAGCGCCGCTCAATTCACCGCAATCGCGGCGAGCGCCTATTGCCCGCGGCATCTGCAGCGGGTCCGCGATGACAGCGGCGACCCGGCCTTGCCGCCCGTCGGCGGGGTGGGAGGATCGGGCAGTTCCCAGCAATAGGTCGACGGCTGTCGGGGGTCGGTGGTGAAAGTCGGTTTGGCGGCGCAGGCGCTGCCCATGCGTTTCTCGCCGATGGCGGTGACGCGAAGCAGCTATCTGTCCGCGGTAGCGGCCCGGGCGGATTCGTTCTGGCTGGCCGACCACCTCAATTCGTTGTTCCCGCGGGCGATGGCGCAACCGAAGTACATCGGTGCTGCGCGCCTGACGCCGAAGGTCGACGCCAATCTCGAGCCGTGGACCGTGCTGGGACATCTGGCTGCGCGGAATCGGTTGGGGCGCATGCGTCTTGGGATCGGTGTGACGGACACCGGGCGTCGCAATCCCGCGGTTACCGCCCAGGCGGCCGCCACACTGCACCTGCTCACCCGCGGCCGGGCGATCCTCGGCATCGGCACCGGCGAGCGTGAGGGCAATGAGCCGTACGGCGTGGACTGGTCCCGACCGGTGGCGCGATTCGAAGAGGCGATGGCCACCATCCGGGCGCTGTGGAATTCCGGCGGCGAACTCGTCACTCGCGACTCGCCGTTCTTCCCGCTACACAACGCCGTATTCGATCTGTGGCCCTATCGCGGTAAGTGGCCGCAGATTTGGATCGCCTCGCACGGACCCAGAATGCTGCGCGCCACCGGCCGCTACGCCGACGCATGGTTTCCCGTAGCCGTCTTTTCGCCGGCGGATTACGCGCGCGGCTTGACGGCGGTTCGTGCCGCGGCCTCGGATGCCGGACGTGACCCGCTGTCGATCGGCGCTGCCATCCTGTTTTTCACCGTCACCGGTCGCAGCCGTCACGAGATCGACGAGGCTCTCGAATCGACCGCGATGAAGACGTTCGCGTTGAACGCCCCCGCGGAGTTGTGGAAGCGCCATGGCGTGTCGCACCCGCTTGGTGAGGACTTCACCGGATCTCAGGACATCATCCCGCAGGTGTTCGACGAAGAGTCCGTGCTGAAGTACACCTCGAATGTTCCACTGTCGCTTCTGAAAGACGCCTGCCTGCAAGGCACCCACGACGAGATCGTGGACCAGCTTGCGGACTGGCGCGATCACGGGTTGGGCTACCCAGTGCTGCTGAATCTGAGCACCCTGCAACCGAGCCTTCGTCGTGGGTTGGCTGCCGGCAATCCGTTCGCGAAAATTTTGCGTGGGGTTCGCAAGTTATGAATTGACCTGCGCTGCAGTTAGATTCCGCTCCAGACCCAATGCTGGCCGCCTTCGTCCCACCTCGGCTGCATCTGGCCTGCCCATGGCGGCGGCGGAGGAGGCGGCGGGACATCGAGCGGTGCGTACGGCGGTGCGTACGCCGGCCGCTCCGTCCACCAGTCCGGCGGCGCCGGTTGCGGATGGCATTCACCGGTCCACACGTTTTTCGACCATCTCGGGTCGCAAGCGGCGGAACTCACCGCCGATGTCGCGACCGCCGCGGCTGTGAGCGGGATGGACGCCGCCGCGACAGTGACGAGCAAGTGGCGAAGAAACCTCGTCATAGCAGCCCTCTCACTGGACCAGTGTTCGACGTCGGGCGTGCTTCAGCTTAGGTGCTCCGCGCTCGACCGTGTCGGCAAATCGGCTGCCGGTCGTGAATTGGATCACGTTCAAGCTGAATGGGGCAGCCTACGGGTGAGTGGGGCGTTGGTAGACGGCAACGGCCACTAATCAAAAACGGTGACCTCGACACCAGCGAGGCTGACATGCGGCACACCACGACACACCGGCACAGCATCCTTCGTTCATCTCTCTTGGCGGTCGGGGCCGCCGCCCTCATCGCGACGGTGACGCTCGCTGCACCCGCACAAGCCGCCGCCACCGACTCGCGTTACGACATCTGCGCCGCGCTGCGCAGCGGTACCAGCCTGGCGGTGATCGAAACCACCCTCGAGGCGCGCGGATACGACGCGACGAACGCCGGCGTGCTGACCGGCACCACGATCCGCCAGCACTGCCCCGACCAAACCGCCAACGCAGTGGCGCAAGCGCAGATTTCCCGTTAGGGGCGGTCGGCGGCCAGCGCGTGTGTTCCGGCGGGCGCGTTTAAGGAACTTGGCGTTTCTCCGGCTGTGCTTGCGGTTACCCCGACCCGGTGGCCACATCTTCGGAGGAACGCGTTGAGCTGGCCTACCAGCAGCTCTTCCATCAGCTCATCGGTGAACCGGTGTTGAAGGCCGGCAGGCCGCCGCTGAAGCCGTTCCTGCGTCCGTTGCCTTACGAAGTCCGATGAGATCGAATTCCCTGCTGAGCATCTGACATTTCGTCTAGCATGACGTCGTCCCTTTGTTCTATGGCTAAAATGTGCTGACAGGCGCACAGACCTCCGCGACTGTGCGCCGCCCGGGTTCGCCCCGCGAATCGCGCTTGTTCTTGGCAGCACTCGATAGCGGAAAATCGGAAAGATGGCTGACAGCGACGACTCTGCTTCTCTGACAAAACTGGATCGTTTGGCGACCGATGACGATCGTCCCGCCACCGACGGGCAGCCAGTTCGCGGCATAGACCAGGCTCTATTGGGCGGTGCGCCGCAGCGCGTCGGCAGATTCGAGTACCGCTACGACACCGGTGCCTGGACGTGGTCGGACACCGTCGCGAAGATTCACGGATACCAGCCCGGCGAGGTCGAACCGACCACCGAACTCGTGTTGAGCCACAAGCATCCCGACGATCTGGCCCGCGTGAAGGGCCTGCTACAGCAGTCAGTGGCTCCGTTCAGCAGCCGGCACCGGATCCGCACGACCACCGGAGAGATCCGCAAAGTGGTGGTCGTTGGCGATCCCGTCACCGACGCCGACGGCCACGTTGTGGCTAGCCGCGGGTTCTACATCGACATCACCGAGAGTTTCAACGCCGATCTGCAGGAGACGATCAGCGACAAGGTACAAGCCATCGTGTCTCACCGGGAGATCATCGACCAGGCCAAGGGGATGCTGATGGCGATCTATCAGCTCGACGCGGATGCCGCCTTCGAAGTCCTCAAGTGGCGATCACAGGAGCACAACATCAAGCTGTCGACGGTCGCCCAAAGGCTGGTCAGCGAGCTGCCCGGTCTGCTCAACCCCAACTCGGTGACCCGTCGACCGATCGACCACTACCTGCTGACGCTTACGCCGCCCGGCACCCGTTAGGTCACGTGCGGCGCTGCGCGGCCGCATGCACCTCGAGTTGCCGCTTTGGCTGCGTGGGTACACCAGCGGCCTACGGCGCCGACCCGGCGGACGCAGAAAATTCTCGGCGATTTCTAATTTTCTCATCAGGTTTTTCACATGTTGCCTAGCATGCGTCTATTCTGACCTGGTCCGTCTATGTGACCGATAGGGGCGAGCAAATGAACCTACACCGCGCTTTGCTCTCCTGCGGCGCAGCTGCGGGCGGCCTACTGGCCGCCGCGTTGCTCCCGGCCGCCGTCGCCGTCGCCGACGACAACTGGGTGCTCACGCCCGATATCAGCACCTTTGTCGCCACGCAGGCAGATGGCTTTCCCCCATTCTTCGACCATGCAACGGGAACCGAGCATTTGGACGTCCTCGACGCCTCTCCTGGCCAAATTGGTTTTGGGTCGACTTTCACTTTCGGAGTCGACACCCACACTGTGTTCGGGTCATTCACGAACGATGACCTCGTCCTTCACAGTCCTGATATCAGTTTTGGCTCAACTGACGGCAGTCTTTTGTTCCTGCCGGCAGGCAGTGAAATTGACGTCGCAAACTTCGGGAACGGCTTCATCAATCAATGGCTCGACGTACCGGTCACCGGAGCTGGCCCGGGGTCAATCACGGATCTGTTGATCACTCCGTTCGGGGATTTCAACATCCCCCTCTGACGCGTCGTCGTCCGAGCACGCCTGACCTGCCTTATTACTTGTGGAGCCGAGGAGATTCGAACTCCACCAGCACGCCGTCCGCGACCACCGCGGCCGCCACCCCGCCTCTGGGGTCGACGCCCCACTCAGGGGGTACTGGAAAGGGAACGGGCGGGCTGCTTAGTCGCTTCAGTGCAGCAAATCGGACCTACTCAGTCATAGCAGGCGTCGGGTGTCTGCTGCACTTTGAACAGAAGCGATCAGCGCTCGGATATCCCGAACCACCTAGGGGTTCTTGACTGCAGCACAGTGGTGGCCGGACTGCGCATGAGGTCTGGGCTACCTTCCGCACGGGCCCCTTAAGTGTTCAGGGCTGTCGCGCTTCGGCCATTCGGGATTGAGGTGAGACTCAAAGGTGTATAAGTACGCCTTTCTTTGGCGCGAAGGACGTACCGACCCCAAGACGAGAGAACGGGGTGGGCCGATAACTGTCTGACTGTTAGACGTTGCCTTCGTACTGAATGGCTCCCTCTTTTTCGTTGGCCGTCTTAATCGCGCGATCCACGATTGCGAGCCAGTCGGGGCAGTCATCGGGGTTGCAGTACACGGTGATCTCGCCGCCGCTGTGCCATCCGACGATTGGCGGCGCCTGCAATTGGTTATTGAAATACTCTAGCCAGTTCCTACCCCGCGGCCCCGCCGCCGGTAGTGGCGTGGTGGAAATCCTGTACACGTTCTGACCTATTCGCAGGAGCGGATCGTTGCGGTCGTTGGGCTCGGGCTCTCCGATGCGCTTGATGTCTAGGCTCTCCATTCAGCTGCCCTTCTAGGTGCCTGGTTACGGATGGCGCGCAATCGTCGACCAGCTGCTGGTCGAGCTGGGCCATTTTCTGGGCTTCGCGACCCAGTTCCACCAAAGCCTGCCCCAGTTCGATGCCTGCTCCGGGGTGATCGGCATATCGGGGTGAAGCGGACCGACCAGGATGTGCCGATCAACGATGCCATTTGCTTTGGGTACGTCCGACGGACGCCTCGATGTCCTTATTTCCTGGATGGCGTCGCTGTGTGGGATGACGCGCTCGGAACCCCCGAAGACCCGAAACGCGGACGGGGTTCCGGGTCTTGCCATTCAGCCCAGGCTGCGCCGGACCGGGATTCGAAGCCCGGGGTACGGGCTGGTCGTGGTTGTCTTGGCTAGCTACCTTGCTTCGGTTGCTAGCGTATCGACAGTCAGGTCATATCTAGGTCACGTGACCGAATTTGAGGCGGTGAAACATCCTTCGAAGTGCACGAACTCTGGTGCGCGATACTGGGATTGAACCAGTGACCTCTTCCGTGTCAGGGAAGCGCTCTCCCGCTGAGCTAATCGCGCCGGGGAAACAAATCTGGAGGTGGAGACGGGAATCGAACCCGTGTGCACGGCTTTGCAGGCCGTTGCCTCACCACTCGGCCACTCCACCGCTGGATTGATGCCATTGCACCTTCGAGCGGATGACGGGATTCGAACCCGCGACC
>JAVHWH010000276.1:0-8335 GCA_032159915.1 Mycobacterium sp.
CGATGCCGGATCAGCCGCGGCCTCCCGGTCAGCCGGGAGCCGATACCGAAGCCGTCCTGAACGACTGGGTATAGTCCCGGCCAACCAGTAGGTCGGCTCGTCGACCTGACGGGCTTGAAACCTGACCGTCTCAAAGCCTGACCTCTCGAAAGGAACGTGCGTGCAGATCTCCGATGCCGTAGCCCTCGTCACCGGCGGTGCTTCCGGACTGGGCCTGGCCACCACCTGCCGTCTGCTCGATGCCGGCGCACAAGTGGTCGTCCTCGACCTCAAGGGTGAAGACGTCGTCCGCGAACTGGGCGAGCGGGCGCGGTTCGCGCCCGCCGATGTCACCGACGAACAGGCGGTGACCGCTGCACTCGACATCGCCGAATCTCTGGGCCCGCTGCGCATCGTGGTCAACTGCGCCGGCACCGGCAACGCCATCAAGACGCTCGGCAAGGACGGCGCATTCCCTCTGGCGGCGTTCCGCAAGGTTGTGGAGATCAACCTGATCGGCACGTTCAATGTGCTGCGACTGGGCGCCGAGCGGATTGCTCAGACCGAGCCCGTCGGCCCAAAAGGTGAGGAGCGTGGCGTCATCATCAACACCGCATCGGTGGCAGCCTTCGACGGCCAAATTGGGCAGGCCGCGTACTCGGCGTCCAAGGGCGGTGTTGTCGGGATGACGTTGCCGATCGCGCGCGACCTGGCCAGCAAGGGCATTCGAGTCATGACGATCGCTCCTGGCCTGTTCGACACGCCGCTGCTGGCCGGTCTGCCGGAGCCGGCCCGCGAGTCGCTCGGCAAGCAGGTGCCGCATCCGAGCAGGCTGGGCGACCCGGACGAATACGGCGCGCTGGCGGTGCACATCATCGAGAACCCGATGCTCAACGGCGAAGTGATCCGGCTGGACGGCGCGATCCGGATGGCTCCGCGGTAATCACGAGCCGCGGGTAATCAGGCACAAGCAAAAGCCCCCGCCTCGGCGGGGGCTACTTGGTTGATTGGGCTTGTTGCGCAATAGCGAAGCGTCAGAAGTGACCTAGGGAGACGAAGGCCTCAACGCGGCCGCGCTCCCGGTATGGAAGCGCCGTCGCGCGAATCAGCTCGCGTTCGGCAGCGGGTGCCAATCGTCGAGCTGCTCCGAGCACTCACCCTCCACCAGGACATCGCCGTGGTAGAGAGCCTCGAAATCGACTTTGATCACGTCGGCACTGGTGTCATCGATCCACATGTAGATGAGCGTATGGGCAACGTTTAAGGAATCTTTGAGTCACGATTCGGAAAATCGTGGCAATTGTTACCGCCCGGTAGGGGACACACCCGCTGGACGTCTCGTCCGGATGGTTGGAAGTGTCCTATTGGGCAGACGTTCAACGACATATGCTCCGCAGATGTCCTGGTTGTCGGGCGGCATATTGAACCATTGCGGGTGTCCGCCTCGTTTCCTTCGGTAACGCGTCGATGGCGCGCTCACATCTTGCACCGGTAACTTATCAGCGATAAGTTACCGGTGGTACCGGAGTGGAAGGACAGTCATGCTGCAGCAGATCGCCCGCCTTGCCATCGCATGGCCGCGGCGCATTCTGGCAGCTGCCGTATTGGTCCTGGTGGCAGCTGCAGTTTTCGGGATTCCCGTTGCCAAGAGCTTGTCTGCCGGTGGATTTCAGGACCCGGCTTCGGAGTCTGCTCAGGCAATCAAGCTGCTGACCGACAAGTTCGGGCAGAGCGACCAGCAACTCGTCATCCTGGTGACGGCGCCGGGCGGCGCGCAAAGCGACCAGGCCCGCCGCGTCGCCACCGACATCGCCGGCCAGGTGCAAGGGTCCGACGGGGTGTACAACGTGGTCTCGGCGTGGACCAGGCCCACCGCTACTGGATCCGATTCGCCTGGTTCACATCTGGCCGCCGATCTGGTCAGCAAGGATGGCAAGTCTGGGTTGATCGTGGCCAACCTCAAGGGCGGCGAGAACAACGCGCAGAACTACGCCAAGAAGATCGTGGCCCGAGTCGTGCACGACCGTGACGGCGTCACGGTTCGCGCCGGCGGAGGAGCGGTCGTCTACAACCAGATCAACCACCAGAACGAGCGCGACCTGTTGCTGATGGAGGCCATTGCGTTTCCGCTCAGCTTCCTGGTGCTGGTCTGGGTGTTCGGCGGGCTACTGACCGCGGCCTTGCCGGTCATCTTGGGCGTGCTGGCCATCGTCGGATCGATGTCGATGCTGCGGCTGATCAGCTTGGGCACCGACGTGTCGACTTATGCGCTGAACTTGAGCAGCGCGCTCGGCCTGGCTCTGGCCATCGATTACACGCTGCTTATCATCAGCCGCTATCGCGACGAACTGGCCGATGGCAGCACCCCTGATGTGGCGCTGATCCGGACCATGGCCACCGCGGGCCGCAGCGTGTTGTTCGCCGCGACCACCGTCGCGTTGTCGATGTCGGTGATGGTGCTGTTCCCGATGTACTTCCTGAAGTCGTTCGCCTACGCCGGTGTGGCCACGGTGGCCTTCGTCGCGGTGGCCGCGATCGTGGTGACACCGGCGGCGATCGTTCTGCTGGGGCCGCGGCTGGATGCGCTGGACGTGCGCAAGCTCGGGCGTCGGATACTGAGCCGCCCGGACCCGGTGCGCAAACCGGTGGAGCAGTTGTTCTGGTATCGATCGACCAAGTTCGTGACACGACGCGCCATTCCCATCGGACTGGCGGTCGTCGCTCTGCTGGTGATGCTGGGACTTCCGTTCCTCGGGGTCAAGTGGGGGATGCCCGATGACCGGGTGTTGCCGACGTCGGCCTCGGCACATGCAGTCGGTGACCAGCTGCGGCACGATTTCGCCGAAGACTCGGCGACCGCAATATCTGTTGTCGTCCCGGACGTTCGAGGGGTGCGTCCGGGCGACCTCAGCCACTATGCGGCTGAGGTGTCGCGGGTGGCCGGCGTCTCCGCGGTTTCGGCGCCGACCGGGACGTTCGTCGGCGGCAACCAGGTAGGGCCACCGTCGGCGGCCACCGGAATGACGCATGGCAGCGCGTTTCTGACGGTCGCCACCTCCGCGCCATTGTTTTCCAAAGATTCCGACGCCCAGCTCGACCGCTTGCACAAAGTGCCCGGCCCGGCCGGTCGCTCGGTGCAGCTGGCAGGAATGGCTCAGATCAACCGCGACAGCGTCGATGCGATCACCGATCGGCTGCCGCTGGTATTGGGTCTGATCGGCGTCATCACGTTCGCCCTGCTGTTCCTGCTCACAGGTAGCGTCGTGCTGCCATTGAAAGCGTTGGCGTGCAACATTTTATCGCTCACCGCGGCGTTCGGCGCACTGGTATGGATCTTTCAGGACGGCCACCTCGGCGCGATGGGCACCACCCAGAGCGGCACGGTGGTGGCCAACATCCCGGTGCTGTTGTTCTGTGTCGCCTTCGGACTGTCGATGGACTACGAAGTGTTTCTGGTCTCCAGGATTCGTGAGTACTGGTTGGTTGCGGTCGCATCGCATCCTGCGACACCGGACAAGCGAACCAAGCGTGCCGACAACGACGAGAGCGTGGCTCTTGGGCTGGCCCGCACCGGCCGAGTGGTGACCGCAGCCGCGCTGGTGATGTCGATCTCGTTCGCGGCGTTGATCGCTGCGCAGGTGTCCTTCATGCGGATGTTCGGAACCGGCCTGACCCTGGCGGTGTTGGCCGATGCGACGTTGGTGCGGATGGTGCTGGTGCCGGTGTTCATGCATCTGCTCGGACACTGGAGTTGGTGGGCGCCCCCACCGCTGGTGTGGCTGTATGAACGGTTCGGGATCAGCGAGTCGGATTCCGCGCCATTGCCGCCGTCAAGTGAGCCGGCGCACGGACGGCATCGTCGGCCCGACGAAGACCGGGCCGTCCCCGCTGCCACGTCCAGTACGGCCGCACGTTCTGCCGCGACGGTCGTCGATGGTCGCTGATCCCTCCACGGAAACCCTCCGCAGGCGGCGCGCCCCCCGCGGATCCGGTGATCTGCTGCGCGATGAAATTCTCGACGCGGCAACCGATCTGCTGCTCGACATCGGGCAGGCCAAGGCGGTGTCGATCCGTTCGGTGGCCGAACGCGTCGGGGTGACCCCGCCCTCGATCTACCTGCATTTCCAAGACAAGGACGCGCTGCTGGATGCGGTGTGCGCGCGCTACTTCGAAAAGCTCGACGACGAGATGCAACGGGTAGCTGCCATGCAGCCGAGCACCGCCGAGGTCCTGCGTGCTCAAGGGCTGGCCTACGTCCGGTTCGCCACCGAAAATCCTGAGCTCTATCGGATCGCGACGATGGGCGAGTGGAAGTCGGACAGCAGTGTCGATGCGGCCCTTGCCAATTCGGCTTTCGAGCACATCTGTGCAACCGTCGAGGCGCTGATGGCTGAAGGCGTGTTTCTCGCTGGCGATGCGACCGGCGTCGCCCTGGAACTGTGGAGCGCCGCGCATGGGGTGGCCGCGCTGCTGATCGCCAAGCCCCATCTGCCGTTCGGTGAGGCCGATGTGTTCACCGACCGGGTGCTGCGTACCGTTTTCTCCGGGAATATGGTGACCGGAGTGGTCGGCGCTGACGCGACACCGCAGCAGGTGGTGGAACGGCTGACGGCGCTGCGGTCGAAAGGCGCAATGGCATGACGTCCCCGATTGCGGAAACCGTGCACCACCCGTTCTTCGCCCGGGTCTGGCCGGCGATCGCCGCACACGAGACCGAGCGTATGCGCGAGTCGCGCCGGGCGAACCTGACCGGGTTGTCCGGCCGGATTCTCGAGGTGGGTGCCGGAACCGGCACCAATTTCGCCTTCTACCCGGACACCGTGCAGCACGTCGTCGCGATCGAGCCCGAGCAGCGACTGGTCGGACTGGCCCGCGAGGCGGCCGCCGGCGCACCCGTTCCGGTGGAGGTCGCCAACCGGACGGTGGAAAGTTTCTCGGCCGGCGAGCCGTTCGACGCGGTGGTGTGCTCGCTGGTGTTGTGCTCGGTTGCCGACCCCGATTCAGTACTGCGACAGATCTTTTCGCTGCTGCGACCGGGCGGCGAGTTACGTTATTTGGAGCATGTGGCCAGTAAGGGGCTCAGGGGGCGGCTTCAGCAATTCGTCGACGTGACGACGTTGTGGCCGAGGATGGCCGGCAACTGCCACGCTCATCGCCACACCGAACGGGCGGTCCGCGCCGCGGGGTTCGAGATCGACCGCACCCGCACCGAGCAGGCATTGCCGGCGTGGGTGCCGTTGCCGGTGTCGGAGTTCGTGGTGGGGCGGGCGCGCCGCCCGGCCTAATTCAGCAGGGCGGGCAATCGCTGAAGCAGCGTCGGAAGCGCTGTACTGGCTGATTCGCGCACGGTGATCGTGGCGCTGTCCGACAGTGGTGTGGGTTCCGGATTGACCTCGACGACGACGATCCCGCGGGCCAGCGCTGCCTCGGGCAGGCTCGCCGCGGGGTAGACGATGCTCGAGGTGCCCACCACGACCAGCACGTCGGCGGTTGTCGCCGCCTCCACGGCCTGCTGCCAAGGCTCCTGCGGCAGTGCTTCGCCGAACCACACGATGTCGGGCCGGATCAACCCCCCGCAGCAGTCGCATGACGGCGGATCGACTTCCAATGCTGCCTCGGTCATCTCGGGAAGCGGCCCGTTGTACGGCAGACCGCATGTCGCACAACGGAAGTCGAACAGGCTGCCGTGCAGGTGGTGCACCGGGGAGCTGCCGGCGCGCTCGTGCAGGTCATCGACATTCTGGGTGACGACGCTGACCTGCGCGTGGTTTTGCCAGGCGGCGACGGCGCGGTGACCGGGATTGGGTTCAACGGTGCCGACCAGGTAGTGCCGCCACAGATACCAGCCCCAAACCCGCTCGGGGTTGCGCTCCCAGCCTTCAACGCTGGACAGCTCGTAGGGGTCGAACTTGGCCCACAGCCCGTTCTTGTCGTCGCGGAACGTCGGCACGCCGCTCTCCGCGGAGATTCCCGCACCAGACAGCACCGTGATTTTCACTCCACCAGATTAGCTGGACTACTGGATACTGAGCCGGTGGAGTTCGGCGAGTGGCTGCGGGTCGACGGTCAGGCGGACCGGCCGCTGTTCGACCAGCTCCGCAACCAGATCATCGAGGCGATCCGGGCCGGCACGTTGCCGCCCGGCGCACGGTTGCCGACGGTGCGTGAACTGGCTGGCGAATTGGGCCTGGCCGTCAACACCGTGGCTCGTGCATACCGCGAACTCGAGACGGCCGGGATCGTCGAAACCCGCGGCCGCTTCGGCACATTCGTCGCCCGAGCCGACCCCGCCGATACGGCGATGGCAGCGGCGGCGGGTGCCTACCTCGACGTGGCCCGGCGCCTGGGCTTGGGCAAAGCCGAGGCGCTGCACTACCTGGAGGCCTACGCCGGCGGCTGAGCGCCTAGGACTTTGACCAGCGTGCGCAGATTGCGGGTGGTGGTCGACGACTTGTATTTCTTCTTGCCCATCGTCTTGCCGATGGTGCTGTCGAGCGTGTGGTTCTTGGCCACCTGCCAATAGATCACGCCCGCGGAGTCGGATCCGCGCTCGATCCGCTCGTCGGCGCTCGCCTTGGCCAGGCCGGCGAGTTCGTCGAGCACATCGCTGTCGCTGACGAAGGTGACGTAAGACTGGTAGCCGTCAACCTCGGGCTCGAACGGGTAGCCCTCGACGATCGACTTCAGCTTTTCGATCGGGTAGACCAGCACCCAGGCGTCGTACCCGAAGCGGTGACGCAGTGCCTTCTCCGCGGTCGCGCGAACCGCATCGGCGCCCTTGGCCGACTCCAGCGTCACGTTGCCGGTCGCCAGGATGGTGCGGACTTCGGCAAGTCCGGCGTCGGTCAACGCCGTTGCCACGTCGGCCATTTTGAGGTTGACGCCGCCGACGTTGACGCCCCGAAGGAATGCTGCGTACCGGGTCATAGCGCGATGGTAGCGACGTGGATCCAATCGAGCCGTACGCTCATCCCATGGGTCGCCACGTGTTCGACGACAAGCTGATGGCCGTGATCGCGGACAATTCTCTCGGCGTGCTGGCCACGCTCAAGCGGGACGGACGGCCGCAGTTGTCCAACGTCTCGTATTACTTCGATTCCCGCAATGCCGTCATTCAGGTCTCGGTGACCGAGCCGCGGGCCAAGACCCGCAACCTGCGTCGTGACCCGCGGGCGTCGCTGCTCGTCAGCTCGGACGACGGTTGGTCCTACGCCGTCGCCGAGGGCACCGCGACGCTGACCCCGCCGGCCGTCGCGCCCGGTGACGACACGGTCGAGGCGCTGATCGCGTTGTACCGCAACATTGCTGGGGAGCACCCGGACTGGGACGACTACCGTCAGGCGATGGTCACCGACCGTCGGGTGGTGCTGACTCTGCCGGTCGCCCACGTCTACGGCATGCCGCCCGGCGTGCGGTGAAGCGCGCTGCGGCGCTGCGGGCGCGCTAGGCTGCCGAGATGGCTGATTCGGCGTCGGAGGACGACAACAAACGCAAGTTCCGGGAAGCGCTCGAGCGTAAGAACGCGAAGTCGTCCACCCGATCCGACCATAAGGACGGCGGCGCCAAGCAGCCCGGTGCGCACGGCGCGGCCGGTAGTCGTCGAGAGTTCCGTCGCAAGAGCGGTTAGTCGGCAGAGTTCTCCTCTGCCGTAGCCAATCCGAAAAATACTGCCGGAATGACGACTTCGACCGCCGTCAGCACTTCAGACCGGCCAACCCCCGGCCGAGCCGAAGAGGCATCGCTGAAGCCAAAGCTGTCAAATAACTGGCAGTTATCCGTATGGTTACTGGCAACGCGAACGCCGAACAGAGATTGCCAGGATGACGATTACTCGACGACTTGCTGTCTGCGTCGTTCTGCTGAGTGCCGCAATTGGGTGGGCGAGCCCGGCATCGGCGGAACCCCTGAGCGGCTCCTACACCAGGACCATCATCGACGGAGGGGGACTTTTCAAGAATGGGTCCACCGACGAAGAGACCTTTACGCCATGCGGCCCCGACTGCGCGCATATGCAGATTGTCGGAAACGAGGGTGGTCATGACTTCCACCTGCAGGGCAACAATTGGGTGAATTCCGACGCCGGATATATGTGCACGTTCGACAAGGACTCGCTGCAGGGGAGTCTCGATAGCCCCAAGGGCAGACACATCATCTTCTCGTTGGCCAAGAACGGCTGAAGCGGCCGCAACCGGCTTGCTCGGCCACGTCTGACAAGACCATCGGTCGCGTCAACGAATTCTTCCGACACTGTTGCCGTTGTGGTTGGGTGTTACCGGTATAGGTGTTTGACCGGAAGGAACATGTCGTTGACTGCGCAGATCTGCTTGGCACAGGACACTGACGCCGATCAACTTCT
>JAVHWH010000299.1:0-12475 GCA_032159915.1 Mycobacterium sp.
GGCGAGTGCCAAGCCAACGGCCAGGGCACGTACGAAACACTTCGAACGCAACGTCGCCATCTGACAACCCTAACGCTGGAGCACTCTGAAAATAGGCAACGCCCGCTCCGCCTAGTCGGCGAAGCGGGCGTTTGGTGAGGTGAGTCTTTACAGCGGGATCCACACCCCGAAGAAGTCGAAGCCCCACTGATTGAAGCCCGGGTTCCAGATCGGGTTCTCGTTGTAGCCGTAGTAATTAATTGGTCCGTCGTTCCAACGCCCTCCGGGCGGGGGAAGCGGCCGGCCCCAGTTCGGCCGCGGCGGCTCCCCGCGACCCCAAGGCGCGGGTCCATCACCCCACGGAGCCCCGTGGAAGTAACCGCGGTGGTCGTCGCCGTGCCATCCTCCGGGTCCACCTGGTCCGTGATCGCCGGGTCCACCTGGGCCGCCAGGTCCGTGGTCGCCAGGCCCGCCCGGGCCGCCAGGTCCGTGGTTACCGGGACCGCCAGGTCCACCAGGCCCGCCGGGTCCGTGGTCGCCAGGACCGCCAGGTCCAGGCCCCCCGGGACCGTGATTGCCAGGTCCGCCGGGCCCGTGGTCACCAGGCCCGCCAGGCCCGTGGTTACCGGGACCGCCAGGTCCACCAGGCCCGTGGTCACCAGGTCCGCCCGGCCCACCTCCGCCGGGGCCACCACCGCCAGGCCCACCGGGTGCGCCCGGACCGTGGCCGCCGCCGCCCCCCGGCTCCTGCGGTGCCGGTGCGTGGTTGACCGCGGGCACGCCGTGTTGGGGGCCTGGTGCAGCGCTGGCGATACCGGTACCCGCCCCCAGTACAGCGGCGCCGACGGCACCGGCGATAGTCGCTCCGGCCATCATTTGCTTGAGTTTCATGGTTCTTCACCTGTCTGTTGGCTATAGCGGACGCTTGCCCCCATTGCTGAACGTACATAGCCTGCCTATGAATCTCCTACGAGCGGCCTCTGGAAACCTTCTGCGCCGTCGCCCGCGGTGGGCCCCTGGTGACGGTGTTCGGTCAGTGAGGCGTGGCAATAACTTCGGCGACGTGGTGGTTCATACTGGACACAACACCTGAGAACGTCAGGTGTGTTTCTCTGACGAGGTGGCTGCGATGACGAGGTTGGACTCGGTCGAGCGCGCAATTGCCGACATCGCGGCGGGCAAAGCCGTCGTCGTTGTGGACGATGAGGACCGGGAAAACGAGGGGGACCTCATCTTCGCGGCCGAGAAGGCGACCCCGGAGTTGGTCGCGTTCATGGTGCGCTACACGTCGGGCTACCTGTGTGTGCCGCTGGACGGCGACATCTGCGACCGACTCGGTCTACTGCCGATGTATGCCGTCAACCAGGACAAGCACGGTACCGCCTACACGGTGACTGTCGATGCGAAAAACGGTGTGGGTACCGGGATTTCGGCATCCGACCGGGCGACGACCATGCGACTGCTCTCGGACCCGGCCAGCATCGCCGAGGATTTCACCCGGCCCGGTCACGTGGTTCCGTTGCGCGCCAAGGACGGTGGCGTCCTGCGCCGCCCCGGCCACACCGAAGCGGCCGTTGACCTGGCCCGGATGGCCGGGCTGTCGCCGGCCGGGGCGATCTGCGAGGTGGTCAGCCAAAAAGACGAAGGCGCGATGGCGCAGACCGACGAACTCCGGGTCTTCGCCGACGAGCACGGCTTGGCCCTGATCGCTATCGCCGACCTGATCGAGTACCGCCGCAAGCATGAGAAGCACATCGAGCGGATCGCCGAGGCTCGCATCCCGACCCGTCATGGCGAGTTCCGGGCGGTCGGTTACAGCAGCATCTACGAAGACGTCGAGCACGTGGCGTTGGTCCGCGGTGAGATTGCCGGACCCAACTACGACGGCGACGACGTACTGGTCCGCGTCCACTCCGAATGTCTGACCGGCGACGTGTTTGGTTCACGCCGCTGCGATTGCGGCCCTCAACTGGACGCGGCGATGGCGATGGTCGCCCGTGAAGGCCGCGGTGTGGTGCTCTACATGCGTGGCCACGAAGGACGGGGCATCGGCCTGATGCACAAACTCCAGGCCTACCAGCTGCAGGACGCCGGTGACGACACCGTCGATGCCAACCTCAAACTCGGGTTACCTGCTGACGCAAGGGATTACGGCACCGGGGCCCAGATCCTGGTCGACCTCGGGGTGCGCTCGATGCGGCTGCTGACCAACAATCCCGCCAAACGGGTCGGCCTGGACGGTTACGGTCTGCACATCCTCGAACGCGTGCCGCTGCCGGTGCGCGTCAACGCGGAGAACATCCGCTACCTGATGACCAAGCGCGACCGGATGGGTCACGACCTTGTCGGGTTGGACGATTATCACGAATCAATCCACCTGCCAGGCGAATTCGGCGGTGCGCTGTGACTGACGAGTGGCGTATATGAGCGCCGGTGACGATGCAGAGCGCAGCGATGCTGAGGGGTGGCGTATATGAGCGGTGCCGGGGTACCCGACATCGCGTCACAGGACGCTTCTGCTGTCACGTTGGCGATCGTGGTGAGCACCTGGCACAGCCAGATCTGTGATGCCTTGCTGAACGGTGCCCAGCGCATCGCTGCCGACTGGGGTGTCGAGAACCCCACAGTGGTGCGGGTGCGCGGTGCGATCGAGATTCCGGTCGTGGCGCAGGCGGTGGCCCGCGACCATGACGCCGTGGTCGCGCTGGGTGTGGTAATCCGCGGGGAGACACCGCATTTCGACTACGTCTGTGACGCGGTAACCCAAGGGCTGACCCGGGTCTCGCTGGATGAATCCACTCCGGTGGCAAACGGCGTGCTGACCACGAACGACGAAGCGCAGGCCCTCGACCGCGCGGGACTCCCGGACTCCGCGGAAGACAACGGCGGCCAGGCGACGGCTGCGGCGTTGAGCACCGCACTGACTCTGCGCCGGCTACGCGAAAAGTCGTGACCGCCAAATCAGACCGGGACACCTGGGATGCGCAGCTTCGGCCACGCCTGACGCCCTACATTGCCTACGCCGTCGCGGTAGTTCTCGTGGTTGCGCACCTGGTGATCGGCCTGCTCCTCAAGATCGGGTCTACCGGCGTGATCTTCCAGACCTCTGATCAGATTGCGATGGCGGTGCTCGGCGTCATCCTGGCCGGACTCGCGCTGCTGTTTACCCGTCCGCGGTTGCGAGTCGGCGCAGCCGGGCTGTCGGTGCGCAACGTGCTCGGCGACCGACTCGTGCTCTGGAACGACATCGTCGGCGTGTCATTCCCCGTCGGTGCCCGCTGGGCTCGCATCGACCTGCCCGACGACGAATACGTTCCGCTCCTGGCTATCCAGTCCGTCGACAAAGACCGCGCCGTCGCCGCCATGGACACCGTCCGGAGTCTGCTGGCGCGCTACCGGCCGGACCTCGCGTCGCACTGAAAGTAAGTTATCCACATGGGTCAACGCGTACCGATGCGTGTCGGCGGCGCACGCTATAATCGAATGTATGTTCGAATATTATTACGCCTCGTGGCCGACCCCGGAGTCGGCGGCGCTGCTGGGTGAGATCCGCGAGGCGGGTCGATCGGAGGCTCAGGCGGCCGCGCGGCGACTGGTCGCGGTCGGCGAATTGTTCGTCGCGCGCCTACGGGATTCGGGAGAGCAGGCTGACTGCGCCATGGACACCTGGGACGCTGTGGCCGCCCAGGTCGCCGCAGCGTTGAAGTGCAGCATCGTGATGGGCTCGAGCTACTTGCGTTACGCGGTGGCTCTACAAGATCGGCTGCCCCAGGTGGGCAAGGTATTTCAGGCCGGTGAGATCGACTATCGCGCCTTTCAGACGATCGTCTTCCGGACAGATTTGATCACCGACGCCGAGGTGCTGGCCCGAGTCGACACAGTTCTGGCGACGCGGGTTTCCCGGTGCACGTCGTTGACGCGCGGTCGGCTGGCCGCTGAAGTCGACCGGGTGGTGGCCAAAGTTGATCGGGATGCGGTACGGCGGGCCAGGGAGGTCCTGCGGGATCGTTACGTCGACGTCGTCATCGACGAAACCGGGATTGCGTTCGTCACCGGGACCGTACTGGCTACCGCTGGACGCGCCCTGGACCTTCGGCTGGATGAGTTGGCGAAGACGGTATGCGACGCTGACCCACGCTCGCGCGAGCAACGACGGGCAGACGCCATGGGCGCGTTGGCCGCCGGCGCAGATCGGCTGGTGTGCGGCTGTGGCTCCACCGCTTGCGATGCTGCGGTGCGGGCGATCAAAAGCAATGTTGTGATCCATGTGGTAGCCGAACAAGCCAGCATCGACGGCGGCGGCGCGACGCCGGCCGTGGCGTTTGGTGTGGAAGGGCTGATATCGGCAGAGCTGGTTGCCGAACTGGCCAAAACTGCTCATCTGCGGCCGCTGCTTCTGCCGGCCGATGTGCCCGAGCCGCGCTACATCCCGTCGGCAAAGCTTGCCGACTTCGTGCGATCCCGGGACGTGACGTGCCGTGCCCCTGGCTGTGACCATCCGGCCTTCGATTGCGACGTTGACCACACCATCCCCTACCACATCGGTGGTTGGACGCATCCGTCGAATCTGAAGGCGCTGTGTCGAAAACACCACCTGCTGAAGACTTTCGGGGGCTGGCGCGACAAGCAGCTGCCTGACGGTACCGTACTTTGGCACCTCCCCGACGGTCACACCTACGTCACCATGCCGGGCAGCGCGCTGCTGTTTCCGAGTCTTTGCGTGCCAACCGGCGACCTGCCCCCGGCTCAGCAGTCGAAATCCGCGCAATGCAGCACTCGGGGGGCGAAGTCACCGACCCGCACCCGCACGCGCAGACAGAACCGCGCTCACCGTGTCGAAGCGGAGCGTCGACTCAATCGGCGTCTCCGCGCCGCTGCGCAGGCCACGTCCGCTTGGGACACCGCACCTGCTTGCGACACCGCACCGCCACCCTTCTAGCGACGACTAGCCTTAGACACCGTGGCTGATCCCGCGACTTACCGCCCTGCTCCCGGGTCCATCCCGGTCGAGCCCGGCGTGTACCGGTTCAGCGATCAGCACGGCCGGGTGATCTATGTCGGTAAGGCCAAGAGCCTGCGCAGCCGGCTGAACTCGTACTTCGCTGACATCGCAAGCCTGCATCCCCGCACCCGGCAGATGGTGACAACCGCCGCCAAGGTGGAGTGGACGGTGGTCAACACCGAGGTCGAGGCGCTCCAGCTGGAATACAACTGGATCAAGGAGTTCGACCCTCGGTTCAACGTCCGCTACCGCGACGACAAGTCCTACCCGGTACTCGCGGTCACCCTCAACGAGGAGTACCCGCGGCTGATGGTCTACCGCGGCCCGCGCCGGAAAGGTGTCCGCTATTTCGGGCCCTACTCCCATGCCTGGGCCATCCGGGAGACGCTGGACCTGCTGACCCGGGTCTTTCCGGCGCGCACCTGCTCGGCGGGAGTGTTCAAGCGGCACAGCCAAATCGACCGCCCGTGCCTGCTGGGCTACATCGACAAATGTTCGGCCCCGTGCGTCGGCCGGGTCAGCGCCGAACAACATCGACAAATCGTCGTGGACTTCTGCGATTTCCTGTCCGGCAAGACCGACAAGTTCGCCCGCGGGCTGGAACAGCAGATGCACACCGCCGCGCAAGAACTGGATTTCGAACGCGCCGCGCGACTGCGTGACGACCTCGGCGCGCTGAAGCGGGCGCTGGAAAAGCAGGCCGTCGTCCTCGGTGACGGCACCGACGCCGATGTGGTCGCCTTCGCGGACGACGATCTCGAAGCCGCGGTCCAGGTGTTCCATGTCCGCGGTGGGCGCGTTCGCGGGCAGCGTGGCTGGATCGTCGAAAAGCCCGGGGATCCCGGCGACTCGGGTGAGGCGCGACTGGTCGAGCAATTCCTCACCCAGTTCTACGGCGACCAGGCCGAACTCGGCGGCGCCGCCGACGAATCTGCCAACCCCGTGCCCCGCGAGGTCCTGGTTCCGTGCCTGCCGCCGAACGCCGGGGAATTGTCGACGTGGTTGTCCGGCCTGCGTGGTTCACGGGTCGCGTTGCGCGTTCCCCGTCGGGGTGACAAGCGGGCGCTGGCGGAAACCGTTCAGCGCAATGCCAAAGAGGCGCTGCAGCAGCACAAGCTGAAGCGCGCCGGCGACTTCACCGCCAGATCCGCTGCACTGCAGAACATCCAAGACGCGTTGGGTTTGGCGGAGGCGCCGCTGCGAATAGAGTGTGTCGACATCAGCCACGTGCAGGGTACCGACGTGGTGGGGTCGCTGGTGGTCTTCGAAGACGGCCTGCCGCGCAAGTCCGATTACCGCCATTTCGGGATCCGGGAAGCGGCCGGCCACGGTCGCTCTGACGACGTCGCGTCGATCGCAGAGGTCACCCGGCGTCGCTTCATCCGGCACATCCAGGACCAGGAAGACTCGAAAGTACTGGCACCTGAGGGCAAATCGCGCAAATTCGCCTATCCGCCCAACCTGTACGTGGTCGACGGCGGTGCTGCGCAGGTCAACGCCGCCAGCGCGGTCCTGGAGGAGCTGGGTGTCCATGACGTCGCGGTGATCGGTTTGGCCAAGCGGCTCGAGGAAGTGTGGGTGCCCTCGGAGCCCGATCCGATCATCCTGCCGCGTAACAGCGAGGGGCTCTATCTGCTGCAGCGGGTGCGCGACGAAGCGCACCGGTTCGCGATCAACTACCACCGCAGCAAGCGGTCCAAACGGATGACCGCGTCGGCGCTCGACTCGGTGCCCGGCCTTGGCGAGCATCGCCGTAAAGCTCTGGTTGCTCATTTCGGCTCACTGGCGCGGCTCAGGGAGGCTACGGTCGACGAGATCACTTCCGTTCCGGGCATCGGGGTTGCGACGGCGACGGCCGTTCTCGACGCGCTGCGGGGCGACAAATCCGGATCGGACACTGAGTCGCCGGACCGGATCGCGGAACGGGCATCGGGATGACAGGCGAGGGGATGGACGGGCCGAATCAAGCTGGGTCGCTGGAGCACGCCGACAGTCACGCCGCCACAAGTGAATCCGGTATCGACGTGGTCCTGGTCACCGGTTTGTCCGGCGCCGGTCGCGGCACCGCCGCCAAGGTGCTCGAGGACCTGGGCTGGTATGTCGCCGACAACCTTCCGCCCCAGCTGATCACCCGGATGGTCGACCTCGGCCTGGATGCGGGCTCCCGGATCACCCAGCTGGCCATTGTGATGGACGTACGTTCCCGCGGGTTCACCGGTGACCTGGACTGGGTGCGCAACGACCTGGCCACCCGCAACATCACCCCGCAGGTGTTGTTCATGGAGGCCTCCGACGACATGTTGGTGCGTCGGTACGAACAAAACCGTCGCAGTCACCCGCTGCAGGGTGAGCAGACATTGGCCGAAGGCATTGCCGCCGAACGCGAGATGCTCGCCCCGGTTCGGGCGGCCGCCGACTTGGTCATCGACACCTCGGCGCTGGCGGTCCGCGAGCTTCGGGAGAGCATCGAACGGGCCTTCGGCGGTGAGGCCGTCGCGCAGACCAGCGTCACTGTCGAGTCCTTCGGCTTCAAATACGGTCTGCCGATGGACGCCGACACCGTGATGGACGTCCGATTCCTGCCCAATCCGCATTGGGTCGACGAGCTGCGCCCGCTTACCGGTCAACATCCCGACGTCCGTGACTACGTCCTTGGCCAGACCGGCGCGGCGGAGTTTCTGGAGACCTACCATCGGTTGCTATCCCTGATCATCGACGGCTACCACCGGGAGGGGAAGCGCTATATGACTGTGGCGATCGGCTGCACCGGTGGTAAACACCGCAGCGTCGCCATCGCCGAGGCATTAGCGCGACTGCTCGAGTCCGACAAGCAACTGACGGTGCGGGTACTGCACCGGGATCTGGGTCGCGAGTGAGCCGGCGGATTGTCGCCCTGGGCGGAGGGCACGGTCTGTATGCCACGCTGTCTGCTGCCCGGCGACTGACGCCGCACGTGACGGCGATCGTCACCGTCGCCGATGATGGCGGGTCCTCAGGACGATTGCGCAGCGAACTCGACGTGGTGCCGCCGGGGGATCTGCGAATGGCATTGGCCGCGTTGGCATCTGACAGTCCACAGGGGCGTCTGTGGGCGACCATCCTGCAGCACCGGTTCGGTGGCAGCGGCGCGCTGTCGGGCCACCCGATCGGCAATCTGCTGCTGGCCGGGCTCAATGAGGTGCTCGCCGATCCAGTGGCGGCGCTCGATGAAGTCGGCCGGATTCTCGGTGTGCGGGGCAGGGTGCTCCCGATGTGCCCGATCGCCCTGCAGATCGAGGCCGACGTGTCCGGTCTGGAAACTGACCCGCGGATGTTCCGGGTGATCCGCGGTCAGGTGGCGATCGCGACCACACCGGGGAAGGTCCGCCGGGTGCGACTGCTGCCCGGAAACCCGCCGGCCACCCGTCAGGCCGTCGACGCGATCATGTCCGCCGATCTGGTGGTGCTGGGTCCTGGTTCCTGGTTCACCAGCGTGCTGCCGCATGTGCTGGTGCCCGAGCTTGCCTCCGCGCTGCAGGCGACCTCGGCCCGCCGTGCGCTGGTGCTCAATCTGGTGGCCGAACCGGGGGAGACGGCCGGGTTCTCGGTCGAACGCCATCTGCATGTACTTGCCCAGCACGCGCCGGGTTTCACCGTTCACGACGTGATCATCGACGCCGAGCGGGTCCCGAGCGAGCGTGAGCGTGAGCAGCTGCGGCGGACCGCGACTCTGCTCAATGCCGAGGTTCAATTCGCCGAGTTGGCCAAGCCTGGTACACCTTTACATGACCCGGGCAAGCTGGCCGCGGCACTGGACGGAGTAGGCGTGCGCGATACCGGTCGGCCACCGCCAGCTGCGACGTCCGACGACGCATTGGCGATCGAGCAAGAACGTCAGCGAACCGGCACGGATGTACCGGGTCGCAACGGACCAAGGGGTGACGACGCGTGGCGATGACGGCCGAAGTCAAAGACGAGTTGAGCCGCCTGGTGGTGACTGCGGTGAGCGCGAGGCGCGCCGAAGTGACATCGCTGCTGCGGTTCGCCGGCGGGTTGCACATCGTGGCCGGCCGGGTGGTCGTCGAAGCCGAAGTGGACCTGGGCAGCATCGCACGGCGGCTACGCAAAGACATCTATGACCTGTACGGCTACAACGCGATCGTGCATGTGTTGTCCGCCAGCGGGATCCGTAAGACAACGCGCTATGTATTGCGCGTCGCCAACGACGGCGAAGCGTTGGCTCGCCAGACCGGGTTGCTCGACCTGCGTGGCCGGCCGGTGCGTGGCCTGCCGGCCCAAGTGGTGGGCGGCAACATCGGCGATGCCGAAGCTGCCTGGCGTGGCGCATTCCTGGCGCACGGCTCGCTCACCGAGCCGGGCCGCTCGTCGGCGCTGGAGGTGAGCTGCCCCGGCCCAGAGGCTGCGCTGGCGCTGGTGGGTGCGGCTCGCCGGCTCGGCATCAGTGCCAAGGCGCGGGAGGTCCGCGGCGCCGACCGGGTGGTGGTTCGGGACGGTGAGGCCATCGGAGCGCTGCTCACCCGGATGGGCGCGCAGGACACCCGGCTGATCTGGGAGGAGCGGCGGATGCGCCGCGAGGTCCGGGCGACGGCCAACCGGCTGGCCAACTTCGACGACGCCAATTTGCGACGCTCGGCCCGTGCCGCGGTTGCCGCCGCCGCCCGGGTGGAACGTGCGCTGGAGATTCTGGGCGACACCGTTCCTGATCATCTGTCGGCTGCGGGCAGGCTGCGTGTCGAACACCGGCAGGCCTCGCTGGAAGAGCTGGGCCGGCTGGCCGACCCGCCGATGACCAAAGACGCTGTGGCCGGACGTATTCGACGATTGCTGTCGATGGCCGACCGCAAAGCGAAAGTCGACGGGATTCCGGATACCGAATCCGCTGTGACTCCGGATCTGATGGAAGACGCCTAGCGGCCGAGGCTCGTCGACTGTGCGGGTTATGCCGGCGAACAGCCGCCGATTCCGCCCACAAGATGCACAGTCGGCGTGGCAAGATGCCGCTAGGTTGTTCTCGCCAACGGTGGCAGAGCTGAAACGAGGCCGTGATGGGATTCATCACCCCCGATCTACCGGACGTCGACCACGAGACGTGGCATACCCGTCCCGCGGCAGAGCGGATGCAAGTGGTGACCCGGCATTGGGTTGAGCACGGCTTCGGCACTCCGTCGGCGATCTACCTGCTGTACGTATTCAAGATGGCTGCCTATGCAGCCGGTGCCGCCGCGGTCATCTCGCTGACCCCGGGCCTTGGCGGACTGACCGACGTCGCGGCGTGGTGGAGCCAGCCGATCGTCTATCAGAAGTTCATCGTCTTCACGATGTTGTTCGAGGTTCTGGGTCTGGGCTGTGGTTCAGGCCCGCTCACCGCGCGATTCTGGCCGCCGATCGGTGGATTCCTCTACTGGTTGCGTCCCAAAACAATTCGGCTGCCGCCATGGCCTAACGAAGTTCCGTTTACCCGAGGAGACACCCGCACGCTGTTCGACGTCGCCCTCTACGCGATCGTGCTGGGCTCCGGGGTCTGGGCACTTCTGTCGCCCGGCCACGGCGGACCGGTCACCGGAAGCGGCGATGTCGGGTTGATCGACCCACTGTTGCTGCTGCCGACGATCGTTGCCCTGGCGCTACTGGGCCTGCGCGACAAGACGATCTTCCTGGCCGCCCGCGGTGAGCACTACTGGCTCAAACTCCTGATCTTCTTCTTCCCGTTCACCGACCAGATCGCCGCGTTCAAGATCGTGATGCTCGCTTTGTGGTGGGGCGCGGCGACTTCTAAGCTCAATCACCATTTCCCGTACGTCGTTGCGGCGATGACGAGCAACAACGCGCTGCTACGCGGCAAGGCGTTCAACTGGTTGAAACGCAGGCTCTATCGAGACCCGGTCAATGACCTTCGCCCGACCTGGATCCCGAAGGTGATGGCACATGTCGGCGGCACCACCGCAGAACTCATCGTGCCGGCGGTCCTGGTCTTTTTTGCCGACAATCACCCATGGCGGTGGGCCTTGATCGGGTTCATGGTGGTTTTCCACCTCAACATCATTTCCAACCTGCCGATGGGCGTGCCCCTGGAGTGGAACATCTTCTTCATCTTCTCGCTGTTTTACCTGTTCGGGCATTACGGCAACATCGTGATCTACGACCTCAGCTCCCCGCTGCTACTGGGAATCCTGATGGCCGCCCTCGTCGTCATCCCGATCGCGGGAAACATGTTTCCCCAACAGATTTCATTCCTGCCTGCGTTGCGGTACTACGCCGGCAACTGGGCGTCGAGTGTCTGGTGCTTCCGCGCGGGCGTGGAGGACAAGATCGAGGCCGGCGTCGTCAAGAGCTCGGCGCTGACCGCCAAACAGGTTGCCCGACTGTATGACACGAACACCGCCGAGATCATCAGCGACAAAGCTCGCGCCTTCCGATCCATGCACGTCCACGGTCGCGCGCTCAACGGGCTGTTGCCCCGCGCTTTGGACGATGAGGCGGACTACGCGCTACGGGAAGGCGAGACCGTCGCAGGTCCGCTGATCGGCTGGAATTTCGGCGAGGGCCATCTGCACAACGAGCAGTTGGTGGCGGCGGTGCAGCGGCGCTGCCAACTGGACGAGGGTGATCTGCGAGTGATCATCCTCGAGGGCCAGCCGATCCAGACCAAGAAGCAGTGGTACCGCATTGTCGACGCCAAGACCGGCTTGATCGAGCAGGGCTACGTCGCCGTCGACGACATGCTGGCGCGCCAGCCTTGGCCCGAGCCCGGTGACGAACTGCCCGTCCACCCGGTCACAACCCGATGAACACCACGATCGGCGTGAGCTAAACCACCGAATTAGCGACCCATTGCCGCAGCTACTAGGCTGGCAGCGAGCATTTCGTCGGCATCGAAGGAGATAAACGTGACGGTCCGGGTAGGCATCAACGGCTTCGGTCGCATCGGGCGCAACTTCTACCGGGCCCTGCTGGCGCAGCAATCCGCGGGCCCCGACACCAAGATCGAGGTGGTGGCGGCCAACGACCTGACCGACAACGCCACCCTGGCGCATCTGCTGAAGTTCGACTCGATTCTCGGTCGGCTGCCCTACGACGTCAGCCTCGAAGGCGAGGACACCATCGTCGTCGGTGACCACAAGATCAAGGCGCTGGCGATCAAAGAAGGCCCAGCGGCGCTGCCGTGGGGCGACCTGGGTGTCGACGTCGTCGTCGAGTCCACCGGCATCTTCACCGATGCGTCAAAAGCTAAGGGCCACTTGGACGCCGGCGCCAAAAAGGTGATCATCTCCGCGCCCGCCACCGACGAGGACATCACCATTGTGCTGGGCGTCAACGACGGCAAGTACGACGGCAGCCAAAACATCATCTCCAATGCCTCCTGCACGACGAACTGTCTCGGGCCGATCGCCAAGGTGCTGAACGACGAATTCGGCATCGTTAAAGGTCTGATGACCACCATTCACGCGTACACGCAGGATCAGAACCTGCAGGACGGTCCGCACAAGGACCTGC
>JAVHWH010000303.1:0-5217 GCA_032159915.1 Mycobacterium sp.
TGCCGACGTCACCGGAGGACCCGGCCGCGCCGGCCAACCGATCCGCCTGGGCAACGCTGTGCGCGAGTACGACGCCGATGCTGGTGGCATTCAGCGATGGCGATCCGATCACCGGCGGGATGGCGCCGATCTTTCAGCGCGAGATGGCGGGTGCCCAGGGCATCAATCACCCGGTGGTGGGCAACGCGGGGCACTTCCTCCAGGAGGACGCCGGCGAAGAACTCGCCGAGTACATCGTCGCCTTCCTGGACCGATGACGTCTACATAGGTGAGGTCGGCGCCTCAGCACGACACCTTGATCGTGAACGTCTCCGCTTTCAGCCGGGTCGGCTGCGCATCGTTGAATCCCAAAGCGGCGCCGGTGATCTGATAGGTACGGCCGGTCATCGTGACCTTGGCCTCGCCTTGCAGCGCGTGCTCGTAGGAACCGGTGAAGCCGTCGACGTCGTCGAACCGGACGAATTCGGCCTTCAGCTTGTCGGCGTTGGACAGCATCGCGCTGACATTCGATGCGTGCAGATCGGTGTGGATCCGGGTCATCCAGTCGATCGACTCGCACCGCACCGAATAGGTTGTGCCCAGCTCTTTGCCATCGATGGAGAGCACGGCGGTCCCGGGCGGCAAGACCCCGGGCGGTGGCGTGGCGGCCTTGTCCGAGCAGCCGCTGATCATCAGCGCCGCCGCGGCGACGGTACACAGGCCTCTGTTCACAGGAGGAACTTAACCCCGGGCCCGTGCACATGTGTTGCGCTGTTCGCCGGACCGTAGCTACCTGCGTTTTCTTTGACACCTGCACAATGCAAATATGTCTGCCACGAGGGTCGTCGGGCCGCAGGAACTCCTGCTGCAATTGTTGGACCCGGCAAACCGGGCGAACCCCTACCCGGTGTACGAGCAGTTCCGGGCGGTCGGCCCCATGCAGATGCCGGACAACGGCCTCACCATCTTCTCGTCTTTCCGGGACTGCGACGAGGCGCTGCGCCATCCGGCGTCGTCGGTTGATCGGCAGAACTCGGCGATGGTCCAGCGCATGCTTGCCGACGGTGCTGTCCAGCGTTCGGACGTTCCGCCGATGTTCCTTTTCCTCGATCCACCCGACCACACCCGGCTACGCCGATTGGTCAGCAAGGCTTTTGTACCCAAGGTGATCAACGAGCTGACACCGCAGATCACCGAACTGGTCGACGGGATGCTGGACCGGGTAGCCGAACGGGGCCGGCTCGACGTCGTCGACGACCTGGCGCATCCGCTGCCGGTGACGGTCATCTGTCGGTTGCTCGGCGTGCCGATCGAGGATGAGGCCGAATTCAGCCGCGCCTCAGCGCTGCTGGCGCAGGCGCTCGACCCGTTTTTCGCCGCCACCGGGGAACCGATGGAGGGCATGGACCAGCGGATCGCCGCGGGCCAATGGCTGCGCAACTATTTGCACGACTTGATCGAGCAACGCCGCGCGGATCCCGGCGATGACTTGATGTCACGGTTGATCGCGGTCGAGGAATCCGGTGATCAGCTCACCGAAGGCGAAATCGTGTCGACCTGCAGCCTGTTGCTGATCGCCGGCCACGAAACCACGGTGAACCTGATCGCCAACGCGATGCTGGCGATGTTGCGCGACCCGCGGCAGTGGTCCGCGCTGGCCGCCGACCCGCAACGCGCACCGGCCGTCATCGAGGAGACGCTGCGCTACGACCCCCCGGTGCACCTGGTCGCCCGAATTGCCGCCGACGGCATCACCATTGGCGACACCGAGGTAGCCAAAGGCGACACCATGCTGCTGCTACTGGCCGCAGCTCAGCGTGACGCCAGCGAATTCGATCAGCCGGCGACGTTCGACCCCGACCGAAAAGCGTTCCGGCATTTGTCCTTTGGCCGCGGACTACACTTCTGTTTGGGGGCGCCACTGGCCCGTCTGGAGGCTTCAGTGGCGTTGTCGGCGGTGACGGCGCGCTTCCCTGATGCCCAGTTGGCCGGCAACCCGGTTTACAAACCAAACGTCACCCTGCGCGGGCTCGCCTCGCTGGACGTCGCTATCTGACGGTGGCCGATGGGGTCACTGGCGCGGCTGCGCCGGCCCGGTCGGGGTGAGCGCGACCACCGGGATGACCCGCGAGGTTTTGCGTTCGTAGTCAGCGAATCCCGGGTAGCGCTCGGCCTGCAGCGCGTACTTCCCGTCGCGCTCTTTGCCGTCCAATTCGGTGGCGTGCACGTCGACGACGTCGTCGCCGACCTCGATACGGGCGTCGGGGTTGGCTTTCAGATTCCAGTACCAGGCTGGGTTGTCGTCGGCGCCCGCCTTCGACGCGAAGATCAGATACCGCTCGGCGTCGGCCTGATACATCATGATGTTGGTCCGCGGCTGGCCGCTGCGGGCACCGACGGAGTGCAGGATCAGCAGCGGGGCACCCTCGAAATTGCCGCCGACGCGTCCGTGATTAGCTCGGAATTCGGCGATGTTGCGTTCGTCGAAATCGTTCATGTCAGCGCCGCTCCTCCTCCTCGATTCGCTCGGCATCGTCGCCGGCGCGCATATCAGCCAGTCTTCCCGGTCGCGCCGAGGCCCGGGACGATATCGCCGAGGCCGAAGGTGACGGGGCTGTCGAGCTGCGCGTAGGTACACGACGCCGGCTCCCGGTCGGGCCGCCACCGGTTGAACTGCGCGGTGTGGCGAAACCGCTCACCCTCCATGTGGTCGTAGCGCACTTCGACCACGCGCTCGGGCCGCAGCGGCACGAACGACAGATCCTTACCCGCGTTCCAGCGGGAGAACTCGTTCTTGCGCGGTGTTCGCTCGCCCGCCTCGTGGGCGGCCCAGTTCCATGGGTGGCCGTCGAAACTGGTGACCAGCGGCTGCAATTCGGTGAACAGCCGCCGCCGCTGCGCCATCGGCAACGCACCGATCACGCCGACTGAAGCCAGCGTGCCGTCGTCTTTGTACAGCCCGAGCAGTAGTGAGCCGATCGCATCGGCGCCGGACTTGTGCACGCGGTAACCGGCTACCACGCAGTCGGCGGTGCGTTCGTGCTTGATCTTGAACATGATGCGTTTGTCTGGCTGGTAGGTGATCGTCAACGGCTTGGCGATGACGCCGTCGAGGCCGGCTCCCTCGAACTCGTCGAACCAGCGCTGCGCAGTTGCCAAATCGGTGGTCGCCGGCGTGACGTGAATCGACGGCCCGGACCCGGCCAGCACGTCGACCAGCGCCGCGCGCCGCTCGGCGAACGGCCGGCCGGTGTAGTCGTCGTCGCCGAGGGCCAGCAGGTCGAAGGCGATGAATGACGCCGGAGTTTTCTCGGCCAGCAACCGGACCCGCGAGTCGGCCGGGTGGATGCGCTGCTGCAGCGCCTCGAAATCCAGGCCGTGATCGGTGGCGATGACGATCTCGCCGTCGACCACGCAGCGCGTCGGTAACTCCGCAGTGGCCGCCGCGACCAACTCGGGAAAGTACCGGGTCATCGGCTTCTCGTTGCGGCTGCCGACCTCGACCTGCCCGCCGTCGCGGAAAACGATCGACCTGAACCCATCCCACTTGGGCTCATACGACGCATCGGGCGGAATCGACTTCACCGGTTTGGCCAGCATCGGCGAAACCGGGGGCATGACAGGCAAGTCCATCTCCACATTGTTACGGCAATGGTGTGCTGCAATCGGAGGGTGGCACCGCCAGCGGAGGAAGTCGACGTCGACGGGATCGCGGTCCGGCTGACGAACCCGGACAAGGTCTACTTTCCGGAGCTGGGCTCCGGTGGCACCAAGCGGCGGCTCGTCGAGTACTACCGTGCCGTCGCCGCCGGTCCCATGCTGGCTTCGCTGAAGGACCGGCCGACACATCTTCAGCGTTTCCCTGACGGCATCGACGGCGAGGAGATCTACCAGAAGCGCATTCCCCAGCATCATCCCGACTACCTCGAAACCTGCCGGATCACCTTCCCGTCCGGCCGCACCGCCGACGCGCTGCGGGTGACCCACCCGGCCGCGATTGTCTGGGCAGCGCAGATGGGCACGATCACGCTGCACCCGTGGCAGGTCCGCTGCCCGGACACCGAGCACCCCGACGAGTTGCGCGTCGACCTGGATCCGCAACCGGGTACCGGGTTCGGCGAAGCGCGCACCGTGGCCGTCGACGTCCTGCGGCCACTGCTCGACGAACTCGGGTTGGTGGGTTATCCAAAAACCTCGGGCGGCCGTGGCATTCACGTGTTCCTGCGGATCAAGACAGATTGGGATTTCATCCAGGTGCGTCGCGCCGGCATCGCGCTCGCGCGGGAGGTCGAACGCCGCGCGCCGGATGCGGTGACGACGTCGTGGTGGAAGGAAGAACGCGGCAAGCGCATCTTCATCGACTTCAACCAGAACGCCCGTGACCGCACCTTCGCGTCGGCCTACTCGGTGCGACGCACCACAATCGCGACGGTGTCGATGCCGCTGTCCTGGGACGAATTGGCCGACGCCAATCCTGACGACTACACGATCGCGACGGCGGCCGAGTTCGTCGCCGGCCGCGACGACCCCTGGGCCGGCATCAACTCGGTCGATCAGTCGATCGAGCCGCTACTGCAGATGGTCGCCGGCGGCGAGGGGCGCGGACTCGGCGATCTGCCGTACCCGCCCAACTATCCGAAGATGCCGGGCGAGCCGAAACGTGTTCAGCCGAGCAAAGATACCGATCTGAACAGGAAAAATAGGAAAGATTGAGTTGTGCAGTGTCGAGCGCATAACGCTCACTCGCCTGGTAACCGTTGATCCATGCCAGAATCTTTCGAGTCGTTGCTACCCAACGCAGCGCAGTTAGAAGTCGCAATTCCGAGTCGATGGTGTCGCTGTTCGCGCGATTGACGTCTGATAGGCTTTGCCAGATTTTCACATATGCGACTCATGGTACGTTAAGTTCACGTCGGCGTCCCTTGGCCACGGTTGCTGCCGAGCCCGTTACAGCAAGTGCTCGACACAGCGGTGAAAACCGGACGTAAATCACAATCTGGGGGTTTGGACGCGGGGTAGGAACCACTCCTGCAACAGCGAGGGCGAGGGCGGCGTTGTGCATTCAGCCTCGGATAGTCGGCAGATGCAGGCAGATGTTGTCGAGCAGCGGGACCAGACCGCCCTGCGCCGCGCCGAACAATACTTCCAAACCGTGGTGACCACACTTGACTACGGAGTCTCGATTATCGGCAGCGACGGCTATATCGAATCCTCCAACCCGGCGGCCCAACGAATGTT
>JAVHWH010000319.1:0-2735 GCA_032159915.1 Mycobacterium sp.
GGACCGGTGCGCTGGAGGCAGCGGTAGAAGGGCTGGTGCTGGGCAGCTACCGCTTCACCGCGTTTCGCACCGACAAGACCGCACCCAAGGACCCGGGTCTGCGCACGATCACGGTGCTGTCCACCGACAAAGCCGCCAAAGCGCAGGCCACTCACGCCGCCGCGGTCGCCACCGCCGTCGCCACCGCACGCGACTTCGTCAACACTCCGCCAAGTCATCTCTTCCCCGCCGAATTCGCCAACCGGGCCAAAGCTTTGGGCGAATCAGTCGGACTCGAGGTCGAGGTGCTCGACGACAAGGCACTGCAAAAGAACGGCTACGGCGGCATCATCGGCGTCGGACAAGGATCGTCGCGGCTGCCACGGCTGGTACGACTGTCCCATCGCGGGTCGCGGCTGGCGAAGAAGCCCAAGCAGGCCAAGAAGGTCGCGCTGGTCGGCAAGGGCGTCACCTTCGACACCGGCGGCATCTCGATCAAGCCTGCGGCGTCGATGCACCACATGACCTCCGACATGGGCGGCGCCGCAGCCGTGATCGCGACCGTGACGCTGGCCGCGCAGCTCGAGCTTCCGATCGACGTCATCGCCACCGTGCCGATGGCCGAGAACATGCCGTCCGGAACGGCTCAGCGCCCCGGCGATGTGCTCACCCAGTACGGCGGGACGACCGTCGAGGTGCTCAACACCGACGCCGAGGGGCGACTGATCCTGGCCGACGCGATCGTGCGTGCCTGCCAGGACAACCCGGACTATCTGATCGAGACGTCGACGTTGACCGGCGCGCAGACGGTAGCACTCGGCTCGCGCACGCCCGGAGTGATGGGCAGCGACGAATTCCGCGACCGGGTGGCCGCGATCTCCCAGGGAATCGGCGAGAACGGCTGGCCGATGCCACTACCGGACGAGCTGAAGGACGATCTCAAATCGACGGTGGCCGACCTGGCCAACATCAGCGGGCAACGATTCGCCGGGATGCTGGTGGCAGGGGTGTTCCTGCGCGAGTTCGTCGCCGACGGCGTCAGCTGGGCTCACATCGACGTCGCTGCACCGGCCTACAACACCGGTGGGCCTTGGGGTTACACCCCGAAGGGCGGCACGGGTGTACCGACACGCACCATGTTCGCAGTGCTCGAGGACATCGCGGCGAACGGCTAGCGGCGGCGGACAGCTAGTGTTGCAGCGCCGACCCCTGGAACCATCTGACCTTCTGCAGCCAGGACCGCGCCGAGGTCAGGGCGAAAGCGGCGCCACATGAGCAACAGAAGAACCAGACCAGCCCGGCGCTGATTGTGCCCTGCAGTGCAGGGACTAGCGCGGTGATCATCCGCACCACGCAGGCGGCGATGCCGCTGCCCGAGGCGAACAGGTAAAGGTTGGCGATGTTGCGCGACCGCGGGTCCTTGCGAAGCACCAGCAGTGCCCGCGACCCGAATATGAGCAGGTAGGCCAAGGTTCCGGTGAGCAATACCCAGTACACGGACAGCCAGAAGTCGGTGGGTAGCGCGAAGAAATCGCGCGCATACGTCTTGCTGCCGTAGCTGAGCGTGAACGTCGCCAGCAACAGCGGTATGCACAGCGTCGCCGGCCGCTCTATCCATTGCTTGAACGACCTCTGCAGCGCGTCGTCATCTTCAAGCCGACCGACCACGTTGTAGACGATCGCGGAAGCCGCGACGATGTAACAGTCGTGCCCGATGTAGTTCTGCAGGTTCCACTCGCCGGTGATTTTGTGGAGGGCAACTCCGAGCGTCTCAGCGGACATCGGCGATATCAGGGCGACCGCGGAACCCTGCAGGGCGATGTTGAGGGTCGCGGCGACTTCCCACCGGCAGTGCCAGGTGACTCGCCGGATCCAGAGGCTCCAGCCGATGGAGGCGAGGGTGATGAAGATGAGAGCGCTAATTGCCACAGCAGTCCTCGTACGCAGCTACGGATTTACAGCGGTGGTGCATCGGAGCGGGGTCGCCACTCCGCGATCTTCGTCGGTTGCTGCAGGGTCTTGACGTTGCCGGCGGCCGCCACCGTGTGCATTTGCGTGCCGCCGCGAATCTCCTCGGCTAGCGCGGTCACCTCTTCGGGCTCGATGAACCGGTAGCGCGTCAGCAGCTCTGCACGGTTGATGCCGAGGTTGGCTGCCGCGACGCGCAAGTTGTCGGCAGTGATCAAGGTTCCCTTGTCCAACTGGTCGTAATAAGTGGAACGCGGGAGTTCCATCGCCGTCCAGATCTCTTCCCTGCTGAGGGAACGACCTGCCAGGTAGGAGAGCACGGTGGCCAGTTCTTTGCCGCTGTCATCGGGATACACGCGGAACAAGATATCCAAGTTCCCGGCTTTCCGTAATCCCAATCGCGTTAAATGCCGATTATTTCGCGGTTCCGAAACAAAGCGTATCCGTTGAAACGGTAATGAAGTCCAATTAGTTGGACTACACCTGATCGGTGCGACCACGTTAATTGCCGCTTTACAGAGCCGGAATGAGTCCTGGCTCACTTCGTCCGAATATCCCGTCACCCGCTTGCCCTGGTTGTGTGCCAGGCCAGCCGCAGTGACAGGATGGTTTCGGTAATCAGGGGTCAGGCTTGGATCTACCGCGCTGTGGTAAGCCAGAGGTCAAACCCGCGACCACGGACTGATCAATCGAGGAGTCGACAGAGATGGCCTTCTCAGTGCAGATGCCGGCACTCGGTGAGAGCGTGACCGAGGGAACTGTCACCCGCTGGCTGAAGCAAGAAGGCG
>JAVHWH010000343.1:0-9070 GCA_032159915.1 Mycobacterium sp.
AGCCTGCCAGCGCCGATGATACTACCCACCAGGGTGGAAAAGTAGGACACCGCCGAACACACACAACAAGCCCCGTGCCCCCCAAAACCCTTGGGGGGCACGGGCATCTCTATATCTAGGCGCCAACATCAGTAGGCCCGTTGGCATCGGTCTAACGCCTTGCCGACCGAAGATGCGCGATGAACGCAACTTCGGCGGTCGAGAGATACGGGGAATTCCAGGGAAATCCCGGTATCCCTATACCCGAGACGACTTCTAACGTCGATCCAGCAATAGCCACGAAGGCCGCGGCGACTCGCGCGTGCGGATCGCTCGTGTCGACGAAAGGAGCACATGATGGTGATCACTCGGGAACTCGGAATCTGCGCTGTTTTGGCGGGCGTAGCGGTCGGGCTGGCCGGCCCAGCATCGGCGGACGGGCTCAGCGGGCCCTACACCGCGACAATTATCGACGGCCCCTTGCAACACGGGGGTAAATCTGCCTGGACGCTGAGCTCCTGTGGCGCCGATTGCACTCACATCGACACACAGGGTGCAACCCAATTCACTTTGCACCTGCAGGGCAATACCTGGACCGGGCCTTGGGTCGGTGCAGATGGAACGCCATGCACGGCCAACCTGGATAACGGCTCGCTTGTTCTTACTGAACGATGCCCCAACTTTCCCGACTTGGTTGTTGGGCTGACCAAGAACGCGTGACATCTCCAACGGGCTTTACCGGCTGGCCGTACACCACACTACGGTCCTCCTGTCTTCCCCAATCATTCTGAGGGCAGCGCCATTTGCGATGCTCATGCCGGCGAATCGCTTGGACGTACCACTGGGGTTGTGCAACGCGGCGGCGCCGCCACCAGAGGATGGCTTTGACACCTCAGCCGGGGCCGGCCGGCAGCCGTTTCGGTCGCGCTTGTAAGGCTGGAAGTCGGCTATTTGCTGCTGCGGTGCGCGAGCCTCGCGCTTCGAATGCGCTTGGTCGATCGGTGCCGTCCACGACCTACCTGTGCGCGCCGTATCCTTGCACGAGGATTCGCAGCGAAAGGTTTCAGTGGTCGACAATAGGACAGGTGGCGAGCGTCGTCAGCCGCGCGGCGGAAACGGTGATCGTGCACCCGACTCGCAGCGGCGGGGGCGGCCACCCCAAGGTTCCACCTCGGGTCCCGGCCGCGCTCGCAGAACTCAGCCTCAGCACGGCGCCACCGACGATGACCGCAGCGGACCACCGATCCCGCCGGAGATCGAGGCAAAGCAACTGGCACCCGAGATCCGCCGGGAACTCAGCACTTTGGATCGCTACACGGCAGACGCGGTCGCACGGCACCTGGTCGCCGCGGGGGAGTTGCTCGACGATGATCCCCACGCCGCGCTGGAACATGCGCGTGCCGCGCGAGCCCGATCCGGCCGCATTGCCGCGGTGCGGGAAGCCGTGGGAATCGCGGCCTATCAATGCGGTGACTGGTCGCAGGCCATCGCAGAGCTGCGGGCAGCGCGCCGGATGGGCAGCAAGTCTCCGCTGCTTCCGCTGATCGCTGACTGCGAACGTGGTTTGGGCCGGCCGGAACGTGCCCTAGAGCTTGCCCGCGGGCCCGAGGCGGCCAAGCTGGCCGGCGACGAAGCTGACGAGATGCGCATCGTCACCGCCGGCGCTCGCGCCGACCTCGGACAGCTCGAGCAAGCCCTCACCGTCTTGTCCACCCCGCAATTGGATCCGACGCGGGTCGGCACGATCGCGGCGCGGCTGTTCTATGCCTACGCGGAAACACTGCTGGCGCTCGACCGCGGCGAGGAGGCGGTTCAGTGGTTCCTGCATGCCGCCGAAGCCGACGTCGAGGGGGCCACGGACGCCGAGGACAGAGTGAGTGAGCTCGGCTGACGTGGGAACTCTTGCGCAAGAACATGATTGCCTCCTTCTCGACTTGGATGGAACGGTGTTCCGGGGTCACGAGCTGACCGAGGGCGCTGTCGAGTCGCTGGAGAAGGCATCGGGGCGAACGCTGTTCGTCACCAACAATGCTTCGCGTAGCGCCGACCAAGTCGCCCAGCACCTGACCGAACTCGGCCTGCCAGCGACCGCCGAAGACGTCGTCACCAGCGCGCAAAGCGCGGCGCACGTATTGGCCGACCAGCTGGCACCGGGATCCCGGGTACTGGTCGTCGGAACGGAGTCGCTGGCCGCTGAGGTCACTGGCGTCGGGCTGGAGCCGGTCCGGTCCTACGACGACGGCACCGACGCCGTCGTGCAGGGCCACTCACCGGAAACCGGATGGGCCATCCTCGCCGAAGCGGCGCTGGCCATCCGGGCGGGGGCGCTCTGGGTCGCCGCCAACGTCGACGCCACCTTGCCGACCGAGCGCGGCCTGCTGCCCGGCAACGGCGCGATGGTGGCCGCCCTGAGATCAGCGACCGATGCCGAGCCACAGGTCGCGGGCAAACCGGCGCCGACACTGTTGCTCGATGCGTTGAAGCGCGGCGACTTTCAGACGCCGCTGGTCGTCGGTGACCGGCTCAACACCGACATCGCCGGCGCCAACTCAGCCGAATTGCCGAGCTTGATGGTGCTCACCGGCGTCAACTCCGCCCGCGACGCGGTGTACGCCGTGCCCGATCAACGCGCGACCTTCATCGGTCACGATCTTCGTGCGTTGCATCAGGATGCAGACGAGCTCGCGGTCGGTCCTCAGCCGGCCTGGCAGATCGACACCACCGACAACACGATTTCCGTCACAACTGCCGCGGAGGACCGCAGCGACGGACTGTCGATCGTCCGTGCCGTTGCACATGCGATTTGGTCAAGCCACGCCGACGGACAGACTCTCGCGGTCGAGCCCGGCGACGACACTGCGCGCGACGCCCTGCAACGGTGGTGCTTGGTATAAATCCGCTAGCGTAGAGCACCGATAAGTTGCGCCGGCGACGATAGATGAGCAGTGCGATCCGGAACGGGCAGGAGGAGCGGCGCCATAAGTACCGACCCTGAAGAGATTCGTGCACGGATCGACGCGATCCTCGCGGAGCTGCCGGATCCGGCCGACCCTGACAAGTTGCCCTCCGAAGCCGATCTCGAAGAGCTCGCACGCCAGCTTTCTGAGGCGCACGACATGCTGGTACAGGCGCTGGAGTCGGCGGAGAAGGCCTGAGGCCGTTGTGCCGCGGCGTACCCGTGTCGATGTGGAGCTGGTCCGCCGGGGACTGGCGCGGTCGCGGCAGCAGGCCGCAGAGCTGATCGGCGCCGGCAAGGTCAGCATCGACGGGATGCCTGCCGTCAAGCCCGGCACCGCCGTCGCGGTCACTGCGGCGCTCAGGGTCGCCGACGACGCGGAACGCGGCTGGGTGTCGCGGGGTGCTCACAAGCTGATCGGTGCGCTCGACGCCTTCGGCATTGACGTCGAGGGCCGGCGCTGCCTTGACGCTGGGGCCTCGACGGGCGGCTTCACCGAAGTCCTGTTAAAGCGCGGCGCGCGCGAAGTCGTCGCCGTCGATGTCGGTTACGGCCAGCTGGCCTGGTCGCTACGGTCGGATCCGCGGGTGGTGGTCGTGGAGCGGACCAACGTGCGAGAACTCACCCCCGAGCTCATCGACGGCAAGGTCGAGGCGATCGTCGCTGACTTGTCGTTCATCTCGCTGACCACGGTGTTGCCTGCGCTGACTGGATGCACGTCGCCGGGCGCGGATATCGTTCCTATGGTGAAGCCGCAGTTCGAGGTGGGCAAAGGGCAAGTCGGGGCCGGCGGGGTCGTCAGCAGTCCCGAATTGCGGGCGGCTGCGGTCCTCAACGTCGCCCGCCGGGCCGACGAACTGGGCTGGCACACAGTCGGAGTGACCCCCAGCCCGCTGCCGGGTCCATCGGGCAACGTTGAATACTTCTTGTGGTTACGCGCCGAGACCGATCGGGGTTTGTCTGCTGATGAGCTGGAGAATGCGGTCCGTGCGGCGGTTGAAGCAGGTCCGCAATGACGAATGAACGCACTGTCCTGCTGGTGGTTCACACTGGTCGCGAGGAAGCGACCGAGACCGCCCGCCGGATCGAGAAAGTGCTGTGCGACAACAACATCCGTCTGCGCGTGATCTCGGCCGAGGCCGTTGATCGCGGTCCGGTTCCACTGGGGCCAGACGATGGGCGCGCCTTGGGCGTCGATACCGAGCTCGTCGACGCCGACCCCGACGCCGCCGAAGGCTGCGAGCTGGTCATCGGCCTGGGCGGCGACGGCACGTTCTTGCGGGCGGCCGAGCTCGCTCGCAACGCCGACGTGCCGGTGCTGGGGATCAACCTGGGCCGGATCGGGTTCCTTGCCGAGGCCGAGACGGAGGCCATCGACAGCGTGCTGGAGCACGTCGTTGCCCGCAGCTATCGCCTCGAAGAGCGTCTGACGCTGGATATCACCGTGCGGGTCAAGGGCGAAGTCACCGCCCGCGGTTGGGCGCTCAACGAAGCAAGCCTGGAAAAGGGCCCGCGGCTCGGAGTGCTCGGCGTCGTGCTCGAGGTCGATGGGCGCCCGGTGTCGACATTCGGCTGTGACGGCGTTCTGGTGTCGACGCCGACCGGATCCACGGCCTATGCGTTCTCGGCGGGTGGCCCCATTCTCTGGCCCGACCTCGAGGCGTTGCTGGTCGTCCCGAACAATGCGCACGCGTTGTTCGCCCGGCCGATGGTGACCAGCCCTGATGCTCGCATCGCCATCGAGATCGAGGCCGACGGGTATGACGCCCTGGTGTTCTGCGACGGTCGCCGCGAGATGCGGGTCCCCGCCGGCGCCCGGTTGGAAGTGCGGCGCTGTGATGCATCGGTGAAATGGGCCCGGCTGGACAGCGCGCCGTTCACCGACCGTCTGGTGCGCAAATTCCGGCTCCCGGTCACCGGCTGGCGCGGACGGTAACGGTGCTTTCCGAGATTCGGATCGAGTCGCTGGGTGCCATCAGCGTCGCGACAGCCGAATTCGACAGCGGCCTGACGGTTTTGACCGGTGAGACCGGCACCGGCAAGACGATGGTGGTCACCGGCTTGCACCTGCTCGGGGGGGCCCGCGCCGACGCCAGCCGGGTGCGCTCCGGCGCCGAGCGGGCAGTCGTCGAGGGGCGGTTCAGCACCGCCGATCTCGACGATAAGGCGGCCGCACTGCTCGACGAGTTGCTGGATGGCTCCGGGGCCGAACGTGACGAAGACGGCAGCATCATCGCGCTGCGGTCGGTCAGCCGCGAGGGGCCTTCGCGGGCTTATCTCGGTGGCCGAAGCGTGCCGGCCAAATCGCTTAGCGGCTTCACCGCCGAGCTGCTGACCCTGCACGGACAGAACGATCAGTTGCGGCTGATGCGACCAGAGGAACAACGCGGGGCGCTCGACCGGTTCGCCGGTGTCGACGCCCGGCTGGAGAAGTACCGCAAACTGCGCGATGCATGGCAGACGGCGCGGCGAGACTTCGTCGACCGGACCAATCGGGCGCGCGAACTGGCCCAGGAGGCCGACCGACTGAAGTTCGCACTGAACGAGATCGACACCGTCGATCCCGCGTCCGCCGAAGACCAGGCCCTGGTCAGTGATATCCGGAGGCTCTCGGAGTTGGATGCGCTACGCGAGGCAGCCTGCGCCGCGCGCGTTGCGTTGGCCGGCGCAGGGGACGAGGCGACTGCCGACCCGACGGCGCAGTTGACGTCGGCGGCCGACAATCTCGCGCGCGCCAAGACCGCGCTGGAGTCGACCGATGACTCGACGCTGCGCGCATTGGCCGCCCAACTCGAGGAGGCGGTCTCGGTGGTCGGCGATGTCTCCAATGAGCTCGGCGGCTACCTGGGTGAATTGCCCTCGGACGCCAGCACCTTGGATGCCAAGCTGGCCCGGCAGGCGGAGCTGCGCACGCTCACCCGCAAGTACGCGGCCGACATCGACGGGGTGTTGCTGTGGGCCGCCGAAGCCCGCGACAGGTTGGCCCAGCTCGACGTCTCCGAAGAGGCGTTGGCCAGCCTCCAACAACAGGTCGATGAACTAGCAGACGAATTATCATGTGCGGCAGTTGAACTGAGCAAGGCACGCACCCAGGCCGCCAAGCGGCTCGCCAAGGAAGTTACCGGTGAGCTGTCCGGCCTGGCGATGGCCGACGCGGAGTTCACGATCACTGTGTCGACCATGCCGGCCACTGCTGACGATCCCGCCACGCTGACGCTTGCCTCCGGCACGCAGGCCCACGCCGGCGGCGACGGTGTCGACTTGGTGGAGTTCGGTTTTGCCGCGCATCGGGGGATGACGGTGTTGCCGCTGGCGAAGAGCGCTTCGGGCGGTGAGTTGTCCCGGGTGATGCTGGCTCTTGAAGTCGTACTCGCGGCGTCGACAACCGGCACCACGATGGTGTTCGACGAGGTTGACGCCGGCGTGGGCGGTCGCGCGGCGGTGCAGATCGGCCGGCGCCTGGCGCGGTTGGCCCGCAACCGGCAAGTCATCGTGGTGACGCATCTGCCACAGGTCGCCGCCTACGCCGATATTCACCTGATGGTCGACACGAACGGTAAGAACGGCGCCAGCGGAGTGCGCCGCCTCGACGGCGATGACCGGATTGCCGAGCTGGCGAGAATGCTGGCCGGACTGGGTGATTCGGATACCGCGCGCGCCCACGCCCGCGAGCTGCTGGACGCCGCGGACTGTGACCGGATTGCGACCTGAAAAGGGCACCTCGACCTGTGACTATTGTGACACGATGTAACTTCTGAGGCTCGTGTTACGGCGCGCCTCCCCGCGCATTCTTTGGTTCACCGACACAATCGCCTCCATGAGCGTGACCACCACCTTGTCCTCATTGTTGTCCCGCAATACCTCGCGGCCGGGTGTCATCGGGACCGCCCGGGTCGACCGCGACATCGACCGGCTGTTGCGCCGGGTATGCCCCGGTGACATCGCCGTGCTCGACGTGCTGGATCTGGACCGGATCACCGCCGACGCGCTCGTCGACGCCGAGATCGCCGCCGTCGTCAACGCGTCGCCCTCGGTGTCGGGCCGCTATCCCAACCTGGGCCCCGAGGTGCTGCTGGCCAACGGCGTCACCCTCATCGACGAGACCGGCACCGACGTCTTCAAGAAGGTCAAAGACGGCTCGAAAGTCCGCCTCTACAACGGCGGTGTGTACGTCGGCGACCGTCGACTGATCCTCGGCACCGAGCGCACCGACGAAGAGATCGCCGAGCTGATGCAGGAAGCCAAGAGCGGGCTGGTTTCCCACCTCGAAGCGTTCGCGGGCAACACCATTGAGTTCATCCGTAGCGAGAGCCCGCTGCTGATCGACGGCATCGGCATCCCCGACGTCGACATCGAACTGCGCCGCCGCCACGTTGTCGTGGTGGCCGAGGAGGAAGATGCCGCCGACGACCTCAAGCGGCTCAAGCCGTTCATCAAGGAGTACCAACCAGTTCTGATCGGCGTCGGCACGGGCGCCGATGTCTTGCGCAAGGCCGGATATCGCCCACAACTCATCGTCGGTGACCCCAGCAATCTGAGCACCGAGGTCCTCAAGAGCGGCGCCCAAGTGGTGCTTCCGGCCGATGCCGACGGCCATGCGCCCGGCCTGGAGCGGATCCAGGATCTCGGTGTGGGCGCCATGACGTTCCCCGCCGCCGGCGCGCCCGCCGACCTGGCTCTGCTGCTGGCCGACCACCACGGTGCGGCGTTGCTGGTCACCGCAGGCCACCGGGCCAACATCGAGACGTTCTTCGACCGGACCCGTCAGCACAGCAACCCGTCGACCTTCCTCACCAGACTGCGCGTGGGAGAGAAAGTCGTCGACGCCAAAGCCGTTGCCACGCTGTATCACAACCGAATTTCCGGCGGTGCGATAGCACTGCTGATCTTGACGATGCTGATCTCGATCATCGCCGCGCTGTGGGTGTCGCGTACCGACACGGTGGTGCTGCACTGGGCCACCACGTATTGGAGTCACTTTTTGCTCTGGTTTCAGCACTGGATCCACTAGGACGGTGGCGGCGTGATATCTCTACGTCAACATGCTATTTCGCTGGCTGCGGTATTCCTGGCCCTGGCGGTCGGAGTCGTACTCGGCTCAGGTCTTCTCTCCAATGCCCGGATTTCCGGATTGCGAGACGAGGCCAAAGATCTGCACAACCAGGTCGACGGGCTCAACGGCGAAAAGACTGTCCTGAACGCAAAGCTGGCTTCTGCCAACGCATTTGACGCACAGATGGCCGGCCGGATGGTGCACGACACACTGAACGGGAAATCGCTGGTGATCTTCCGCGCTCCCGACGCCAGAGACGAAGACGTCGACGCGGTGTCCAAGATCGTCGGGCAGGCCGGCGGAGCGGTCAACGGGACTGTAACGCTGACGCAAGAATTCGTCGACGCCAACTCCGCAGAGAAGCTGCACTCAGTGGTGAACTCGTCGGTCCTGCCTGCCGGCGCTCAACTCAGCACGCAACTGGTCGACCAGGGCTCCCAGGCCGGCGACCTACTGGGCATCGCCCTGCTGATCAACCGTGATCCCGCCGTCGCTCCGGTCGACGATCCACAACGCGACACCGTGCTCGCGGCGTTGCGTGACACCGGTTTCATCGGATACGGCAACCAGCACATCGGCGCGTCGAATGCCGCTGTGGTGATCAGCGGCGGCTCGCTGGGTAACGACGCAGGCAACCAGGGCGTCAGCGTGGCCCGCTTCGCCGCGGCACTCGCCCCCCACGGTTCAGGTGTGGTACTTGCCGGGCGTGATGGCTCGTCGGACGGGCCCGCCGCGGTGGGGGTAGCCCGGGCGGATGCCGCGGTCACCCCAGTGATCAGCACCGTCGACGATGTGGACGCCGAATCCGGCCGAGTGACCGCGGTCCTCAGCGTGGCCGACTTGATCAACGGTGGGCACACCGGGCAGTACGGCACCGGCCATCGCAGCACGGGCCTCACCGTCGCGTCCTAGCTCGCCGATATAGCCGCCGGGCGTGTTAGCGACGGGTGGGCGGAGAATTTGTTAGGGTAAGTTTCCGTGGGTCGGCAGGCCCAAAGCTGGAAAACAGCCCTCATCAGAGGCTAGCCCTGCGCCGTCTTCACGGAGGTCGCCACATTGCGAAAGCATCCGCAGACCGCCAC
>JAVHWH010000350.1:0-3341 GCA_032159915.1 Mycobacterium sp.
TGCGAGGTCTTCGACGAGGCAGACCTCGACGCAGCGCTTGCCCGCTTCGATGAACTCAGTCAGCCGGCCGGCTAGGGTTGCAGGCGTTCGACGCGCGCACCGACAACGCGAATCCGGTTGTGCAGACGGTCTTCTCGACCCTGCCAAAACTCGATTTCGGCGGGCGCGATGCGGTACCCGCCCCAGTTCGGCGGTACCGGAACCTGCTCCTTATCGGCGAAGCGAGCGGTCACCTCGGCCAGTTGATCGATCAGCGCGGCACGCGAGGAGATCGGCTTGGACTGCTGTGAGGCCCACGCCCCCAATTGTGAGCCGCGGGGCCGGTTGTTCCAGTAGCTCGCGGTGGCCGGCGGCTCGACTTTGGTGACCGGTCCGCGGATGTGGAACTGCCGGTTCAGCAGGTACCACGGAAAGGTGGCCGACGCATACGGGGTCGTGGCCAGTTGCTCGCCCTTGGCCGAGTCGTAGTTGGAGAAAAACACGATCCCGTCTTCGTCGACGCCCTTGCACAGCACCGACCGGCTGACCGGCCTCCCGTCGCTGACGGTGGCCAACACCATCGCGTTCGGTTCTGCCACACCGCCACGCTCTGCGTCACCAATCCACGTGCGCAACAGCGCAAGCCAACCGTCGTCGAGCCAGTCGACGTCGAGATCGGGGCTGCCATCGCGTTCCTTGGAGCCGTACTCCTTGCGCATCTTTGCCAGGTGCTGGTTGTCGGGTCCCGCCATCGCGCCCACGCTACTCGCGTTCGATATCGGCGATCGAGGGCCCAAAACTTGTCGGAGGTGGCTGCGATGATGACGTCATGTCTTCGGTTGCATCCGTCAGCGCTATGGTCGCCAGTCCTGGCGAGCGTCTTGAGGTGTTGTTCGAGGAGCTGGCGGAATTGACCGGTCAGCGCAACGCGATCGATGGGCGCATCGTCGACGTCGTCGCCGAGATCGATCGCGACCAATTGTGGGGTGCCACCGGCGCGCGGTCGGTGCCTGCATTGGTGGCGTGGAAGACGGGTTGCTCGCCGGCAAACGCCCACACGATCACCACTATCGCGAGCCGTCTGGCGGAATTCCCACGCTGTGCTGACGGCATGCGAGAGGGACGCTTGTCTCTAGATCAGGTGGGCGTTATCGCGGCGCGGGCCGGCGAGGGATCCGATGAGCACTACGCGCAGCTGGCGGCCTGCGCCACGGTTAACCAGCTGCGCACCGCGGTCAGGCTGGAACCGCGACCTGAGCCCGAGCTTCGGCCTGAGCCCGCGCGCTCGATCACCACGACCAGCAACGAGCAGGGCAGCTGCTATCGGATCACACTTGACCACCATGACGCCGCGAAGTTCAACGCCGCCTTGGCGTCTCACCTTGACGCGCTGATCACCGAGTGGAAGCTCGATCACGGCAATGGCGCGGGCGACCCGGATCAGCGACCACCGTTGCCGAGCACCGGCGAGGCGTTTATGCGCCTCATCGAGGCAGGCTGGGACGCCGATGCAGCGCGACGCCCACACGCGCAGCACACCACGGTGGTGATGCATGTCGACGTTGAGCAGCGTGCTGCGGCACTGCATCTGGGCCCGCTGCTCACCGACCCCGAACGTCGATACCTGACGTGTGATGCCACGTGTGAAGTCTGGTTCGAACGTCACGGCGAGCCCATTGGTGCCGGCCGGGCGACCCGCCTGATCAGCCGGCGGCTTCGTCGAGCGCTGGAGCATCGCGACCGCATGTGCGGGGTTCCTGGCTGTGGTGCCACCCGTGGTCTGCACGCCCACCACATCCGGCACTGGGAAGACGGCGGCCCCACTGAACTGGCCAACCTGGTGCTGCTATGCCCCTATCATCACCGATTGCACCATCGGGGCGTGATCACCATCACCGGACCCGCATCCGCCCTCGTCGTCACCGACAACGACGGCCGAGCACTGAGCCCGGGACCGCTGGCGCGCCCACCAACTCAACCCCCGCCCGCGGTGGCGCCGTGCCCAGGACCGACCGGCGAGCGCGCCAACTGGTGGTGGTACGAGCCTTTCCAGCCCCAACCGCCGCCGACGAACAACTAGCACGTCTGTACCGGGGCCACGGTCGGCAATGGGCAGAAGCTCAAACACGTTGTGGCATCGAGGATTCCCTATAGCGTCGCGGGCACCGGACCCGCTACTGGATGCCGCAAACCCCTGGCGGCGCCGACGCGCACCCACCGCGCGCGTCGTCAACGTCGACACCACTCTTACCCGGGCCGTACAACGCATTCGGCGTAGCTCCACCCGACCCCCACCAACGCTGTTTTATCGAAGCGTGCCGCACGCTACGAGCGGGCATCGGCAGTTGAGAGCCCGCGACGTCTCTTGTTACCGACCGGTAGCAACCGGCACCCGGCCGCGTGGGACAATTTCGCCATGAGTGTCATCTCGGACAAGGTCCCGGAGAACTTCGTTGCCGGACTCGAGGGTGTGGTGGCGTTTACCACCGAGATCGCCGAGCCTGACAAGGACGGTGGCGCCCTGCGCTACCGCGGTGTCGACATCGAAGACCTGGTCGGGCAACGGGTCGCTTTCGGCGACGTCTGGGCTTTGCTGGTCGACGGAAAATTCGGCAACGGGCTGCCGCCGGCCGAGCCGTTCCCGCTGCCGATCCATAGCGGCGACGTGCGGGTCGACGTGCAGGCCGGTCTGGCGATGTTGGCCCCGATCTGGGGCTATCAGCCGCTGCTCGACATCGACGAAACCACCGCCCGCGACCAGTTGGCTCGCGCGTCGGTGATGGCGCTGTCCTACGTCGCGCAGTCTGCCCGCGGCATCTACCAGCCCGCCGTACCGCAGCGCGTGATCGACGAATGCCCAACGGTGACCGCCCGTTTCATGGCCCGGTGGCAGGGCGAGCCGGATCCCAAACACGTCGAGGCCGTCGACGCCTACTGGGTGTCGGCCGCCGAGCATGGCATGAACGCATCGACGTTCACTGCGCGGGTGATCGCCTCAACCGGTGCCGACGTGGCCGCGTCGCTGTCCGGGGCGGTGGGCGCGATGAGCGGCCCGCTGCACGGCGGTGCGCCGGCCCGGGTGCTGCCGATGCTCGAAGAAGTCGAGCGGACCGGTGACGCACGCGGCCTGGTCAAAGGAATCCTGGACCGTCGCGAGAAACTGATGGGCTTCGGGCACCGGGTGTACCGCGCCGAGGACCCGCGGGCCCGCGTGCTGCGCGCCACCGCCAAGCGGCTCGGCGCACCGCGTTACGAGGTGGCGGCGGCCGTCGAGCAGGCTGCGCTGGCGGAGTTGCGCGAGCGGCGGCCGGACCGGGCGATCGAGACCAACGTCGAGTTCTGGGCGGCGGTGATCCTGGACT
>JAVHWH010000004.1:0-3156 GCA_032159915.1 Mycobacterium sp.
GTGGAGCAGCTGACCGGTTTCCCGGAGGTGCTCGACGGCCGGGTCAAGACGCTGCACCCGCGGGTGCACGCCGGTCTACTGGCCGATCTGCGTAAGCCGGAGCATGCCGCCGCCCTCGAGCAACTCGGCATCGCGGCGTTCGAGTTGGTGGTGGTCAACCTGTATCCCTTTAGCGCGACCGTCGAATCCGGCGCGGGCGTCGACGAGTGCGTCGAGCAGATCGACATCGGCGGGCCGTCGATGGTTCGCGCGTCCGCCAAGAATCACCCCAGTGTCGCGGTGGTGACCGACCCGCTCGGCTACGACGGCGTGCTGGCCGCGGTGCGCAGCGGCGGGTTCACCCTGGCCGAGCGAAAGAAGCTGGCGTCGCTGGCGTTTCGGCACACTGCCGAGTACGACGTCGCGGTGGCCGGCTGGATGGAGTCGACCCTGGCGCCCGAGGAGCCGGACGCCGCCTTCCCGCAGTGGGTGGCCGGGACGTGGCGACGCTCGACCCAGCTGCGCTACGGCGAGAACCCGCATCAGCAAGCCGCGCTCTACGTCGACGACAGCGGCTGGCCCGGCCTGGCGCAGGCCGACCAGTTGCACGGAAAAGAGATGTCGTACAACAACTTCACCGACGCCGACGCGGCCTGGCGGGCGGCCTTCGACCACGAGCAGACCTGTGTGGCGATCATCAAGCACGCCAACCCCTGTGGCATCGCGGTCTCATCGGACTCGGTGGCTGACGCGCACCGCAAAGCTCACGAGTGCGACCCGCTCAGCGCCTTCGGCGGTGTGATCGCGGCCAACACCGAGGTGAGCGTCGAGATGGCCGAATACGTCAGCACGATCTTCACCGAGGTGATCGTGGCGCCGGCGTATGCACCTGGCGCCGTCGACGTGCTGGCCCGCAAAAAGAATGTCCGGGTGCTCGTCGCGGCCGAACCGATGGACGACGACACCGAGCGTCGTCAGATCAGCGGCGGCTTGTTGGTGCAACAGCGGGACCGGATCGACGCGCCCGGCGACAACCCGGACAACTGGACGCTGGCCGCCGGAGCCGCGGCCGACCCGGCCACCCTGGCAGACCTGGCGTTCGCCTGGCGAACCTGCCGCGCGGTGAAATCCAACGCGATCGTCATCGCCGCCGGGGGGGCCACCATCGGCATCGGCATGGGTCAGGTCAACCGGGTTGACGCGGCGCGGCTGGCTGTCGAGCGTGGTGGGGACCGGGTCAGCGGCGCGGTCGCCGCGTCCGACGCCTTCTTCCCGTTCCCGGACGGGCTGCAAACCCTGACCGCCGCCGGCGTGAAGGCGATCGTGCACCCCGGCGGCTCGGTGCGCGACAACGAGGTGACTGCCGCAGCGGAGCAGGCCGGCGTGACGCTCTACCTGACCGGCGCGCGGCACTTCGCTCATTAACCGGCCCCCTGCCCTGCGTGACACCGATCTAATTGCCCGTCCAAGAGCCGGGGATCGAGACGATTGCCGGGGCTTTCGTTTTGTCAGTAGCGTGGTGTGGTGACCGCTGCGAATAATCTGCCCCGTACCGTCGGCGAACTGCGTGCCGCCGGACACCGTGAACGGGGCGTCAAGCAAGAAATCCGGGAAAACCTGCTCAACGCCCTGTCTTCAGGGCCGGACGCTCCGGAAATCTGGCCCGGAATTCTGGGCTTCGACGACACCGTGTTGCCGCAACTCGAGCGGGCGCTGATCGCCGGTCACGACTTCGTCCTGCTGGGTGAACGCGGCCAGGGCAAGACCCGCTTGCTGCGCGCGCTGACCGGCCTGCTCGATGAGTGGACGCCGGTGATCGCCGGCGCCGAACTCGGCGAGCACCCCTACAGCCCGATCACGCCGGAGTCGATCCGCAAGGTCGCCACGCTCGGCGACGACCTGCCGATCGAGTGGCGGCACCGCAGCGAGCGCTACACCGAGAAGCTGGCCACTCCCGACACCAGCGTCGCCGACCTGGTCGGTGACATCGACCCGATCAAGGTCGCCGAAGGGCGCAGCCTGGGCGACCCGGAGACCATCGCCTACGGGCTGATCCCGCGGGCGCATCGCGGCATCGTCGCGGTCAACGAGCTGCCCGACCTGGCCGAGCGGATCCAGGTGTCGATGCTCAACGTGATGGAGGAGCGCGACATCCAGGTCCGCGGCTATACCTTGCGGCTGCCGCTGGACGTGCTCGTGGTGGCCAGCGCCAACCCCGAGGACTACACCAACCGTGGGCGCATCATCACCCCGCTCAAGGACCGGTTCGGCGCCGAGATCCGCACGCACTATCCGCTCGAACTCGACGCCGAGGTCGCGGTGATCAGACAGGAGGCGCATCTGAGCGCTCAGGTGCCGGAGTACCTGACCCAGGTGATCGCCAGGTTCGCCCGCTACCTGCGGGAGTCCAGCTCGGTCGACCAGCGATCGGGTGTGTCGGCGCGGTTCGCGATCGCCGCGGCCGAAACCGTCGCTGCTTCCGCGCGGCATCGTGGCGCGGTTCTCGGCGAGACCGACCCGGTGGCCCGGGTGGTCGACTTGAGCACGGTGATCGACGTGCTGCGAGGCAAGCTCGAGTTCGAGTCCGGCGAGGAAGGCCGCGAGCAGGCGGTGCTGGAGCACCTGCTGCGCCGCGCCACCGCCGACACCGCGTCGCGAGCGCTCGGCGGCATCGACGTCGGGCCGCTGGTGTCCGCGGTCGAGGGCGGCTCGGCCGTGACGACCGGTGAGCGGGTCTCGGCCAAGGATGTGCTGGCGGCGCTGCCGAATCTGCCGGTCATCGACGCGATCGCCAAGCGGCTCGGTGCCGACTCAGAAGGCGAGCGTGCCGCGGCTCTCGAACTGGCCTTGGAGGCGCTGTATCTGGCCAAGCGCATCGATAAGGCGTCCGGGGAAGGCGAAACCGTTTATGGCTAAACATGTCAAGGGTCACTCGTCGCGGTACTCGGCGTACACCGGCGGGCCGGATCCCTTGGCGCCGCCGGTGGATCTGCGTGAGGCGCTCGAACAGATCGGGCAGGACGTCATGGGCGGCACGTCGCCGCGCCGGGCCCTGTCGGAACTGCTGCGCCGCGGTACCAAGAACCTGACCGGAGCCGACCGGCTGGCCGCCGAAGCCAATCGACGGCGTCGAGAGTTGTTGCGGGAGAACAACTTAGACGGCACTCTGCAGGAGAT
>JAVHWH010000009.1:0-5542 GCA_032159915.1 Mycobacterium sp.
CGCAGGTCCTGCGTCGAATAGACCGGGTCGCAGGCCGTCTGGATGGGCGGAATCGGTAACAATTCAGAATGGCTCATCCGCGGATCATCAGCGGTGGCGGACGACGCCGGTAGTCAGTTATCCACAGTGCGCAGGATCACGAACGAGTGCGACGGTAGATCGGTGCTCCGCTCGCCGGCGCTGATCGGTTCCGAACCGAGCACCACCTCACCGGTGAACGGCACCGGCACCGGGTCCGCGCCCAGGTTGCAGGCCACGGTCAGACTGCCGCGGTGCAGCGCGATCCAGCGGCCGGATTCATCGTGCCCGACGTCCAGGTCGTCCAGCCAGGGATCACCCAGATCACTTTCGTTGCGCCGCAACGCAATCAGCGCTCGATACACCCCGAGCAGTTTCGCGTGGTCTGCGCTGTCGGATTCAGACCAGTCCAGCTTCGACCGCTGGAAGGTCTGCGGGTCCTGCGGATCGGGGATGTCGTCGGCATTCCACCCGTGATCGGCGAACTCCCGCTTGCGTCCCTCGGCGGTGGCGCGGGCCAGCTCAGGTTCCGGATGCGAGCTGAAGAATTGAAACGGCGTCGATGCTCCCCATTCCTCACCCATGAAAAGCATCGCCGTGTAGGGCGACGTCAGTACCAACGCGGCCTTGATAGCCAGCTGGCCATAGCTCAGGTTTTGCGACGGCCGGTCGCCGAGCGCGCGGTTGCCGACTTGGTCATGGGTGCAGGTGTAAGCCAGCAGCCGGGTGGCCGGTGTCCCTGATGGCTCGGTGGTGTCCAGTGGTCTGCCGTGACGCCGCTGACGGAACGAGGAGTAGGTGGCGGCATGAAAGAAGCCGCGGCGCAACGTTGTCGCCAAGGTGGCCAACGAGCCGAAGTCGGCGTAATAGCCTTGCCGCTCGCCGGATACCGCCGTGTGGATGGCGTGGTGAATGTCATCAGCCCACTGCGCGGTCATGCCTAGGCCATGCTGCGAGCGCGGGGTGATCATTCGCGGGTCGTTGAGATCGCTCTCGGCGATCAGGGACAACGGCCGGCCGAGTTCCGCAGCAAGGGCGTCGGTTTCGGCGGCCAGCTCCTCGAGTATGTGGATCGCGGTGGTGTCGAAGAGGGCGTGCACCGCGTCCAGTCGCAGGCCGTCGGCGTGGAAGTCCCGCATCCAGCGCAGCGCACAGTCGATGATGTAGCGGCGTACCTCGTCCGACTGGGCGTCGGCGACGTTGATGCCTTCGCCCCACGGGTTGCTGGCCGACGAAAGGTACGGCCCGAACCGCGGCAGGTAGTTGCCCGACGGCCCGAGGTGGTTGAACACCGCGTCGATCAACACGCCCAGTCCTCGGTGGTGGCAGGCGTCGACGAATCGGACCAAACCGTCCGGCCCGCCGTAGGGTTCGTGGACGGCGTACCACAGCACGCCGTCATATCCCCACCCGTGCGTGCCGGAGAACGCGTTGACCGGCATCACCTCGACAAAGTCGACGCCGAGATCGACCAGGTAGTCCAGCTTGTCGATGGCCGCGTCGAAAGTGCCGGCCGGCGTGAAGGTCCCGATGTGCAACTCGTAAATCACGGCGCCCTGCACCGAGCGACCGGCCCAATCGCTGTCCGTCCAACTTCCCGGGGTGGGCTCCCACAGTTGTGAACGCTCATGCACGCCGTCGGGCTGGCGGGGCGACCGCGGGTCGGGTAGCGGCTTGGCATCGTCGTCGAGCAGATAGCCGTAGCGCGCGTCCGGCGCTGCCTCGACGGTCGCCCGCCACCAGTCGTCGTCGCCGCGAACCATCGGCGACACCGCCCCGTCGACATCGAGCCGGACGGTGTCGGGTTTGGGCGCCCATACGGCGAATTCACGCATCAGCGCGCTCCAGTAGTGCGACCGGCAGCTCAGCGAACAAGTCGGCAACCGGCAACGTCCCACTGACCACTGCGCCCGTGATGGCACTGGTCCATCGGCCATCGGGCAGAGTGACCCTGGTATCGCCCCAGCCGGTGTCCTGGAGGCGGACCGTCCAGCGGGTCACCGCGACCAGCACGTCATCGCCGCGCCGGAATGCCACGACGTGATCCGCGCCGGCGCCGGCGGCCAGTACCGGATGGTAGCCGCCCCGCACGAAGGTGTCCGGTCGCGAACGCCGCAACTGCAGGGCAGCTTTGACCACCCGAATCTTGCTGTGCTGCAGAGTTTTCAATGCATCGCGACGGACGGTGTAGTCCACCTCGCGCCGATTGTCGGGATCGACCAGGCTGTCGTCCCACAACTCGGTGCCCTGGTACACGTCGGGGATGCCCGGGGAGGTCAGCGACAGCAGCTTCTGGCCAAGAGCGTCGTTCTGGGCGTGGGAGTCGAGCCGGCCCACCAGATTGGTCAGCTCACGTAACACCGGGCCGTCGAGCACATCGTCCAGCCAGCCGTGCACCGCGCCCTCGAACTCCGCGTCCGGGTCGTTCCACGACGTGTGCCAGGCCGCTTCGCGAATCGATTTCTCGGCGTAGGCGTGCAATCGGTCGCGCAATTCGCCGGTGACCTCGCCGTTGGCCGGCCACACGCCGAAGATGTTCTGCCACAGAAATAATCCGGTGGCCGGGTCGGGGGACGGGACAACGGTTTCCCAGCGGCTGATGAACTCCGCCCACAGCGACGGCACCTGCGACAGGACGCCGATGCGGGCGCGGACGTCCTCGCCGCGCTTGGTGTCGTGGGTGGTCAGCGTCGTCATCGCCTGCGGCCACAGCCGGGCCCGGCTGGCTGCGCGGGAATGGAATTCGGCCGGACCTACGCCGAAGTCCTGCGGCTCACCGCCGACCTCGTTGAGCGACACCAGCCGGGGGTCGCGGTAGAACAGGCAGTCCTCGACGGCCTTCGCGGTGACCGCCCCGCACAGCTGCTGCAGTCGCACCGCTGCCTCGCCGCCGCCGGCGACCGCGGCGGCGATCAACTGCAGCGGCACGTCGAGTTCCGGTGCGGCAGACTGGGTTGCGGCCAGCGCGGTCGGCAGTATCGCCGCTAGCTGCCGGTAGTCGCTGCGATACACATCGATGTGGGTCAGCAGCGCCGCCACCGCGGCCGGCAGTTGCGGGTGGTCAGCGCCGGCGGCCGCGACGATGCAGCGCCGAAGCCGGGCCAGCTCGCTGGCCAGCGTCTTGGTAGCCGAATAAATCTTCAGATCGGCCAGCATGGTCGGCATTTGCGCGTAGTCGACGCCGGTCGAATCGACCAGCGCCGTCAACGCCTCCGCCCCTTGCGGATCGATGAAGACTCCGCCGATCTCGCGCAATGCGTCGTATCCGGTGGTGCCGGCTACTGGCAGCGACGGATCCAGCGCCTCGTCGACGGCGAGGATCTTCTCGATCACGATCCATGCGTCGGGGCCGGTCATTTCGCGCAGCCAACCGAGGTATCCGGTCGGATCCGCCAGTCCGTCGGGATGGTCGATGCGCACCCCGTCGACGAGTTCCTCGGCGAACCAGCGCGCCACTTCGGCGTGGCTGGTGTCGAACACCCTGCGGTCTTCCTGGCGCAGCCCGGCCAGCGAGGTGATCGAGAAGAAGCGGCGATACCCGCACACGCCGTTGCGCCAACCGATCAGCCGGTAATGCTGACGGTCGTGTACCTCGGGACCGGTGCCCTCACCGGTGCCCGGCGCGATCGGCAGTGCGAGATCACCCAGCCGTAGTAGATCGCCGTCAACCGTGAGATCGGCGACATCGTCGTCAGAACCCAGCAGCGGCAGCACAATCCGGCCATCGCCGAGCTCCCAGTCGATGTCGAAGAACGACGCGTACTCCGACGACTGGCCGTGCTGCAGCACGTCCCACCACCAGGGATTCTGCTCCGGCTTGTCCACCCCGACATGGTTGGGCACGATGTCGACGATCAAGCCCAGGCCGCGCGACCGCGCCGCTGCGGCCAGTCGTGCCAATCCCTCCGGGCCGCCGAGTTCGGCGGACACTGTCGTCGGGTTGGCGACATCGTAACCGTGTGTCGATCCGGCGACCGGGGTCAGAATCGGCGACAGGTACAGGTGTGAGACGCCGAGATCGTCGAAGTAGTCGAGCAGATTTTCGGCGTCGGCGAAGGTGAAGGCAAAGCCGCTGGCAGCACCGCGCAGCTGCAGACGGTAAGTGGATAGTAACGGAAATACCATGCGCTACTTCGTCTTACGGAACACGAGTAAGGCCCGCGCGGGCAGTGACACTTCGTCGCCGTCGCGCACGACAAGCGTCACCGAGCCGGTGGGGTCGGTGGTGTCCAGCACGGCCGTCCATTCTGTGGCGTAATCGTCGGGCGGGATCACGAAGTCGACTTCGTGGTCATGGGCGTTGAAGCACATCAAAAACGAATCGTCGACGACCCGTTCACCGCGGGCATTCGGTTCGGGTATCGCCTCGCCGTTGAGGAACACTGCGATGCTCTTGCCGAATTCGCCACCCCAGTCCTGGGGTCGCATTGCCTTGCCGGCCGGTGTGAGCCAGGCGATGTCACGGACTTCGTCACCGCTGCGAATGGGCTCGCCGTCGAAGAACCGGCGACGGCGAAACACCGGGTGGTTTGTGCGCAGCGCCGTGACTTTGCGGGTGAACTCGAGCTGGTCGCTGTTCGTGTCGACCAATGACCAATCCATCCAAGACAATTCGGAGTCCTGGCAGTAGACGTTGTTGTTGCCCTGCTGGCTGCGGCCGATCTCATCGCCGTGCGCGATCATCGGCGTGCCCTGGCTGACCATCAGGGTGGCCATGATGTTGCGCATCTGCCGGCTGCGTAGCTTCAGGATTTCCGGGTCATCGGTCGGGCCCTCGACGCCGCAGTTCCAGGACCGGTTGTGGCTTTCGCCGTCACGGTTGTGTTCACCGTTGGCTTCGTTGTGTTTCTCGTTGTAGGAGACCAGGTCGTTGAGAGTGAACCCGTCGTGGGCGGTGACGAAGTTGATGCTGGCGCCGGGCCGACGACTGGTCGCCTCGTAAAGGTCCGACGACCCGGTCAGCCGGGAAGCGAACTCGCCTAGTGTCGCGGGCTCGCCCCGCCAATAGTCACGCACAGTATCGCGATACTTCCCGTTCCACTCGGTCCACACACCCGGGAAGTTGCCGACCTGGTATCCGCCGGGCCCGACGTCCCACGGTTCGGCGATCAGCTTCGCCTGACTTACCGTCGGGTCCTGTTGCACGAGTTCCGCGGCATCGACAACGGTTCGTACTACCGGCTGCTGGACGGCGACCCGTCGGTGTATGTCGACTACACCGGCTGCGGCAACACATTCGATACGCGCCGGCCGTTCCCGCTGCAGTTGATCACCGACTCTCTGCGGTACTGGATTACCGAGATGCACGTCGACGGGTTCCGGTTCGACCTCGCGTCCGCGCTGGCCCGCCAGTTCCACGACGTGGACCGCCTGTCGGCGTTCTTCGAGCTGGTCAACCAGGATCCGGTGGTCAGCCGGGTCAAGCTGATCGCGGAGCCCTGGGACGCCGGCGAGGACGGCTACCAGGTCGGCCAGTTCCCGCCGCTGTGGACCGAGTGGAACGGCAAGTACCGCGACTCCGTAC
>JAVHWH010000024.1:0-2565 GCA_032159915.1 Mycobacterium sp.
TGGTGGTCACCTCTGGTCTCCAATCCTTTCGATTTCGATACGAAACCTGTGTCTGTTGACACAGGTTTGATATAGCAGCTGTGCGAGGTAGACGCAAGTGTGATACAAAGATTTTCTGTACATATGGGCCGAGGATGCTTTCATGATCGATCGAACCGATAAGACAGCGACGCCTCCCGCGGACCACGGTGTCTACGGGATCTCGATCGCCGCCGAGCTCTCCGGCGTCGCGGTCCAGTCTTTGCGCCTCTACGAGCGCCACGGACTGCTTAGTCCGTCGCGCAGCGACGGCGGAACTCGCCGCTACAGCGCCGAGGACCTGACTCGGCTTCGGCGCATCAGTGAGTTGCTTGATGCGGGTGTCAATTTGGCGGGCATCGGGCGCATCCTGACCCTTCAAGACGACAACGCCGCTCTTCAGGCGGCCAATGAAGCGATGGGCGCCAAGCGGAAGAAGCAGACTTCCGGCTAGAACCGGCCCGGTGTTTTACCGGTACCGTGGGTACTGCGTATATTGTCGTGACATGGGTTCGGAGCAATTCGAGGTTCTCATCGTCGGTGCCGGCTTCGGCGGGATCGGGGCGGCTGTCCAGCTCAAGCGCCTGGGGATCGACGACTTCGTCATCGTCGACCGAGAGGACGATCTCGGCGGGACCTGGCATGTCAATCACTACCCCGGCCTGGCAGTCGATGTCCCCACCACCACCTACTCCTACTTCTTTGAACCCAACCCGAACTGGTCACGGTTGTTCACCCCAGGGCCGGAAATCAAGCAGTACGCGGCGGGGGTGGCCGACAAGTACGACGTGCGCCGGCACATGCGATTCAACACCGTGGTGGAAAGCGCCCGCTGGGACGACGACGCCCGTCGCTGGCACGTCGCCCTGTCGGGTGGCGAGGTGTTGTCGGCGCGCTACCTGATCACCGCGACCGGGTTCCTGTCCCAGCCCAAGGTGCCCGACATCGCGGGTATCACCACGTTCGAGGGCAAGGTCATCCACACCACCGAGTGGGAGGACGACTTCGATCCGACCGGCCGCCGGGTCGGGATCATCGGAACCGGCGCAACCGCGGTCCAGCTGATCCCCAAACTCGCCGAGAAAGCCGCCGAGCTCACCGTGTACCAGCGCACCCCGATCTGGGTGGCGCCCAAGGTCGACCTGCGGTTTTCCGGTCGGGTCAAAAAGATTTTCGCGCGTCTACCGTGGACCCAGCGGATGATCCGGACCATCACCGACACCATCTATGAATTGATGATCACGGTCGGCGTGGTGCGATACCGGGTTCCGCTGTTCCGGCGGCTCAACATCTCGGCGATGGATCTGTGCAAGATCAACCAGTTCGTGGCGATCCGCGACAAGGAACTGCGCCGCAAGCTCACCCCCGACTACGACATCGGGTGTAAGCGGCCGACGTTCTCCAACAGCTACTTCCGCACCCTCGCCAAACCGCATGTTCATCTGCAGGCTGAGGGAATCGAACGCGTCGAGGCCGATGGGATCGTCAACGCCGACGGATCGAAGACCCACATCGACACCCTGGTGCTCGCCACCGGTTTCGACCTCTGGGAGGCCAACTTCCCAGCCATCGAGGTGATCGGCCGCGACGGCCGCAACCTCGGAAAGTGGTGGCGGGACACGCGATTCCAGGCCTATCAAGGCGTCTCGATGCCCTACTTCCCGAACTACCTCAGCCTGGCCAGCCCGTTCGCTTTTCTGGGACTCAACTTCTTCAACACCATGGAATACCAGATGCGGCTGATGGAGCGGCTTTTCACCGAACTCAGACGACAGGGTGCCGATACCTTCGAGGTGACTGAGGAAGCCAACGCGCGCTACCTCGACCGGATGACGGAATTGCTGGGCGATTCGCTGTGGAAGATCGGCAATTGCGCCACCTCGCGTTCCTACTACTTCAATCCAAGCGGAGAACCGTCGCTGTTGCGACCGATGGCAACCTCGACCGCAATCGCGGAGGCGTCGAACTTTCCGCTGAGCGATTACGCGATCAGCTGAGGACGCCGCCCGGTTCAGATGCTGGAGATGATCCGGCTGCGCTCAGCGGTGTACTCGTCCTCAGACAGTGCGCCGCTGACGCGCAGGTTCTCGATCTCCTGCAGTCGCTGCGACTTCGTCGGGGCGGGCGGTGCCGGGTTGAATGCGCTGACATTTTGACTGAAGCTCGTGAGTACGCCCAGGCGTAACAGCACGACGAGCAGACCGATGCCACCGGCCGGCAGGAAGAGGAACAGCATCCAGCCCCCGGGCAGGCCCATTTCGCTCAGCGCGACGAAGCGCACTACGAATGAGATGGCGAACAGCGCCGCGATCGCTGCGGCCAGCAGAACGAAGGGTTTGTTGTTGGTATTCATCGAAACGTTCCTTTGATCAGTGGGTGCGAACCGGCCGCCCAGCCACCGAAGTCGTTAGGGGCGACCGACGGTGGCCGGGACGGGACCGGTACTAGGGGCAAGTGACGTCGAGTTCGAACGGCTTGTTGACCTGGCCTGCCATCGGGTTGGCCATGTCTACGCCACTGGCGGTGCCGCTGATCTTGTACGAGCTG
>JAVHWH010000045.1:0-13652 GCA_032159915.1 Mycobacterium sp.
CGCCGCCGGCGGCGAAACCGACCACGACGGAGATCTGCGGGATGAAGCCGGACGCCCGGATCATCGCCTCGAAGACCAGCCCGACAGCGTGCAGGGCCTTCACGCCCTCGGCCAGCCGGGCTCCGCCGGAGTGCCAGATGCCCACGATCGGGCTCTGCTCCTCGATCGCGGTGTCGTAGGCGTTGACGATGTGAGTGCAGCCCTCGAGCCCCATGGCGCCGCCCATCACGGTGCCGTCGGTGGCAAAAGCGATGGTGCGCACGCCGTTGACGGTTCCGCCTGCGGCGAGCACGCCGGAGCGGTCACGCTCGTGGAGCAGCCGGATGCTGCCGTCGTCGAAGAACCTGCTCAGTCGTAACAGCGGGTCGCGCGGGTCGAGCGACTCGTCGATTGCCTCAGGGGCCAGGGTCGTCATCGCAGGTTTCCTCGTCTCATTGCTGTTCGCGGATCCGGGGTTAGTAACGGCCGAAGGTCAGCGCCACGTTGTGCCCACCGAAACCGAACGAATTGTTGATGGCGTATTCGAAGTTGCCTGTCCGCGGCTTGCCCGCGACAACGTCGAGATCGATCTCCGGGTCGAGGTTCTCCAGGTTCAGGGTGGGCGGGATGACCTGGTCGCGCAGCGCGAGCACGGTCAGGATCGATTCGACAGCGCCAACCGCGCCGACGGAGTGGCCCAGTGCGCCCTTGGGTGCGTACACCGCCGCGTTGCCGCCGTGTGGTCCCAGCGCTCTGTTGATGGCCTTGCCCTCGGCCAGGTCGCCGACCGAGGTGCCGGTGGCGTGGGCGTTGATGTGGCCGATGTCGGCCGGTGTCAGGCCGGCGAGCTCGATCGATCGGGACATGGCGTGGCTGGCCCGCTCGCCGTTGGGATCCGGTGCCACCATGTGGAAGCCGTCGGAGGTGACGCTGGCCCCCATCACCCGGGCCAGGATGTTGGCGCCGCGGGCCTTGGCGTGTTCCTCGGTTTCGATGACCATCAGCGCACCGGCCTCGCCGAAGACGAACCCGTCCCGGTCCTTATCGAAGGGGCGGCAGGCGCCGGCCGGGTCGTCGTTGTTGGTCGACATCACGATGCGCATCTGGGCGAACCCGGCGATCGGCACGGCTTCGATTCTGGTTTCGACGCCACCGCAGATCGCGATGTCGGCTTCGCCGAGTGCGATCTGCTGCCAGGCGCGGGCGATGCCCTCCGAACCGGAGGCGCACGCCGAGATCGAGGTCATTACACCGGCTTTGGCGTGCTGCTGCAGGCCGATGGCTGCGGCCGCACCGTTGGGCATGTACATCTGAATGGCCAGCGGAGAGACGGCTTTCATGCCACGTTCGCGCATGCCGTCGTAGGCGAAGATCAGCTCTTCGGATGATCCCAGGCCGGTCCCGACGGACACCGTCAAGCGGTTGGTGTCTACTTCCGGCGCGCCGGCGTTCTCCCAGACCCGCCGGTTCAGCACCGTGGCCATCTTCTGCAGGTAGCCCATCCGGCGGTTCTCGACGCGGTCCAGCTGACTGTCGAACTCCTCGAGCAGGTGCCCGCCGATGCGGACCGGCAGGTCGAACTCCTCGACGAACGGGTCATCGAGGGTCCGGATCCCGCTTTGGCCGTCCAGCAGCATCTTCCAGGTGTTCTCTGCATCAGTTGCGACAGCGGTCGTCATGGCGATGCCGGTGACGACGATGTCGGGAAAACCGTTGCCCGTAGCCAACTTCGACGATCTAGTCATGGGTGCTGCGAACGCTTCCTTCCTGGTAGTCGGGCTGCTGCTGGGGCCGCCTTCGTCGGCTCGTGCCGCCGCCCGACGTCTAACGTGCTCAGTACCGTCCGAAGGCGAGTGCGACGTTGTGTCCGCCGAAACCGAACGAGTTGTTGATGGCGTACTGGTACTCGCCATAACGTGGCTCGCCCGCGACGACGTCGAGGTCGATCTCCGGGTCGGGCGTTGTGTAGTTAAGTGTCGGCGGAATGACGCCGTCGCGCAGCGCAAGCACCGTCAGGATCGACTCCAGCGCTCCCACGGCGCCGATGGAGTGGCCGAGCGCCCCCTTGGGCGCGTAGACCGCGGCATCTTGACAGCCGGCGACCCGGATCGCATTGGCCTCGGCGGTGTCGCCGATCGGAGTGGCCGTCGCATGCGCGTTGATGTGGTCGATGTCCTTGGGGGACAGGCCTGCCAGTTCCAAGGAGCGGGCCATCGCCCGTCCCGCGCAGATGCCGTCGGCGGCCGGGGCCACCATGTGGAAAGCGTCCGACGTGATGCCGGCACCCATCAAGCGGGCCAACGGCTTGGCGCCCCGGGCCTTGGCGTGCTCTTCGGTTTCGATGATCATCATCGCGCCGGCCTCACCGAACACGAACCCGTCCCGCTCCTTATCGAACGGCCGGGATGCCGCTTCGGGATCGTCGTTGCGCGTCGACATCGCCCGCATCATCGAAAACGCCGCAATCGGCAGTGCCTCGATGTTGCCCTCGACGCCACCGCAGACCGCAAAGTCCGCGTCGCCCATGACGATTTGGCGCCACGCGTGCGCGATGGCTTCCGAGCCCGACGAACAGGCCGACACCGGGGTCATCACTCCGGCGCGGGCGCCGAGCTGCAGACCGACGACGGCCGCGGCCCCGTTCGGCATGATCATCTGCACGGCGAGCGGGGACACCTTGCGGGGCCCGCCCTCGTTCATCAGGTCATAGCTCTCGACGATCTTCTCGGCGCCACCCAGTCCCGTGCCGACCACGACCGTGAACCGGTCGGGGTCAACCTCGGGACTGCCGGCGTTTTCCCACAATTGGCCACTGAGGTGCTTGGCCAGCCGCTGGACGTAGGACATGCGTCGCAGGTCCAGCCGGCCCATGTGGTCGTCGACGGACTCTTTGAGATGCCCGCCGATCCTGACCGGCAGATCCCATTTCGTGACGAACTCGTCTTCGAGCACGCGGATGCCGGATTCTCCGGCCAACAAACCCTTCCACGTGCCTTCGACGTCCGGCGAGATAGAAGTCGTCGCCGTGACGGCGGTTACCACGACATTGGGGTAACCGCCGTTAGCAGTGGAAGGTTTGGTCACTTGCTGTCAGCTTCCTGCTTCGGGCTGTCCGCGTCGAACTTGGCGCGCAGGGCCTGGGCGGCCTCGGGGTTTTCTTCCTCGAGCTTCTGGATGTAGTTCACGACGTCACCGACCGTGCGCAGACCGGCGAGGTCCTCGTCGGGGATCTTCACGCCGTACTTGTCTTCGGTCTGCACGGCAATCTCCACCATCGACAGCGAGTCGATGTCGAGGTCGTCGACGAAGGACTTCTCCGGGGTGATCTCCGAGGGCTCGATACCGGTGACCTCTTCGATGATCTCGGCGATACCGGCGATGATTTCTTCCTGGCTGACGGACACGTTGTGTTTCCCTTCGTAATGTGTTGTGTACTGCTGATTGACGTGATTTGTGCGGTTGTAATAGCGAACAGATTTGCTGAGGTGGCCTGGTGGCCAACTTTTTCGGGGGTTACAGCTCGGCCAAACCGTCCAAGTCCGCGGGGGTCTTGACGGCACGCGTCGGTGTCCCGCGGAGTTCACGCTTGGCGATGCCGGATAGAGCCCCCGCCGGTGGGAACTCGACAATCGCCCTCACGCTGCGTTGGCGCAGCGTCTCGGAGCACAGGTCCCAGCGCACCGGCCGGGTGAGTTGTGCGACAAGCTTTTCCATTGCATCGGCGGCCGAGCTGACCGGCTGGCCGTCGCGGTTGGACAGCAGAGTGGCGGTCGGCTCGAAGGTCGCCACGTTCTGCGCCGCTGCGGCGTAGCCCTCGAGGGCCGAGGCCATGAACTCGGTGTGGAAGGCGCCCGCGACGCCCAACGCGCGTACCCGGGCCTTCTCCGGCGGGTCTTCGGCCAGCTTGTCCAGCGCGCTCAGTCGACCGGCCGCCACGATCTGGCCGGCGGCATTGCGGTTGGCCGCGACCAGGTCGAGTTGATCGAGACGCGCCAGGACCTCTGCCTCGTCGCCACCGAGCACCGCCGACATTCCGGTCGGCTCGTTGGCGCAGGCTTTGGCCATTTCCGCACCGCGGGTGGCGGCCAGTGCCACGGCGTCGTCAGCGGAGAGCACTCCGGCGATCGCGTAGGCGGCGATTTCACCGACCGAGTGACCGGCCACGACGAGTTCTCTGTCGGCGAGCAGGCCGCGCGTGGTCAGCTCCTGGTGGGCGAGCAGCGTCGCGGCCACGATCAGCGGCTGGGCGATCGCTGTGTTGGTGATTTCCTCGGTCGAGGCGGTGGTGCCCAGCCGCGCCAGGTCGAGCCCACTGGCGGCGGACCAGGACGCCAGGCGGTCTGCGGCGCCGGGCAATTCCAGCCACGGCGACAGCATCCCCTCGGTTTGCGACCCTTGTCCGGGCGCCAGCAATGCAATCACGTTATTAAGGGAACACTGTGAAGACACTTTTGTGCCGTGTAACAGATTATGAACCTTGTCTTATGTTTTTGTGGAGACCCCACAAAACAGCACGCGATGCGACGTGTTCGATATCGCGCCGCGATCTGTTAACCGGCTCCAGCAGTGCTGGACGGCACAATCAGGTCCTTTTTGACCGGCGGGGTGACCGGCGTCACGATACTGCTGGCAGCGCTGGACTGCTGCGCCTGGTAGGTCAGGTGGCCGACGGTCGCCGCCACCCGAAGCACGTAAGCGTCACGCGGAAGGGTCGGATCGCGGCCGGTGAAGTCGGCGATCCGGCGCAGCCGATAGCGAACCGTATTTGGATGAACGAACAACTTGCGGGCACACGATTCGATCGCCCCGCCGCAGTCGAGATAGGCGTCCAGCGTCTCAGTGAGGGTGGGACCGGCGTCGGCGAGCGGTCGCATCACGTCGGTGTGCAACGCCGCGACGGCCGATGCGTCGCCCATCAGCGCCCGCTCGGGCAGCAGTTCACGGGCCAGGACCGGCCGCGGTGCACCCCGCCAGCCCGTCGCGGCATTCATCCCGGAGATGGCCTCGCTGGCGCTGTGGTAGGCCGCGGTCAGCATCGGCGCTGTCGGGCCGATGACCACGGGTCCGTCGGAGAAGGCGTCCATCAAGGCGTCGTAAACCTTCTCGGTCTGGGTCAACTGTCCGGACACGATCGCCACCAGATACGTGCCGTGCACGTCGGTGAGTGCGGCGCGGCCGTGACGGGCTGCGATGTCCCGGACATCTTGGCTGGCATGGCTTTCGCGGCCGGGCGGCGGAGTTCCCACCACGACGGTCGCGGGTGCGGTGGTATCCCAGTTCAGTGCCGCGGCCCGGGACAGCAGCTCCGGCCCGGTGTCCCCGCGCACCACGGCGTCGACGACGCTGGCCTCCATCCGGCTGTCCCAGTTCCCCCGGGCCTCGGCGGCGTCGGCGTAGGCGGTGGCGGCGCTGAAAGCGAGGTCTCGGCTGTACTTCAGGATGCCCACCGTGAGCGCGGTCAGCTGCTCGTCGGAACGGGCCAGCAGTGGGGCGACTTCTTCGAAGTACTCCAGCGTGACCCGAATCATTTCCACCGAGTGGCGCAACGGCATCCGTCGGGTCAAATCCTGCGGCAATAATTCGAAGGCCCGCGCGGTGTAGTTGACGTTGCTGCTGGGGTCGGTCATCCACTCCACGAAGTTGGCGACGGCGGTCTGTACGACCAGCGCCAGGCTGGCTCGCTGGGAGGCCTCCAGCTCGGCGAAGAACGGCAACCGGTCCTGCATCACCCGCACGGCCTCGGTGGAAAACCGACCGGAATACTGCTTCAACCGCCGCAGCAGCGATTCCGGGACGCTGTCCAGCAATCCCAGTGTCGTACCTGCCGTCGGGAAGTCCTTGTCGGCCATCCCTAAAAGCTACGCCACTTTTATGGAAGGTTCCGCTAAGCGCGGCCCAGCGTCAGGCGCCCGGGCCGGGGTCGGAGGTTTGCGCGGGGGCGGCCTGCACGTCGTCGATGCGGTACTGCCGCGCGGCCGCTACCGGCACCGACGGGTCGATCTCGCCGTCGCGGGCCAGCGCTTCGAGCACCGCGACGCACTGTGATTCGGCGTCGGTGTTGAAGTAGCGGCGGGCGGCCGGCCGGGTGTCGGAGAAGCCGAACCCATCGGTGCCCAGCGTGACGTAGGTGCCCGGCACCCACGGCCGGATCTGCTCCGGGACGGCCCGCATCCAGTCCGACACGGCGATGAACGGGCCGGTCGAGGTGCCCAGCGCCTGCGTCACGTAGGGCTCGCCGGCCGGCTGGTCTGGATGCCGCAGCTGCTGTTTCTGGATGGCGACGCCGTCGCGGTTGAGCTCGCTCCAGCTCGTCACCGACCACACGTCGGCTGCGACGTCCCAGTCGGCGGCCAACATCTCGGCGGCCCGCAGCGCTTCGGGCATCGCGACCCCGGAAGCCAGGATGCCGGCGGTGTTGGTGCGGCTTTCGGTGGCCGGCCGGTAGCGGTAGATGCCGCGCAGCACGCCGTCGGGGTCGAAGTTGGCCGGCTCCGCCGGCTGCACGTAGGGCTCGTTGTAGATGGTCAGGTAGTAGCAGATGTTCTCCGGCTGCTCGCCGAACATGCGGGCCAGGCCGCCTTCGATGATGTAGGCGATCTCGAACGCGAACGCGGGGTCATAGGACAGCACCGCCGGGTTGGTCGCCGCCAGCAGCAGCGAATGACCGTCGGCATGCTGGAGGCCTTCGCCGGTCAGCGTCGTGCGGCCGGCGGTGGCACCGAGCAGGAAGCCGCGCGTCATCTGGTCCGCGGCGGCCCACAGCCCGTCGCCGGTCCGCTGGAAGCCGAACATCGAATAGAAGATGTAGATCGGGATCATCGGCTCGTTGTGAGTCGAATACGACGTGCCGGCGGCGGTGAACGAGGCGACTGACCCGGCTTCGTTGATGCCCTCGTGCAGGATCTGGCCGGTCTCGCTTTCCTTGTAGGCCAGCATGAGATCGGCGTCGACGGCGGTGTAAAGCTGGCCGTTGCGGTTGTAGATCTTCAGCGACGGGAACCACGAGTCCATTCCGAACGTGCGAGCCTCGTCCGGGATGATCGGCACGATGCGCGGCCCAATCTCTTTGTCGCGCAACAGTTCTTTGAACGTCCGGACCGTCGCCATCGTGGTGGCGACTTCCTGGTGTCCCGATCCCTTTTTCAGGGGTGCGTAGATATCGCGACCCGGCAGCCGCAGCGTCTTGGTCTTGGTGCGCCGCTCGGGGATGAAGCCGCCCAGCGCGTGGCGCCGTTCCAGCAGGTAGCGGATCTCCGGGGCCTCCGGGCCGGGGTGGTAGTACGGCGGCAGGTACGGATCCTGTTCGAGTTGCTCGTCGCTGATCGGGATCCGGATGGCGTCGCGAAAGTCCTTGAGGTCTTGGGCTGCAAGCTTTTTCATCTGGTGGGTGGCGTTGCGGCCCTGGAAGTGTGCACCCAGCGAGTACCCCTTGATGGTCTTGGCCAGGATCACCGTCGGCTGACCGTGGTGGTCCACGGCGGCGCGATAGGCGGCGTAGACCTTGCGGTAGTCGTGGCCGCCGCGCTTGAGGTTCCAGATCTCGGAGTCGGTCATCGGCTCGACGAGCGCTTTGGTGCGCGGGTCGCGGCCGAAGAAGTGGTCCCGGACGTAGGCGCCGTCGTTCGCCTTATACGTCTGGTAGTCGCCGTCGGGCGTGGTGTTCATCAGGTTCACCAGTGCGCCGTCGCGGTCGGCGTGCAGCAGCGCATCCCACTCTCGGCCCCACACCACCTTGATGACGTTCCACCCGGCGCCGCGGAAGAACGACTCGAGCTCCTGGATGATCTTGCCGTTGCCGCGCACCGGGCCGTCCAGGCGCTGCAGGTTGCAGTTGACCACGAAGGTCAGGTTGTCCAGCCCTTCCAGTGCGGCCACGTGGGCCAGGCCGCGGCTTTCCGGCTCGTCCATTTCGCCGTCGCCCAGGAACGCCCACACGTGCTGGTCGGAGGTGTCCTTGAGACCGCGGTCGTGCAGATAGTGGTTGAACCGGGCCTGGTAGATGGCGTTCATCGGGCCCAGCCCCATCGAGACCGTCGGGAACTCCCAGAAGTCGGGCATCAGCCGGGGGTGCGGGTAGGACGGCAGGCCGCCACCGGGATGGCTGTGCTCCTGCCGGAAGCCGTCGAGTTGGTCGGTGCTCAGCCGGCCCTCCAGGAAAGCCCGGGCGTAGATACCGGGGGAGGCGTGGCCCTGGATGAACACCTGGTCCCCGCCGCCGGGATGGGACTTGCCGCGGAAGAAGTGGTTGAACCCGACTTCGTAGAGCGCCGCAGACGATGCGTAGGTCGAAATATGGCCGCCCACACCAACTCCCGGGCGTTGGGCGCGGTGCACCATGATGGCCGCGTTCCACCTGATCCAGGCGCGGTAGCGACGTTCGACGTCCTCGTCGCCGGGGAACCATGGCTCCAACTCGGTCGGGATGGTGTTGACGTAATCGGTCGAAGTCAGCGCCGGCAGCGCCACCCGCTGTTCGCCGGCCCGCTCCAGCAACCGCAGCATCAGGTAGCGCGCCCGCGCCGGGCCGGAGCGCTCCAGAAGCTGGTCGAAGGACTCCAGCCACTCGGCGGTCTCCTCCGGATCGATGTCCGGCAGGTACGACGCGACGCCTTCGCGGATCACCCGGACGCGGTCGGGTTCGCTTGTGCCGGTTGGATTCTTCGCCAGATCGTGACGGACGAACTCGGTGGTCAACGCACTACTCCTTTGTAGGCGGCTGACCGGCTGGTGGCTGATCGAGCCGTCACGGATTGACGTCCTTGGCGGGGTCTCGGTGCTGCGGCCCTGGTGGGGGTTACTCCTATCGTGCCGCACCGGATGTCGCGCCGCGCAGTCCCGGGCCAAGCGGGTCCGCGATGCTGCGATCGTGGCGGCCGACGACACCTGCCGACGTCACCCGGTAACGTCATAACCTGTGCGGATCGGATGGCTCGGCTGGCCCGGATGGCCCTCGGCTGCGCGGGCGGCAGGTTGTGTCGCGGCTGTCCTGATCGCTGTAGTCGGATGTACGACCGTCACCGACGGCTCGCCGGGCGCTGACCTCGCGATCGCACCGGCCTACCGGGCGTCGGTGTCGGTGTCGGTGTCGGAGTCCTCGGTCACTTCCAGCATCCGGGAGTCGCGGCATCAGCAGTCGCTGACGACCCAAGCCATCTTCCAGGTGTGCAAGGCCTTCGCCGAAAGCAGTAAAGAGGCTGTCGACAAGGTGAACGACTATGTGGCCGCGACCAACCAGGGCCGCGACACCACGGTCACCGAGCAGCCCGCGATCGACGCCCTTACGCACAGCGCCGAGGCCGTCGCGGGGGATATCAAGGGCCCGGTCTCCCAGCAGCTGCGTGAGGCGCTCAACGCCTACAACGACGCCGCACGTGACGTGGCGGGTGCAATTCGCGCACACGCCGGGATCGACCAGTTCAATCAGCGCGTCAATCAGCTCAACGACACCAAGACCACGGCCGTGAAGCTCTGCCGGGCGTCTCTTTGAGTCAGCTGATGTGCAACGCTACGTGCTATGCGACGATAAATTGCATCGGACTGCGTCGTTGACGCTCGCAGAAAACTGACAAGGAGGTCGCACGGTGGTCGCCGCGGATGACGCCCCGAGTTTTGCCCGCAAATTGGGCATCCAATCAGGGCAGGTTGTCCAGGAGTGGGGTTGGGACGAGGACGCCGACGACGACATCCGAGCCGATGTCGAAGATGTATGCGGTGGTGAACTGCTCGACGAAGACACCGATGAGGTGGTTGACGTCGTCTTGCTGTGGTGGCGCGACGACGACGGCGACCTGGTGGACACCCTGATGGACGCGATCGCCTCGCTGGCCGACGACGGTGTGATCTGGGTGCTCACACCCAAGACCGGCAAGCCCGGCCACGTGCAGCCCGCCGAGATCGCCGAGTCCGCGCCCACCGCGGGTCTGATGCCGACCTCGTCGGTCAACCTCGGCGATTGGAGCGCCAGCCGCCTGGTGCAACCCAAGTCGCGAGCGGCCGGGCGCCACTGATGCTGCCGGTCGGTAGCACCGCACCGGACTTCACGCTGCCCGACCAGAACCGACAACTCGTTTCCCTCAGCGACTTTGGTGGCGCCAAGGACGTGCTGCTGATCTTCTTTCCGCTGGCTTTCACCGGCATCTGCCAAGGCGAACTCGATGAGGTGCGTGACCATCTGCCTGATTTCGAGAACGACCACCGTGCGGTGTTGGCGATCTCGGTGGGGCCGGCGCCCACCCATAAGGTGTGGGCCACCCAAAGCGGGTTCTTGTTCCCGGTGCTCTCGGATTTCTGGCCGCACGGGGCCGTCAGCCAGGCCTATGGGGTGTTCAACGACCAGGCGGGTGTCTCCAACCGCGGGACGTTCGCCATCGACCGGTCCGGAACGATTCGATTTGCCGAGATGAAGCAGCCGGGTGAGGCCCGTGACCAGCGGTTGTGGATTGACGCATTGGCGGCGCTGAACGCCTGAGCCATTGATCGGCGTTTTGGGCGTCGAGTGGTCGGGACGGTATCTTTGCCCCGCACGGGCGCGTAGCTCAGTGGTAGAGCTCTGGTTTTACACACCAGCGGTCGGCGGTTCGATACCGTCCGCGCCCACCGATGTCAGGCGTATCCGGCTGGTGTGAGCGCGACCAGCGCCCGCTCATGCCCCCCATACCTCGAGAACCTCACGGGCGGCATTAGCCAAGCCGGACAGCGCGGTGCGTTCGTCGGCATCGGCAGCCAGCGCTGCTTCGGCGTTCTTGAGCTCCTCAGCCAATACCTGGATGGCATCGGAGACCGATTGCGTCACTTGACCAGTCCGACCGAGAATGCCGGACCCACCGCGATGTACCGCATATGCGGTGGTGTTCGGGCGTGACGCGGCGCCATGGCGGTGTCAGTCGGAGGCGGAAACACAAACCGATTATCTACGTAATGGGCCACCCTATATACGTTTTGGATGATGAGAATGCTTTGAACCGGCTCACGGTATTTACACTGACGTCAGTGAAACCGGGATCTGTTGCTCCCCCTAGGGAGCGGGTTGCGACAGCACGGTGACTACCTCCTGCAGAGGATCCGAGGTTGTCGAGACGTTGCCGACGTAGGGCTGTGCCAGTTGCAGGATGACCGAGAAGTTGGTGGCGACGATGACGGCGACGATCGCCACCATCGGGTAGTGCAGGGCAGGGTTCTCGACCCCGTAGACGATGACGATGCCGAGGACCATGGCGCTCGTCAGGAAGATGATCGCCCATAGCGACCAGGGGAGTCCGGCGTCTTCGCGGGCGGTGAGCAGTCGCACTGTCCGCGCCTGGCTGATCTTGTCCAGGTTGGAAAAGGACGTCGAGAGCAGGGTCTTCTGGGCGTCGGTCTTCGCCGCTACCACTTCATAGTCTTTGCGCAGCCGCGCCAGGGCCGTCTCGGCGTCCTGGGAACGGCGATCCTCGGTGTGGGGCCATTCAGCAATGGCAGCCTGCTCATACACCAGCAGGCTGTGCCGGATCCGGTCTCGATCCGGTGCCTCGAACACGACCGCGTCGCTGGCCATCTGCACCGCTGCCGCGCCTTCGGCACGTGCGTTGGCGTCTGCGGCATTGTTCTGACCCCACATGGAGTTGATCACGAACCCGATGAAGAACGCATAGAAGAACCCGATGAAGCCATATGTGAACTTGGTTCCGTCGTTGTGCGCGTCACCTTTGAGAGCGGGGAAGCGCCTGCGCACGTGTCGCTGAATCAACGCGGCTCCGCCGGCGATGAGCACGATCAGGGCGATGAGCAGTAGTCCCGACGGGATGTGCGTGACAAGCCACCAACTCACGGGACTAACACGACCTTGCCGACGTTTTCTCGCGCGGCCAGGATCCGGTGTGCCTCAGGCGCATCGGCGAACGGCACTGCGGCGTGCACGACCGGGGATGCGGTGCCGTCGGCCAGCGCTGTCGACAGCGGTCCGATCCAAGGCTCCAGCGTGCCGCGGTCATCCCACAGCCGCAGCATGTTGATGCCGACGACCGTCTTGGAGTCACTGATCTGGGAGATCAGACTGAGCCCGCGCAGCATCGCCAGCGCCTGCGGTGCCGCCCGCAGCAGCGACCGCTTCTCGCCCTGTTGCAGAGCCGAAAGGCCATATGCGACAAGCCGTCCACCCGGACGCAGCAGACCGAACGACCGCTTCAGCGATGTGCCGCCGAGCCCGTCGAGCACCATGTCGTAGGTCCCCAGACCTTTCCACCAGCCGTCGCGGCGATAGTCGATGGCCTTATCGATCCCGAGTGCGGCGAGCTGAGTGTGCTTGCCCGGCGACGCGGTGCCGTGCACGATCGCGCCGGCGGCCTTGGCGAGCTGTATCGCGGCGATGCCGACACCGCCGGCCGCGGCATGCACCAGGACCTGCTCGCCGGCCCGCAGTGAGCCGTAACCGTGCAGGGCGGCCCACGCGGTCGCATAGTTGACCGGGACCGCGGCTCCCTGCTCGAAGCTCATCGAATCCGGCAGCGGGACAGTGTCATCGACTCCCGCGTTGACGATCTCGGCGTAGCCGCCGAACCGCGTCCCAGCCAGCACCCGCTGGCCGACCCGGGCGGGATCGACCCCGTCACCGACCGCCTCGATGGTCCCGGCCACCTCGTAGCCAACGACGCTGGGCACTTTGGGTGCGTCCGGGTACAAGCCGACGCGGGCGAGGTGGTCGGCGAAGTTCACACCGGCCGCGCGAACTGCGATACGGACCTGACCGGTCCCGGGCGGCGGGGGATCGGGACGGTCCTGCACGTGGAGAACCGACGGGGGGCCGTGCTTGGTGATGACGACGGCGCGCACGTTGCTCACTTCCCGGGAGGTGCGAAGAACTCTAGCGCGATGCCGTCGGGGTCGCGGAAGCTCAACCCCGAGCCGTAGGGCGCATCGACGATTCCGCCGTGCTGGATGTGGAGCTCACCGAGTCGGTCCATCCAGGTCTCGAGCTCGGCCCGGTTGGCGCAGCCGAAACCGACATGGTCCAGGCCCACCCGAAACTCGCTGAAGCGCTCGTCGGGCGCCGGGTGTTCGTGTTTGTGGATTCCGAACAAGGTGCCTCCGTCGAGGATCCACACCAAATGCCGGAATCCAGCGGCGGTGTGTTCGTCGACGACCGGGTCGGCGCCGAAGAGGCGGCGATACCACGGACCGCTGACAGCCATATCGCGGACGGTCAGTGCGACGTGGTTGAGCGCCGGAAAAGCCATGACAGGTCCTTTCTGGCCGGTGCGCGTTGGCCGACGAGCCGGTGTGCCATGCAAGTGTGACCTACGTCCCATCGCGGGCGCGAGCGTGGTGAGCGCCACATTTACTTCGGTTGCCTAATTAGTCATGCTTGGTACATGACTTCGCAGCTGACTCCCGAGCGCACTGAAACCGACGTTCTGCCCAAGGACTTCGACGCTGCCCAAGGTCCCATCTGGCTGCAGCCGTGGTTCTGGCTGGCGATCATCGGCGTTGTCGGCATGGTCGCGCTGACCGTCTTCATCTAAGTAAGCCTCACACCGCCCGCCAGTCACGGCGGCCGCGTAAACAGATCTGCAGAACACTGCACTAGCCCAGTTGTGAGACGCTGCCGGAGTGTTTGGCACCGCGCGGCGCACCCGAATCGCGGGTCTGCTGTTGGCATACCTGGCCGACAAGGTGCTGGCCGACCCGCGGGCAGGTCA
>JAVHWH010000058.1:0-5911 GCA_032159915.1 Mycobacterium sp.
CACGCCGGCAGTGGTGCAGTCGATCAACGCCGACCTGGCCGATCTGCAGGCCAAGAACCGTCCCGGCGCCGGGTTCGTCCCGATTCCGGCCTAGATACCTATTGGGCGGCCCGAATCGCGTCGAAGACGCCCGGATCGAGCAGCGTGGAGGTGTCGCCGAGGTCGCGCTTCTCGGCGATGTCGCGCAACAGCCGTCGCATGATCTTGCCGCTGCGGGTCTTCGGCAATTCCGGCACCACATGCAATTCCCGTGGCCGCGCGATCGGCGAGATCACCCGCGCCACCTCGGCGCGCAGCTCGTCGATGATTTCTGCGCCGGTCGTCTCGGCGTGATCGGCCTGTAGCACGACGAAGGCGCAGATCGCCTGGCCCGTGGTCTCGTCGTGGGCCCCGACCACGGCGGCCTCGGCCACCCCGGAGTGACCGACCAACGCCGACTCCACCTCCGCGGTGGAAATCCGGTGCCCGGACACGTTCATCACGTCGTCGATGCGGCCCAGGATCCAGATCGCGCCGTCGGCGTCGTAACGGGCTCCGTCGCCGGCGAAGTACCAACCTTGCTCGGCGTACTTCGACCAGTACGTCTCGCGAAAGCGGTCGTCGTCACCCCAGATGCCGCGCAGCATCGACGGCCACGGTTGATCGAGGACGAGGTATCCGCTGGTGTGCTCGCCCTCGTCAGACGACGGCGGGCTCAGCTCAATGCCGTCGTCGTCGACGACTTTTGCCGAGATGCCGGGCAGCGGCGCCATCGCCGAACCCGGTTTGGTGGCTGCCACGCCGGGCAGCGGTGAGATCATCGCCGCGCCGGTTTCGGTCTGCCACCAGGTATCGACGACCGGAACGGTGTCGCCGCCGAGGACTTTCCGGTACCAGCGCCAGGCCTGCGGGTTGATCGGCTCGCCGACCGTCCCCAACAGCCGCAGGCTGGACAGGTCATGGGCGTCGGGAATCTCGCGACCCCACTTCATGAACGTCCGGATCATCGTCGGCGCCGTGTAATAGATTGTGACGCCGTACTTTTCGATGATCTGGAAATGCCGGTGCTGATCGGGAGTGTCTGGTGTGCCCTCGTAGATAACCTGGGTGACGCCGTTGGACAGCGGCCCGTAGACGCTGTACGTGTGACCGGTCACCCAGCCGATGTCGGCGGTGCACCAAAAGACGTCGGACTCGGGCTTGATGTCGAAGATGTGGTGCTGGGTGTAAGACGCCTGGGTCAGATAGCCGCCACTGGTGTGGACGATCCCTTTGGGCTTACCGGTGGTACCCGAGGTGTAGAGCAGGAACAGCGGGTGCTCGGCGTCGAACGCCTCGACGCGGTGCTCGGGCGATGCGGAGCCGACGACGTCGTGCCACCACACGTCTCGGCCTTCGGTCCAGGGGATGTCAGCGCCGGTGCGCCGCACCACCAGGACGTGTTCGATCGAGTCGGCGTCGGCGACTGCCTGGTCGGCGGCTTCTTTCAGCGAAGCGGGCTTGCCGCGCCGGAACTGCCCGTCGGCGGTGATCAACAGTTTGGCCTGGGCGTCATCGATGCGGGCGCCGAGCGCGGTGGCGGTGAACCCGGCGAACACCACGCTGTGCAGCACGCCCAGTCGCGCGCACGCCAACATCGCCACCACGGCTTCGGGGATCATCGGCAGGTAAATCGCGACTCGGTCGCCGGCGACCAGACCCAGGTCGGTCAGGGCGTTGGCAGCTCTGCTCACCGCGTCCTGAAGATCGGTGTAGGTCAGGGTGCGGTCTTCCCCGATCCGCTCGCCTTCCCAGTAAATGGCTACCCGGCCGCCATTGCCGGCTTCGACGTGGCGGTCCACGCAGTTGTAGGTAACGTTGAGTTTGCCGTCGGTGAACCATTTGGCAAACGGCCGATCCGACCAGTCCAGCACCTCGGAAAACGGTGTGTCCCAAGAGAGTCGGTTGGCCTGCTCAGCCCAGAATGCCAGCCGGTCCTGCTCGGCCTGTTGATACAGGTCATCGCGTGCGTTGGCCTGCGCAGCGAACTCCTTCGACGGCGGAAACGACGACGGTGCCTTCGTGTGGGTCTCGGTCACCCGCACGAGCGTAGTCAGTGCAAGTTAACTTTCGAGCGGCTGTAGGCAATACAGTCGCGCGGGATTCTGATACGCGATCTCCCGCGTTCCAGCCGGGCAGGATTCGGTGTCCGAACTGCCGTCGACTCTGGTGACGACCTTGAAACGCGGCGCCGAGCCGGCGCAGTCGGTTGGGGCGAAGAGCCGCCCACTGGTGTCACCTGTCGCGGTATAGCAGCGCCCCTGAACGAAGTTCAGTACGAAGCACAGTGTGGTGGACCCGTCGCGGAGAAAGGCGTAGTCCGACTCGTCGGTCTTGCCGTCGGGGCATTTCGCCGACGGATCACCCTTGGTGACAACCTCGAATATCGAGTCGGGGTCGGAGCAATCCTGCGCCTTGGGGGTCTTGTTGTGTTCCTTAAAGTTGTAGGCGGCGATGCACTGGCCGACGTCCGGTGACGTCGGCGCGCTTCGGTTCTGTAGGGCCGGATTCTTTGTACCACTGATGATTCCGAGCAGGCTGCCCGCCAGCAGGAGTGATCCCACAATGATCAGCGCGATGCTCCACCGTGAGGGACGCGGTGCCGGCGGCGGGCTGGGGTAATACTCTTGCTGCGGCGCGGGAGATCCAGGCTCGGACGGATTCTGTGGCGGACTGTAAGGGTATGGCTCCGGTGGGCGAAGTCCCGGAGGCAGGCGACGAGCGCGGGACTGTTGCCGAACCCCGACGATCAGCAGGATCAAACCCACGATGGGGAAGATCGCCGTCGCCGTCAATTCGCCGAGGTAATAGGCGATGCTGACCTCGGCGAGTTTGGTGATCACCACGCCTGAGAGTGTATTGCGATTGGAGGAGGACGGCTTGCATCGGTTTCGCGTCCTTGCGGCAATCGCAATGCTGGTGGCCGGATGGCTGACCGGCTGTGGCGCGGGTGCCGTCCGCACCGACGTGGTGATCGTCAATGCTGGCGAGCCGCAGAACCCGCTGATCCCGACGAACACTAACGACAGCAACGGCGGCCGGATCATCGACCGGCTGTTCGCCGGCCTGATGTCCTATGACGCCAAGGGAACACCGGCGCTGGAAGTCGCGAGCGCGATCGACACCGCTGACGACATCAACTACCGGATCACCCTGAAAGCGGGTTGGACTTTCACCGACGGCTCGCCGGTCACCGCGCACTCGTTCGTCGACGCCTGGAACTACGGCGCGCTGGCCGCCAATGCCCAACTGCAGCAGAGCTTCTTCGCACCGATCGCCGGTTTCGACGAGGTGGCGGCACCGAAGTCAACGGTGGCCACGATGTCGGGGCTTCAAGTGATTGACGACCGGCAATTCACCGTGCGGCTCAAGGGGCCCACCATCGATTTCAAGCTGCGACTTGGTTTCTCGCCGTTCTACCCGCTACCGGACGCGGCGCTGAAAGACATGGCGGCGTTCGGCCGGCATCCGATCGGGAACGGCCCCTACCGACTGGCCGACCAGCCCGGCAACCCGGCCTGGCAGCACAACGTCAAGCTCGACCTGGTGACCAACCCCGCCTACCACGGCAACCGGATGCCGCAGAACAAAGGTCTGCGGTTCGTCTTCTACGCCAACCTCGACACCGCCTACGCCGACCTGCTGTCGAGCAATCTCGATGTGCTGGACACCATTCCGCCCAGTGTGCTGACCGTCTACCGCCGAGACCTCGGCGACCGATCGGTGACCGCGCCCGCCGCGGCCAACCAGACCCTGGACACACCCCTTCGGCTGGCGCACTTTTCCGGCGAAGAGGGCCGACTTCGCCGCCTTGCCCTCGCGGCAGCGGTCAACCGGGACCAGATCTGCCACAAGATCTTCTCCGGGGCGCGCACACCGGCCCGCGAATTCACCGCCGGCTCGCTGCCCGGATTCGACCCGAATATCGACGGCCACGACGCGCTGAATTTCGACCCGGACCGCGCTCGGGCGCTGTGGTCGCAGGCCGACGGCATCTCGAAATGGTCTGGCAAGTATGCCATTTCCTACAACGCCGACGGATCACATCAAGAGTGGGTGGACGCGGTGGCCAACAACATCAAGAACACGCTCGGCATCGACGCCGTCGGCGCCCCGCAGCCGACCTTCGCCGGCTTCCGCACCCAGATCACCAGCCACACGATCGGCACCGCGTTCCGAGCCGGCTGGCAGGGCGACTTCCCGTCGATGCTGGAATTCCTGGAGCCGTTGTTCGTCACCCGCGCGGGCGCCAACGATGTCGGTTACTCCAACCCGCGGTTCGACGCCGCGATGGCCGCCGCCGAGGCTGCCCCGGACTTGCCGCAATCCTTCACGATCGCCAACGACGCGCAGCGAATCCTCTTGCAGGACATGCCTGTCGTGCCGCTGTGGTACACCGTCGCCGTCGCAGGGCGGTCGGCCGCGGTCAGCCATCTGGTCCTGAGCTGGAACGGGCTGCCCGATTACGAACGCATCGTGAAAACCTGACATGGGCTGGTACGTCGTCCGACGCGTTGCGGCCATGGTCCCCGTTTTTCTGGGCGCCACGTTGTTGATCTACGGCATGGTGTTCCTGCTGCCCGGCGACCCGATTGCCGCACTGGGCGGTGATCGCCCACTGAGCCCGGCGGTGGCCGCGCAACTGCGTGCGCAGTACCACCTCGACGACCCGTTCTGGTTGCAGTACCTGCATTACCTCGGCGGCGTCGTGCACGGTGACCTCGGTCGCGCCTACTCCGGGCTTCCGGTGAGTACGGTTCTGGCGCAAGCTTTTCCGGTCACTTTCAAGCTGGCTTTGGTGGCGCTCGCGGTGGAGGCTGTGTTCGGGATCGGATTCGGGGTGATTGCTGGGCTGCGCCAGGGCGGGGTTTTCGACGGTGGCGTGCTGATCGTCAGCCTGATCATCATCGCGGTACCGATCTTTGTGCTGGGTTTCCTGGCGCAATTCGTGTTCGGGGTCCGGCTGGGTCTGGCCGCTGTGACGGTCGGCGACCAGCCGACCTTCGCCCGGCTGCTGCTGCCCGGAATCGTATTGGGCGCTGCCTCATTCGCCTACGTGGTGCGGCTTACCCGATCCGCGGTGGCCGAGAACGCGCATGCGGATTACGTTCGAACTGCCACCGCGAAAGGGTTGTCGCGGCCGCGGGTGATCGTCGTGCACATCCTGCGCAATTCGCTGATCCCGGTCGTGACCTTCCTCGGCGCCGACCTCGGCGCGCTGATGGGCGGAGCGATCGTCACCGAAGGAATCTTCAACATCCACGGCGTCGGTGGCGTGCTCTACCAGGCCGTGACCCGTCAGGAAGCACCGACCGTGGTGTCGATCGTGACGGTCCTTGTCGTCGTATACCTGATCACCAATTTGGCCGTCGACCTGCTGTACGCGGCGTTGGACCCCAGGATTCGCTATGGCTGAGACGCTTGATGGCAGCGGGTTTTGGCGGGACACCTGGCGCGCGCTGCGTCGTCGACCGCAGTTCGTCGTCAGCGCGGCGCTGATCGGATTCATCGTCGTCATCGCCGTGTTCCCGTCGCTGTTCACCGCAGCCGATCCCGGCTACGCCAATCCCGACCAGAGCCTGCTCGGCCCGTCAGCGGCGCACTGGTTCGGCACCGACCTGCAGGGCCATGACATCTACGCCCGCACCATCTACGGCGCACGCGCCTCGATTACCGTCGGCGTGGGCGCCACCCTGCTGGTGTTCGTGGTCGGGTCTGCGTTGGGGGCGCTGGCCGGTTTTTACGGCGGCTGGCTGGACGCGATCGTCTCCCGGGTCGCCGACGTGTTCTTCGCTATCCCGTTGCTGCTGGCCGCAATTGTGCTGATGCAGGTCATGCATCACCGCACGGTATGGACGGTGATCGCGATCCTCGCGTTGTTCGGCTGGCCGCA
>JAVHWH010000072.1:0-4190 GCA_032159915.1 Mycobacterium sp.
CCGGCGGCGGTCTGGGTGACGGTACGCAACGCCGCAGTGCCAGTGGCGAAGTCGGGGAACGACCACGCCTCGTATCGGGTGGCCTGCGGCACCGGGTGGACACGGACCCGTACCCGGGTGATGACGCCGAATACGCCCTCCGAGCCGATGACCAGCTGCCGCAGATCCGGGCCGGCCGCCGACTGCGGTGCCCGGCCGAGATCCAGCACACCGGCGGGGGTGATCACCCGCAGCTCGCGGATCATGTCGTCGAACCGGCCATAGCCCGCCGAGTCCTGCCCAGACGAGCGGGTCGCCGCGAACCCGCCCAGGGTGGCGAATTCGAAACTCTGCGGAAAATGGCCCAGCGAAAAGCCCTGCGCAGCAAGCAGTTCTTCGGCCCGCGGCCCGGTGACACCGGCGCCGAACTCCGCCTCACCGGACACCTCGTCGAAGGCCAACAGTTCGTCGAAGCGTCGTAGATCCAGCGACACCGCCGCGGTGAAGCCACCCCGGACCGGATCGAGTCCGCCGACCACGCTGGTGCCGCCGCCGAACGGCACGACGGCGATGCCCTGCTGCGAGCAATACCGCAAGATCGCGGCCACCTCGTCGTCTGAGCCAGGCAGCAAAACCGCGTCGGGCGCGTCCTGAAGGCCGGAATCTTTGCGCCGCAACAGATCCAGCGTCGACTTACCGCCGGCGCGCAACAGGCGGTCCCGGTCGTCGATGCGGCAATGGTTCGGCCCCACGATCGCCGAAAGCGCCTCGCGGTGGTCCGTCGTCAATGCGGACGGCCGCAGCCGCACCTGCTCGGCGTCGAGTTCGTCCTCGGGTGACCCCGTGACGCCGAGGGCCTGAGTCAACAGCGCGCGGATGCCCGCCGAGAGCGGCTTGGCGTGATCGGGATCGCCCCAGGCATTCCACTTCATCGGGGGTAGCAAGTCGGCAGACATGCGTTACAGTATTACATATGCTGTCAATCAGTAACGCGCCGGTGCGCGACCGCATCATGGCGGCCGCCGCGAGCTGCGTGGTCGACTTCGGCGTCGATCGGGTGACGCTGGCGGAGATCGCGCGGCGCGCGGGCGTGAGCCGTCCGACGGTGTATCGCCGCTGGCCGGACACCCGCTCAGTGCTGGCCGCGCTCCTGACCAGCCACATCGCCGAGGCCGTGGCTGAGGTGCCGGTGCGCGGAAGTGGTCGCGAAGCCCTGGTCGAGCGGGTGGTCGCGGTGGCCGAGCGACTACGCGATGACGACCTGGTGATGGCGGTGCTGGGCTCGGAATTGGCGCTGGTCTACATCGCGCAACGGCTGGGCAGTAGCCAGCAGATGTTGATCGACGCGCTGGCCAAGGACCTCTCGGCGGCGCAGCGCGCCGGCAGCGTGCGCGCCGGGGATCCGCGCCAACTGGCCGCCATGGTGTTGCTGATTACCCAGTCGACCATTCAGTCGGCCCAGATCGTCCGGCCGATCCTCGGCGCCGACGCCCTGGCCGCCGAACTGGCCTACGCGCTGAACGGATATCTGTCGTGACCTCGACCGCCCTCAACGCACAGCGCCGCACCGCCGACCTCACCGCGTTGGCCGACGGCGCGCCAACCGATGTCGTGGTGATCGGTGGCGGCATCACCGGTGCCGGCATCGCACTGGACGCGGCTTCGCGGGGCCTGCGGGTGACGCTGGTGGAGAAGCACGACCTTGCCTTCGGTACCAGTCGATGGAGTTCCAAGCTGGTGCACGGCGGCCTGCGCTATCTGGCGACCGGCAACGTGGGGATCGCCCGGCGCAGCGCGGTCGAACGCGGAATCCTGATGACCCGCAACGCTCCGCATCTGGTCCGGGCGATGCCGCAATTGGTTCCGCTGCTGCCGTCGATGAGCCGGACGAACCGGACACTGGTCCGCGCCGGGTTCCTGGCCGGTGACCTGCTGCGCAGGGCCGCGGGTACGCCGGGATCGATTCTTCCCGGCTCACAACGTATTTCGGCACGACGCGCGATCGACCTGGCCCCGGCCGTTCAGCGTGACGGGCTTGACGGCGGCCTGCTGGCCTACGACGGACAGCTGATCGACGACGCCCGCCTGGTCGCCGCCGTAGCGCGGACCGCGGCGCAGCACGGCGCGCGAATCGTGACGTACACCGCAGCGTCGCGGGCCACCGGCACCTCGGTAACGCTGACCGACCAGCGCACCGGGGAGTCGTTCGACATATCCGCCGGCAGCGTCATCAACGCCACCGGGGTGTGGGCCGGCGAGATCGATTCGTCGTTGAAGCTGCGCCCCAGCCGCGGGACCCACCTGGTCTTCGACGCCGAAACGTTCGGCAATCCCACTGCGGCGCTGACTATTCCGATCCCCGGGGAACTCAACCGATTCGTCTTCGCGATGCCCGAACAACTGGGCCGGATCTACTTGGGCCTGACCGACGAAGAATCGCCCGGCCCCATTCCCGATGTGCCGGAGCCGACAGCGGGGGAGATTACCTTCCTGCTCGACGTGGTCAACACCGCGCTGGACATCACGCTGGACAACGACGACATCATCGGCTCGTATGCGGGCCTGCGGCCGTTGATCGACACCGGCGCCGGCCACACCGCCGACGTGTCACGCGACCATGCCGTTGTGGAGTCGGCGTCCGGGGTGATCAGCGTGATCGGCGGCAAGCTCACCGAATACCGGCACATGGCCGAGGACGTGCTCGACCGCGCAATCCAGTTGCGCAACCTCGACGCCTTGGCCTGCCGAACGCGGAACCTGCCGTTGGTCGGGGCGCCCGCCAACCCGGGGTCGGCGACCGCGCCGATGGCCGGGCTGCCCGAATCGCTGGTGCTCCGGTACGGGGCTGAGGCGGCGAATGTTCTCGCCGAGGCCACTTGCGAGCGGCCCGGCGACCCGGTGGCCGACGACATCGACGTCACCCGCGCCGAATTCGAGTACGCCATCACCCATGAGGGCGCGCTGACAGTTGACGACATCGTCGATCGGCGCACCCGGATCGGCTTGGTGGCCGCCGATCGCACCAGGGTTACCGGCGTGGCCGAGGAGTTGCTGCACTTGACTTGAGCGGCAAGGCCTTACAGCGGGATGTTCTTGTGCCGGCCGCGCCGTGCCGGTGCTTCGGCCAGTGCTTCGGTGATCCGGCTGCGGGTGTGGGCGGGGTCGATCTTCTCGTCGACAACGCCGATGTCGATGGCATTGTCCACACCGCCGGCGATCCGCTCGTGCTCGGCGGCAAGCTCTTCGTGCAGCGCCTCACGCTCGTCGTCGGCCGCGGCGGCCAGCTTCTTCTTGTGCAGGATGCCGACAGCTGCTTTGGCACCCATCACGGCGACCTCAGCGTCAGGCCAGGCAAATACCTTGGTGGCGCCCAGCGAACGCGAGTTCATCGCAATGTAGGCCCCGCCGTAGATCTTTCGGGTGACCAGCGTGACCCGCGGAACGGTGGCTTCACCGAACGCGTGCAGCAGCTTGGCCCCGCGGCGCACGACCCCGCCCCATTCCTGATCCACCCCGGGCAGGTAACCGGGCACGTCGACGATCACGATCAGCGGGATGCCGAACGCGTCACACAGCCGCACGAAACGTGCTGCCTTCTCGGCGCTTTCAGAGTTCAGGCAGCCGCCGAGCCGCAACGGGTTGTTGGCGAGCACGCCGACCGAACGTCCCGACAACCGGCCCAGCCCGACCACCATCGACGGCGCCCACTTGGCCTGGAACTCATCAAACGGTGTGTCGGAGTCGAGCAGCGCAGTGACCAGCGGGTGCACGTCGTAGGCACGCCGCGGCGAATCCGGCAGCAGGGCGTGCAAGTCGGTCTCGTGCGCTTCGGCTTTGCTGCGATCGAAATGTCCCTGCTGGCAGAACAATCCGACCAGCCGGCGGCCACGCTCATAGGCGTCGGACTCGTCGTCGGCGACGATGTGGCACACACCGGACTTCTTGTGGTGGGTGTCCGGGCCGCCGAGAGAGGCCATGTCGACGTCTTCACCGGTGACGCTGCGGACGACGTCGGGACCAGTGACGAACACCCGGCCCTCCGGCGCCATGATGACAACGTCGGTCAGCGCCGGTCCGTAGGCGGCGCCGCCGGCGGCGAAACCGACCACGACGGAGATCTGCGGGATGAAGCCGGACGCCCGGATCATCGCCTCGAAGACCAGCCCGACAGCGTGCAGGGCCTTCACGCCCTCGGCCAGCCGGGCTCCGCC
>JAVHWH010000081.1:0-3068 GCA_032159915.1 Mycobacterium sp.
GAATGTCGGGGCGGGCCAACTTCATGCGGACTCCATGCTTGCGGATGATAGTCAGCATGCACGCAATCGAAGTCGCCGAAATCGGCGGTCCGGACGTCCTGAGTTACGTCGAGAAGCCACAGCCGTCTCCCGGTCCGGGTGAGGTACTGATCGAAGCCGAAGCAATCGGGGTCAACTTCATCGACACCTATTTCCGCTCCGGCGCCTACCCGCGCGATCTGCCGTTCGTGCTGGGCACTGAAGTCGCCGGCACGGTGGCCGCCGTGGGCGACGGCGTGACGGAGCTGAGCATCGGTGACCGGGTGGCGACCGCCGCAGCTTCCGGCGCCTACGCTGAATTCAGCACCGCTGCAGCGCAATTCGTTGCCCGGGTACCGCCCGATGTCGGCCTGGACGCGGCCGCTTCAGCGCTGTTGAAGGGCTTGACCGCGCATTACCTGATCACATCGGTGTACGCGGTGCAGTCCGGCGATGCGGTGCTGGTGCATGCCGGCGCCGGCGGAGTCGGACTGATCCTGACGCAGTGGTTGACGCACCGGGGCGCTCGGGTGATCACGACGGTGTCGACTCCGGAGAAGGCCGAGCGGTCGCGGCAGGCCGGCGCTAGCGACGTGTTGGACTACCCGGGCGACGACCCGGCTGAATTCGGCAGCCGGATCCGCGAGCTGACCGCTGGCGCCGGTGCGGCGGTGGTGTACGACGGTGTTGGGGCCAGCACCTTCGACGCCAGCCTGGCCAGCCTCGCCGTACGGGGCACGCTGGCGTTGTTCGGCGCCTCCAGCGGACCGGTTCCGCCCTTTGACCCGCAGCGGCTGAATGCGGCCGGGTCGGTATACCTGACTCGTCCCTCGCTGGCCCACTTCACCCGCACCGGCGAGGAATTCGCTTGGCGCTCAGGCGAATTGTTCGACGCGATCGCCGACGGCTCGCTCAGTGTGACGGTGAGCCGCAGCTATCCATTGGCCGACGCCGCACAGGCGCACCGAGATCTGCAGGCCCGCCGGACCATCGGATCGATCCTGCTCACGCCGTAGCGAGCTCATCAGTGCCGGTCGCCGGGCTCCCAACTGCCCGGCACCATCGGAACCGTCGGACCGCCGCCGAACTCGTCGCCGGCCAGCGTGGACAGCCCGACGGCCCGCTCGACGGCTTCGTTGCGCAGCGTACCGGCAAATCCCAACGGCCCCGCGCCGTTGCCCGACGCCAGCGTCTCGTCGCCGGGCGGCGCCTCCCAGTCCGGATTCACTTCGACATTCATGTCGGCGAACTCGTCGCCATGCTCGCGCAAGATCGCGCGCCGGCGCCGTCGCGCCTGCCGTTGATCACGCACGGCCGCTGCGGCCGCTGCCACCGCGCTGTCGGGCTCCGGTGCTTTCCGCTTGGCTCTGGCCGCCGCGCTGCCACTCATGCCTGAGCCGAACCCGATCCAGGGTGGACCCACCGCGTATGGCGGCACAAATGGCGCCCCGGCCGGGGGCAACGCCGGCGGCGGGCTGGTTGTTATGGCGGTGGGTGCCGGCGCCGGTGCCGGTGTGCCCGCGGGGCCGGGAGCCGATGCCGGCGCCGCCGCAGGCACCGGTGTCGACACCGGGACGTTCGGTGTCGTATCGGCGACCGGCACGGCAGGGGGCGCCGGTGCAAGCAGTGGAGAAATGACGGGCATTGTGATCGGCGGAATACCGGCCAGCCCCGCGAGACTTCCGGCAGACCCGACGGAGGCGATCGCGAAGGCCGGGGCGATGGCCGGCGAAATCAGCGGATAGAAGATGGTCGGGTAATCGTCGGCGCTGAGAAGCAGCGTGAACGGGTTCTCCAGCACCCCCAGCGGATTGGCCAGGAAGTTGCTGATGATGTGCTGCACGAAACCGACCGGGTCTGTCAGCAACTCGAAGATGTGGTCCCCGCCGAAGCCATAGTAAAGGTCGGAAAGTATAGGGAAGTTGTTCACCAGGGACTCGACGATCTGCTGGCTGTACCCCACCGGATTCTGCAGGAACGCCGTGACGTTGAAGTTCTGCACGACGTTCAGCAACGACGACTGCAGGTCGGAGAGGTTCAGCGTGGACGCGTCGTGCAGCAGCTGCTCGATGGCCTGGACGGCGTTGGTTACGGTGCTGCCGTACCCCGACGCCGGCGAGTTGACCACCGCCGGCGCCGGCTGGGTTTGCGGCGAGGAGGCCACCGCCGCAGCGGAGACTGCCTGGTAAGTCGTCATCGTGGTGGCCGCCTGAATCCACATCCGCACATAGTCGGCTTCGTTGACCGCGATCGGAATCGTATTGAGACCAAAGAAATTCGTCGCCAGCAAAACCCCGTGAATAACGTGGTTGGCGGCCAACTCAGGCATGGTCGGCATAGCCGCCAGCGCGACGGCATAGGCCGCGGCTGCGACCTCGAGGCGGGCGGCCGTTGCCGTGCTGTCCGCGCCGGCCTGCATTAGCCAAGCCAAGTACGGCACGTGCGCGGCCGCATAGGACTCGGCGCTCGGGCCCTCCCATCCGCCGGCTTGTACCGACGTCAGCACGGCGGTGAGTTCGTCGGCCGCCGACGCATAGTGGCCACTCAACAAATTCCACGCCTCGGCGGCCCCCAGCATCGAACTCGGTCCTGGACCACTACTCAGCAGCGCCGAATGCACCTCAGGCGGGAACGCCATCCAAATGGGCGCGGTCACTGTCCGCCGCCGTCGATCGGATAAAACTGCGATGTCGCTACATCGTCTGCGACATAACCGGATTGAGACTCAGCCATCCTGGTTCGAGTGGCAAGCGTAGTGATCGTGCAGTCAATTGCGCCTCTACGGTCCCACTCTGGTTCGGTACCGACCAGCGGCGTTAGCATTGGCTAAGCTAACACCCCGAAGCTCACAGATAAAGCGGTCCTGCCGAAATAATCAGTCAGCGGATCGTCTAGACCGCTTGGTCAGCCGCCCCACTTGGCGCCTTCGGCCGAGTCGCGGGCCAGCATCGAGGTGGTGTTGTTCTCGTGCGTGCTCGCCATCGCACGATAGGACAGCACCAACTGCTCCAGCGCCTGATTCCACTGCGCCTGCCACGCCTGGTAGCTCA
>JAVHWH010000114.1:0-24898 GCA_032159915.1 Mycobacterium sp.
TCGCACGACACCATGGGTCAGATGAACACCGCGTTCCGCAACATCGTCAACATGCTGCACGGGGTCCGGGACGGGCTGATCCGCGACGCCAACAACTACGAGAGCCAAGAGCAGGCCTCGCAGCAGATCCTGTCCAGCTAGCCGATCACCGAAACTTAGGAGAACCCTCATGTCGATCAGTTACCAGTTCGGTGATGTCGATGCCCACGGCGCGCTGATCCGCGCTCAGGCAGCTTCGTTGGAGGCCGAGCACCAGTCCATCGTTCGCGATGTGCTGGCTGCCGGTGACTTCTGGGGCGGCTCGGGTTCGGTGGCTTGCCAGGAGTTCATTTCCCAGTTGGGTCGCAACTTCCAGGTGATCTACGAGCAGGCCAACAGCCACGGCCAGAAGGTGCAGACCGCCGGCAACAACATGAACAGCACCGACTCCGCCGTCGGCTCCAGTTGGGCCTGACACCCGCACTACCCACTTGTGGCCCGCACACTCAGGTGTGCGGGCCACAGTCATGTCTGGACCGGTAGGGCGCAGCGGCGCCCGCCAGCACAACCAGGTCGACGCACTACTCAGCGGACCGGATGCAGAGAACTTCGTCGAGAGTTGCTGTGATGGCCGTGGTTTCGGCCCGATCGAGTCGTTCGGTGTCGAACATCGCCGGGCCGTCGGACATCACGTCGGTCAGGACGTAACGACCGGTGTTCGACGCACGGCGCACATTCCTTTCGAGTGCGCCGGCGCCGGTGAGCGTGGTCGCGTCGGCGAGATTGATCCCTACTTGGACCACATCTGACTCCGCGGCGAATATCGCCTTGAGCCGGGTGAGGTAGTTGTCTGGGGCAAAGAACAGCCAACCCGGGTCCACGTGTAACCAGTAACGTCCGTGGATGTGCGCGCGAAGCTCATCGCCCTCGGCGCATTCCACGAATTCCAGAAACGGGTATTGCCGGCGCAAGACGGTACGGCCCGGGGATTCACCATGGTCGAACATCAGGAACCGTCCTACTTGGCCGATGTCGGTGCAGCACCGCAGGAACGAGTTCAGTGTTGCTTCGGTAACGGCCGCGGTCGGTCCGGCGATCATGCTGACCGTGATCGCTGCTGTGCCTGAACTCACCATGACGTTGCGCACCAACGCTTCTGGGTATGCCTTCGCCGCCTCGAGCATGGCAGGAACCGACAGGTCACGGTTGGCGGTGATCCGGTATCGGTCCTCGTCGGGCAGATCGGCTCGACGCAGCAGTTGCCGGCTCAACGCAAATGCCTCGCCGTGCTCGCCCAGCCTCGCCGCGCACACCGCCTGCTCGTCGGCGGCCCGCCACCCGTAAAGAGAAGGCTCATGAATAACCATGTCGTGCGCCGGAAGTGGAATGTTGGCGGCAAGCTGGGCGAACAGGTAGCCGAGCCGGTAGCGGCCTTCGACGCGATAGTGTTGGGCGATGCAATAGAAGGGCTCGGCGCGGGTCGGCCTGAACTCCCAGGCACGCAGGTAAGCGTCCTGGACCTCAAGCCAAGGTTTTCCGAGTTTCTCCAGCGACCGCGCAATCCGGAGCAGCGACAAGAAGACGTCCTCATCCGGGACGCCCATCTCGATCAGCCGCTCAGAGTACTTGCGCGCGTTGGCGTGATCTTCCATCCGGAAATAAATCTGGGCCAACATGTGCACAGGTAGCGGATCGTCGGGATTATTCTCCGCCTGGGGCAGGTACTGGTCGAGCAACTTCTGGTGGGGATCACCCTGCTGGGGCATATCATGCTGTCGCACAACGCTGTTCACCGCATCCTCGAACTGTGACTCGGTTACGTCGAGGCTCAGTTCATCGGCGAGGCGGCGGATCACCTCCGCGGGCGTCGAGCGAAGCTCCTCGAAATCGACCCGCACCGTCGCCACCCCGGCCAAGGCGAGGTCACGCGCGGCGATCAGGTGCTCCGTCGACTCGACTCGCTCTTGCTCGTCCTTCCACCAGCCAAGTCGATTCAGCGATGCGACGACCTTGGCCGTCGGCCGGTCGACCACAACGGGCACAATCGGACCCCAGGCGGCATTGATGAGATCCACAGCGGCACAGAGAACGGGGTGCTTGACGCCTGGCCGACGTCCCGCTGCCCGGGCGGCGCGACGATGCTCGTCGGCCCAACTGCGAAGTTTCGCCGCTACCGTCGGAGCATCCCACTGCAGTTGAGCACCGGGCGTACTGAAAGCCCGGCGACACAGCAGGCTGAGATCAGCATCCTCCCAGGTGTCCTCGAGTTCGCGCACTGCCACGTCGAATCGAGTGCCCATCAACACCCCGAGATGATGCAGCACTTTGGCGACGGCCGACGTGCCACCACACCACGGGCCGAGGACGACAATGATCGGCTCGGCGACCGTCATCACGCCCTCCTGAAATCCCGGTCACCGGAACGCTACCGGATGCTCGCCCCGTTCGCCGGGCGGTGATGGGGTGGGCAAGAGTGCTTCGGTGGACTCCATTCGAACACTTTCCAGGTGTGACGACGGACGTCGGTTACGCGGCTTAGGAGATTTGAGAACCGTATGAGCTTCGTGACAACGGGGTGTGCGGCCGGGAGAATCGACAAACATGGCGGTCATGTCGGGAACCACTCGCGACCAGCGGCCGCGTCAGGCGATCCTGGGTCAGCTGCCGAAGATCAGCCGGGACGACGGATCGCCGATCCGGGTCTTGCTGGTCGATGATGAACCGGCGTTGACCAACCTGGTCAAGATGGCTCTGCACTACGAAGGCTGGACGGTCGAGGTCGCCCACAACGGCCAGGAGGCCGTCGACAAGTTCGGCGACGTCGAACCCGACGTACTGGTCCTCGACATCATGCTTCCCGACATCGACGGCCTGGAGATTCTGCATCGGGTCCGGCAATCAGGGCCCTACACGCCGACCCTTTTCCTGACCGCGCGCGACTCGGTGATGGACCGGGTGACCGGTTTGACCGCGGGCGCCGACGATTACATGACCAAGCCGTTCAGCCTCGAAGAGCTGGTCGCCCGGCTCCGGGGACTGCTTCGCCGTTCCATTCATCTGGCCCCGCCCGCTGAGGAAAGCCTCACGATCGGCGACCTCACGCTCGACGGCGCCAGCCACGAAGTACACCGCGCCGGATCCCCGATTTCGCTGTCCTCAACCGAATTCGAGCTGTTGCGGTTCCTGATGCGTAACCCGCGCCGGGCGCTGACCCGCACCGAAATCCTGGACCGGGTCTGGAATTACGACTTCGCCGGGCGCACCAGCATTGTCGATCTGTACATTTCGTATCTGCGGAAGAAGATCGACGCCGGCAGAGAGCCGATGATCCACACCGTGCGCGGCGTGGGGTACATGCTTCGGCCGCCGGCATAGCACCGAGGTGGCAGTGACATGACCGGAGCGCAGGCGACTCCGTGGTGGCGGCCGCGGACTCTGCGCCATCAACTGGTCTTGGGCGTCTCGGCGGTGGTCACGATCGTCATGCTGGTGGTCGGCGTCATATCGGTAGTGAGCCTGCGGGCCTACGTCAACGCGATGAACGACGCGGAAGTGTCTGAATCGCTTGACGCACTTGGTCACTCGTTCGCCAAATACCGTGCGAGTGCGCCCGGTCAGCGTCAGGAAATCGAGCCCGCCATGCTGCGATTCACTGAGCAGAACCCCGGCAACGTCATCGCGGTCATCCACGGCGGCGACGTGATCGGTTCGGCGATCTTCTTCGAAGACAACCCCCAGCCCGCCACCACCGATGTCATCGCGGCCATCAAGGGAATGCCTTGGCGCGACGGTGACATCCGCACCGCAAAGCTCGGCAGCCTGGGGCCATACCGGGTCAGCAGCCAAAAGACAGCCACCGGCGACATACTGGTAGTCGGAGTATCGCTGGACCTGGTCGATAAGACGATCAAACGCCGAATCGTCAGCGCGACAGTGCTTTCGATCGCCGCACTGTTGGTGACGGCCGGGCTGACCGCGTTGGTGGTGGGCTATGCGCTGCGCCCGTTGCGCCGTGTCGCGGTGACCGCCGCCGAGGTCGCCGGCACGCCGCTCACCGGCGACGACCATCGCATCACCAGCAGGGTCGGGACCGACGACACCGATCCGAACAACGAGGTGGGCATCGTCGGCCACACCTTGAATCGGTTGCTGGACAACGTCGACAGCGCGCTGGCGCTGCGAGCCGAATCCGACCGGCGCATGCGGCGATTCATCACCGACGCCAGCCACGAACTGCGGACGCCGCTGGCGGCGATCCAGGGCTACTCGGAGCTCACCCGCCAGGACAGCGCCGCGCTGCCCCCGACCACCGAATACGCGTTGGCCCGGATCGAGTCGGAGGCTCGCCGGATGACTTCGCTCGTCGACGAACTGCTGTTGCTGTCGCGCCTCAGCGAGGGCGATGATCTGCGCACCGAGGACGTCGACCTGGCCGACATCGTTCTCAACGCGTTCAACGATGCCGCCGTGGCGGCACCCAATCATCACTGGATCAAAGACCTGCCCGAAGACCCGGTCTGGGTGAGCGGCGACTCAGACCGCCTGCACCAGCTGGTGAGCAATCTGCTGACGAACAGCTGGGTACACACCCCGGCGGGGGTCACCGTGACGACCGCCATCAAATGTCAACGCCTGCCAACCGACGGGCCCTACGCCGAGTTGACGGTGGCCGACGACGGGCCCGACATCGATTCCGAGTTGCTTCCCCATCTCTTCGATCGATTCGTGCGCGCCAAGGACGCCCCTCATGAAGGCGGCGGAAACGGGTTGGGCCTGGCCATCGTCGACTCGATCGTCAAGGCCCACAACGGGTCGGTCGCGGCCGAATCCACCGGGGGGCGGACAGTTTTCCGGGTGCGCCTGCCGCTGGCCAAGTAGTCCTCGTCACAGCGCACTCAGCAAATGTGACTCCGCGACAAAGCCCATATGGCGGATGGCGACTATTGCCAACGGCAAACTCCAATTATGCGGCACACTGTAAAGAAAGCGTTAGCGGCGGCGCTTTGTTGATCCGGGGCGCTTAACTTCTTTCCAGACCTCATCGTCACGACTAAATTTGCATGCCGGACCAAGACTCGGTCGCCGATCGATTTGACCGGCGTGTCACGAACGGAGAAGCGATGTCCGTGGTTGCCTACGTCCTGCTGACGGTGGCGGTTTTCGCTGTCCTCGGCTATGCGCAGAAGCTGGTCGAAAAGCTGTGATTGGCGCCAATGGGGAGGAGTGGCGCCATGAGCTATGACAACGTCGTCGGTCTCGGGCTCGCTGCGGCACTGACGATCTACCTCGTCGCCGCGTTGTTCTTCCCGGAGAGGTTCTAGGTGAGCACATCCACCGCGGGCATCGCCTTGTTGGTGCTGGCACTGGTCGCAGTGCACGTACCGCTGGGCGATTACATGTACCGCGTTTACACCTCGGCGAACGACTGGCGAATCGAAAAGGCCATCTACCGGGTCATCGGCGCCGACCCGAAGGCCGAACAGCCGTGGTACGCCTACGCGAGAAGCCTTCTGGCTTTTTCAGCGGTCAGCGTCCTGTTCTTGTTCTTCTTCGAGCTGTTGCAGGACAAGCTGCCACTGCATCTGCATGATCCGGCGACCAAGATGACGCCGTCGCTGGCGTGGAACACCGCGGTCAGCTTCGTCACCAATACCAACTGGCAGGCCTACTCGGGTGAGTCCACCCAAGGCCATCTGGTGCAGATGGCCGGGCTGGCCGTGCAGAACTTCGCTTCTGCCGCAGCGGGAATGGCCGTCGCGATCGCCCTGGTTCGCGGATTCGCCCGCAGCAGGACGCACGAAATCGGCAACTTCTGGGTCGACCTGATCCGGGGCACCGTGCGCATCCTGCTGCCGATCTCGATCGTCGCCGCGATCCTGCTGATCGCCGGCGGCGCTATCCAGAACTTTCACCTGCACGACCAAGTGGTCACCACGCTGAGCGGTGCGAAGCAAACTGTCACCGGCGGCCCGGTCGCCAGCCAGGAAGCCATCAAGGAGCTGGGCACCAACGGCGGCGGCTTCTACAACGCAAACTCCGCGCATCCATTCGAGAATCCCACGCGGCTGAGCAACTGGATCGAGATCTTCCTGATGCTGGCGATCAGCTTCTCGCTCCCCCGCACCTTCGGCAGGATGGTGGACAGCAAAAAGCAGGGCTACGCGATCGTCGCGGTGATGGGCGTGCTGGCGACCTTCAGCCTGGCGTCGATGGAGTTGTTCCAACTCAGCCACCACGGCACCGTTCCCACGGCGGCGGGGGCGGCGATGGAGGGCGTGGAGCAGCGTTTCGGTGTGGCCAATTCCGCCGTATTCGCCGACGCCACCACGCTCACGTCAACCGGTGCCGTCGATTCGGCACACGACTCCTATACCAGCCTGGGTGGCCTGATCCAGTTGTTCAACATGCAGATCGGGGAGGTCGCGCCCGGTGGGGTTGGCTCGGGTCTCTACGGAATGCTGATTATGGCGATCCTCACCGTGTTCGTCGCCGGGCTGATGGTGGGTCGTACACCGGAATACCTCGGCAAAAAGATCCGGCCCCGCGAAATGAAGCTGGCCGCAAGCTATTTCCCGGTCACCGAATTGCTGGTGCTGGTCGGGACTGGCATCGCAATGGGACTACCCGGGCCCCGGGCGGGGATGAACAACGTTGGAGCGCATGGCCTTTCGGAGGTTCTCTACGCGTTCAGCTCCGCGTCGAACAACAACGGCTCGGCTTTTGCCGGTCTGTCGGTGAATACCACGTGGTACAACACGGCGCTGGGATTGGCGATGGTCTTGGCCAGGTTCCTGCCGATGATCCTGGTGTTGGCGCTGGCCGGTTCGCTGGCCCGGCAAGGTCGTACGCCCGAGTCGCCGGGCACGCTGCCCACGCACCGGCCGCAATTCGTCGGTCTGGTCGCGGCGGTCACAGTCGTACTGTGCGCCTTGACCTTCCTGCCGGCATTGGCGCTGGGCCCCCTCGCTGAAGGAATCCATTGAGATGACAAGTTCGACGGCCACCAAGCCGCGTTCCAATCGACCGGCGCGCCCCCAGCACAACGGTCCCGCGCCGGTCCAGGGCGGACTCATCGACCCCACATTGCTGCTCAAGGCACTGCCCGACGCGGTGCGCAAATTCGACCCGCGCACGCTGTGGCGCAACCCGGTAATGCTGATCGTCGAGATCGGGGCACTCTGGTCGAGCGTGCTGAGCGTTCGCAGCGAATCCTGGTTCGGCTGGCTGATCGTGTTCTGGCTCTGGCTGACAGTGCTTTTCGGCAACCTCGCCGAAGCGGTGGCCGAGGGGCGGGGTAAAGCGCAGGCCGACACCTTGCGCAAATCGAAGGCCGACACCATCGCCCGACGGCTACGGAACTGGGCGCCCGGTAAGCCCGGCACCGAAGAGGACGTGCGCGCGCCGGAACTGCGGAAGGGCGACATCGTCGTCGTGGAGACCGGTGAGACCATTCCGGGCGACGGCGAGATCCTGGAAGGCATTGCGTCGGTGAATGAATCGGCGATCACCGGCGAATCAGCGCCAGTGATTCGCGAATCCGGCGGCGATCGGTCAGCGGTCACCGGCGGCACCACAGTGCTCTCCGATCGCATCGTCGTCAGAATCACCCAGGAGCCGGGCAAGAGCTTCATCGACCGGATGATCGCGCTCGTCGAAGGCGCCAACCGGCAGAAGACGCCCAACGAGATCGCGCTGAATATTCTGTTGGCGGCGCTGACCCTCATCTTCCTGTTCGCTGTGGTCACTTTGCAGCCGCTGGCGATCTACTCCAAGCTCAACAACCCGGGGGTGCCCGACGCCGCGGCGTTGACGGGTAACGGCGTCGACGGCGTCGTCTTGGTGGCGTTACTGGTGTGCCTGATCCCCACCACGATCGGCGCGCTGCTGTCGGCGATCGGCATCGCCGGCATGGACCGGCTGATCCAGCGCAACGTGCTGGCCATGTCGGGCCGCGCCGTCGAAGCTGCCGGTGACGTGGACACGCTGCTGCTGGACAAGACCGGCACGATCACCCTGGGCAACCGGGAGGCCTCAGAGTTCATCCCGGTCGCGGGGGTGGCAGTCGAGGAACTCGCGGATGCCGCTCAGCTGTCCAGCCTGGCGGACGAGACTCCGGAAGGCCGCTCGATCGTCGTGTACGCCAAGCAGACCTACGGGCTGCGGGAGCGCCCACCCGGTGAACTGAGTAACGCGCAGTGGATCGAGTTCACCGCCACGACCCGGATGTCCGGTGTCGACCTTGACGGGCGCCAGTTGCGGAAGGGCGCGGCGAACTCGGTAGCCAACTGGATTCGCGATCAGGGCGGCGTGATCCCGAATGCTCTCGGCGACGTGGTTGACGGCATTTCGGCGGCCGGCGGGACGCCGCTGGTGGTCGGCGTGGTCAGCGACGGCGCCAACGGCAGAAACGCCGAGGTGCTCGGTGTCATTCACCTCAAAGACATCGTCAAACACGGCATGCGGGCCCGCTTCGACGAGATGCGCAAAATGGGCATCCGGACGGTGATGATCACCGGCGACAATCCGTTGACGGCCAAGGCAATCGCCGAAGAAGCCGGCGTCGACGACTTCCTCGCCGAGGCCACCCCCGAAGACAAGTTGGCGCTGATCAAGCGCGAGCAGCAGGGTGGCCGACTGGTCGCCATGACCGGCGACGGCACCAACGACGCCCCGGCCTTGGCGCAGGCCGACGTCGGGGTGGCGATGAACAGCGGCACCAGCGCGGCCAAAGAGGCCGGCAACATGGTCGATCTGGACTCCGATCCCACCAAGCTGATCGAGATCGTCGAGATCGGCAAGCAGCTGTTGATCACCCGCGGCGCCTTGAGCACCTTCTCGATCGCCAACGACATCGCCAAATACTTCGCGATCATCCCGGCCATGTTCGTGGCACTGTTCCCCGGATTGGCGTCGATCAACGTCATGCGGCTACACAGTCCGCAGTCGGCGATCCTGTCCGCGGTGATCTTCAACGCGATCATCATCGTCGTGCTGATCCCGCTGGCGCTGCGGGGCGTTCAGTACACCCCGAGCAGTGCTTCGAAGTTGTTGAGCCGCAACCTCTACGTCTACGGTCTGGGCGGCGTCGTCGCTCCGTTCATCGGCATCAAGCTGATCGACCTGGCCGTGCAATTCATTCCCGGGGTGAGCTGATGAGGTTGAACAACGTGCTTCGGCAACACTGGGCGGCCCTGCGGGCACTGCTGGCGTTGACGGTCATCACCGGTTTCGGCTACCCGCTGGTCGTGTGGGGAATCGCTCAACTTCCCGGCCTGCACCCCAAGGCGGACGGCTCGATCATCAGCGTTTCCGGAAGGCCAATCGGCAGCAAGCTGATCGGGCAGTCGTTCACCGACAAGAACGGCAACCCGCTGCCGCGGTACTTCCAGAGCAGGCCGTCGGCCGCGGGTACGGGCTATGACCCCACCGCGTCGGGCGCCAGCAACCTGGGACCGGAAAGCATCGTCGACACGCCCGCCGATCCGGCCAAGCTGACTCCGGGCACCGATCCATCCGACGCCGGCTTCAAGCCCAGCCTGCTGACCCAGGTGTGCTCACGCAGCCTGGCCGTGGGACGGCTCGAGAAAGTCGACGGCTCACGGCCGTTCTGCACCGGCAGTGGGGTCGGGGCCGTGCTGTCGGCGATCGGGCCCCGCGACCGGGCCGGCAATGTCGCCCATCCGGTGACGGTGGTCAGCGTCAACGAGCCCTGCTCGAAACCCGGGAGCCCGCCCGCCGCGGTGTTCCAGCGGCTCTACGAGGGTGTGGTGGTGCAGTGCGCCCAGTACGGGCGCGACTACTCGGTCGGTCAGCTGATCCCGGTCCGCGGCTCGGCGCCCGAGCAACCACAAGTGCCACCCGACGCTGTCACCGCCAGTGCCAGCGGCCTGGATCCCGACATTTCGCCGGCCTACGCCGAATTGCAGATGGCCAGGGTGGCCCGCGCCCGCGGCATCAGCGTCGACCAGGTGCGCGACGCGGTGCGCCGCAACCAGCACGGACGGCTGCTCGGCTTCGTCGGCGAGCCGGTGGTCAATGTGCTCGCGGTCAATCTCGAGCTGGATCGGCAGTCACCGGTGAAGTCTTGACTTCTGCGGTGGATGATGGCGGGGTGAGCACTACGAACGAGCCGTCGACGTACGACGACCCGCTGGCACACCGGATGTATCCGCATCGACGGGGCGAGCTGCGTATCTATCTGGGCGCGGCGCCCGGTGTCGGCAAAACCTGTGCCATGCTCGGCGAGGCGCATCGCAGGCTCGAACGCGGTACCGACGTCGTCGCGGCGGTCGTGGAAACGCATGGCCGCAAGAAGGTCGGCGAATTGCTCAAAGGCATCGAAGTCATTCCGCCGCATTACATCTCGTATCGCGGAGGCACGTTCCCCGAACTCGACATCGAGGCGGTGCTGCGCCGCAAGCCGGAGGTGGCGCTCGTCGACGAGTACGCCCACAGCAACATCCCGGGCAGTACAAACGAAAAGCGCTGGCAGGACATCGAAGCACTGCTGGACGCCGGCATCACGGTGATTTCGACACTTAACGTGCAGCACCTGGAAAGCCTCAACGACGTCGTCGCCCAGATCACCGGCGTCGAACAGCGCGAGACCGTGCCCGACGAGATCGTCCGCAAAGCGGCTCAGATCGAGCTTGTCGACATCACCCCGGAAGCTCTGCGGCGCAGGCTCGCTCATGGGAACGTGTACCCGTCCGAGCGGATCGACGCCGCGCTGACCAACTACTTCCGTGCCGGCAACTTGACCGCGCTGCGCGAGATCGCGCTGCTGTGGCTCGCCGACCAGGTCGACGCCGCACTGGCGAAATACCGCGCCGACAAGAAGATCACCGACACCTGGGAGGCCCGCGAGCGCGTGGTGGTCGCGGTCACCGGTGGGCCGGAGTCGGAAACGTTGGTGCGTCGGGCTTCTCGGATCGCGTCGAAGTCCAGCGCGCAGCTGATGGTGGTGCACGTCGTCCGCGGTGACGGACTGTCGGGGGTATCCCCGCGCGAGATGGGCAACGTGCGAGAACTGGCCGGCAGCATCGGCGCCACCGTGCACACCGTGGTCGGCGACGAGGTGTCGGACGCGCTGCTCGACTTCGCCCGCGAGACGAACGCCACCCAGTTGGTGCTGGGTACCTCCCGTCGGTCGCGGTGGGCCAGCATCTTCAGCGAAGGCATCGGCGCGGCCACCATCAAGAACTCGGGCAAGATCGACGTCCACATGGTCAGCCACGAGGCAGCCAATCGCGCCTCGGCGTTCCCGACGATCTCCCCGCGCGCCCGCCAGGTGGTCTCCTGGCTGGCCGCGTTCACGTTGCCACTGGCGATTCTGGCCGTCACGTTGCGGTTGGATCCGACCCTGGACGTCGGCGGGAAGTCGGCCCTGTTCTTCGCCGGGGTGGTGGGCATTGGGCTTTTCGGCGGGGTGGCGCCGGCGGTGCTGGCGGGATTGTTGTCCGGGGCGCTGCTGGTCTATTTCCATACCGAGCCGCGATATTCGTTCGCCATCAACAGCCTGAGCAACGCTCTGACCATCATGATCCTGCTCGGGGTTGCGATGGCGATCGCGGTGCTGGTGGATGCCGCCGCGAGCCGGGCCCGGGAAGCTCGGCGAGCCAGCCAAGAAGCCGAGTTGCTCTCGCTGTTCGCTGCGTCGGTGCTCCGCGGCGCTGACCTCAACTCGCTTCTGGAACGGGTGCGTGAGGCGTACTCGCAGCGGTCGGTGTGCCTGGTCCGTGAGGTGGAGGGCCGGTTGGTTCCGGTTGCCGGCGTGGGCACCGAGTCGTGCGTGACCGTCGATTCCGCCGACACCGCGGTCAAGGTCGGCGACGAAGAATTCTGGATGCTGATGACGGGGCGCGGCCTGACCGGGCGCGACCGCCGAGTGCTCTCGGTGGTCGCAACGCAGGCAGCCGGACTGGTCAAGCGTGGCGAGCTGGCCGAAGAGGCCGGCAAGGTCAAGTCCCTTGCCGAGGCCGACGAGCTGCGCCGCCTGCTGCTGTCCGCCCTCGGTCACGATTTGCGCACTCCGCTGACGGCGGCCAAGGCAGCGGTATCGAGCCTGCGCGCCGAGGACGTCTGGTTCTCGCCGGAAGACACCAGCGAGCTGCTTGCCACCGTCGAGGAATCGGTCGATCAGCTGACTCTGCTGGTCGCCAACCTGCTCGACTCGTCCCGGCTGGCGGCCGGCGTAGTGCGGCCGGAGTTGACCGAGGTCTACCTCGAAGAGGTCGTTCAGCGTGCGCTGGTCGGGATCGGCGGGCGCCGGACGATTTACGGTCGGGCAAGCCTCGACCGGGTCAAAGTCGAGGTCGGCGGGACGGTCGCGATGGGCGACGTGGGTCTGTTGGAGCGGGTGCTGTCGAACGTGATCGACAACGCGCTGCGCTACGCACCGGCCAGCATCGTGCGGGTCAACGCGGGCCAGGTGGGATCGCGGGTGCTGATCAACGTCGTCGACGACGGACCCGGAGTGTCCAAAGGCGCTGCGGAGCAGATGTTCCAGCCGTTCCAGCGGCTCGGTGATTTCGACACCACAACCGGCCTGGGCCTCGGCTTGTCGGTGGCCAAGGGCTTCGTCGAGGTGATGGACGGCACCATCACCGCCAGCGACACCCCCGGTGGTGGGCTGACCGTTGTGATTGACATGGCCGCACCACCGTTGAAGACCGACGGCGCAGATGACGCCGCCGGCGACGACGCAGAGGAGCAGCGCAAGTGACCAGGGTGCTGGTGGTCGACGACGACCCTCAGCTGCTGCGCGCCCTGCGGATCAACTTGTCGGTACGCGGCTACGAGGTAATCACCGCGCCGACCGGGTCGCGCGCACTCACGGTTGCCGCAGAACATCCACCGCAGGTGGTGATCCTGGACCTGGGGATGCCGGACATCTCGGGCATCGAGGTGCTGGCCGGTCTGCGCGGCTGGCTGACGGCCCCGGTGATCGTCTTGTCGGCTCGCACCGACTCGTCGGACAAGGTGGGCGCACTTGACGCGGGCGCCGACGATTACATGACAAAGCCGTTCGGCATGGACGAGCTGCTGGCCCGGTTGCGCGCCGCTGTACGACGAGCAACGGTGGCGACCGGAGTGGACAACCCGGTAGTGGAAACCAAGTCCTTCCTCGTCGACCTCTCGGCGAAGAAGGTGATCAAGAACGGTGCGGAGGTCCACCTGACACCCACCGAATGGGGCATGCTGGAAATGCTGGTGCGCAATCGCGGCAAGCTGGTCGGGCGCGAAGAGTTGCTCCGGGAGGTCTGGGGACCCAAGTACGCGACGGAAACCCATTATCTCCGTGTGTTTCTCGCGCAGCTGCGCCGAAAGCTCGAGGACGACCCGTCACACCCTGCGCATCTGCTCACCGAGGCAGGCATGGGATATCGCTTCGAGGAATGAGAGTCGTTGGTGCAGAACAGCTTAGCGTCCCACATGATCGATACGCTGCTAGCCAGCTAAATTCGACCTTACAGCCAGACCAGGTAAAGCCGTGGTGTAACCTGTTCGGTAACAGCGTGAGCAAAGCTGGAACCCACCCGTGCAGAGTGGCGGACGAGAAATGCAGCATCACATCATTGTCAGCGGTGAGGATGCGCTGGCTACCACGATCATCGAAGAACTCGAAAGCGCCGGCGCGAAGGTCATAAAGCTGGGCAACAGCGGTCTCACCGGCGTCTGCGAAGAACTGGACAGCGCCGATGTCGCCGATGCTCTCGCCGTCGTGTGCGCCGGTGATGATGATGCTGCCAACCTCGAAATCGCGCTGCTGGCAAGGCGAGCCAACCCGTCGGTGCGCGTGGTCGCCAGGCTGGCGAACGACGTGCTGCGCGCGGCGGTAGCCGCCGACAACGGGCCGGGCGCGATTCTCGACGTCGCCGAACTGACGGCGCCATCCGTCGTCGAGGCTTGCCTGGCGCGCCGGGCACACCCCTTCGAGGCAGCGGGGACTCAATTCCTGGTCTCAGCCAGCGAAGCGCCGCATGCGGCCACGCTGCGCGAAATCTACGGCGACCTGGCGCCGGTGGCGATCATCCACGGGGAGAATTCGTCGAGCCCCGGCGAGATCGAAGTCTGCCCGACCCGCAACCAACGGGTGCTTGCCGGCGACCGTGCGGTGATGATCGGCACCGCCGACGAATCCGCCGAACGCGGCATCAAGGTCCGACGGCCGGCGGGAACGCGGTCACAACGAGCCGGGCCGCGACGGGTGCTGGACGCCATCCGCGCCGTCGTCAGCGAGTTCAACCCGGCTTTTTATCCCGCCCTGGCGGCCGCGACGACCCTCGTCGTCATCTCGATGTCGCTGCTGCGCTTCAATTATCAGCACCCGCGCATGTCCTGGGTCGACGCGCTGTACTTCACGATCGAGACGATCACGACGACGGGATACGGCGACTTCAGCTTCGCCCACCAGGAGACGTGGCTGCGGATGTTCGCCGCGATGTTGATGTTCGGCGGAGCGACCACCATCGCGTTGCTGGTGGCGTTCATCGCCGACGTGCTGCTGTCGCGGCGCTTCGTGTTCGCCTCCGCCCGACCACGGGTGCGCCACCTGCGCAACCATGTGATCGTGGTCGGGCTGAGCGCGCTGGGGATGCGCGTGGTCACCGATCTGGTCAAGGCCGGATACGACGTCGCGGTCATCGAGATCAACGAAGACAACCGGTTCCTCTCCGCGGCACGCGAACTGGACATCCCGGTGATCTTCGGCGACGCGACGCTGGTTCAGACGCTGGAATCGGCCCGCGTCGACCGGGCCCGCGCGGTGGCGGTGCTGACCCGCGACGACATGATCAACATCGAGACCGGGATCGTGCTGGCCGAGATGCTGGGGCCGAAAGTCATCCCCAAGGCGAACAAGCGCGCCGACATCTCGGTCGTGCTGCGGGTCTACGACCGGGCGCTGGGTCTGGCGGTCGCCCAGCGTTTCGGCTTCGAGAACGTCCGCTCCTCGGTCGCGCTGGCCGCACCGTGGTTCATTGGTGCCGCGATGGGCGTGGAGGTGCTGGGCACCTTCTCGATCGGGCAGAGCTCGTTCATGGTCGGGGCGATGCTGGTGGCCGAGGGCAGCGAACTCGACGGGCTGCCGATGGGCGAATTGTCGAGCCGAACACGCGTGATCGCGATTTCCCGGCAGGACTCCCCGATCGACCTGCAGCCGCGCCATGAACACAAACTGCGCGACGGTGACACCGTCTACCTCGTCGGCCCGTACCGGGACCTGGTGGCCACCCTGCGTAAAGGTCTGCCGCCTCGGCACGCGGCGGTCACCGCCGACCAATCCGCCGACGGCGTCGCCGAACCACTCGGACAACCACATGACACCGGCGTCAGCCACCAGGCGCGCACCGGCTGATCGAACCTTCGGCAGGCGTTCCGTACAAGTAGCTGGCGGTCCCCTGGCAAGTTGCTGGAGACGGCGCTGCCAGCGAGGGACCACCCTGCCCACACCTTAGAATGGGCCCAGGCATGCGACCCCGAGATGGAAAAACGGGAGTGACGCAAAGGTAAACCTGAGAAATATCAAGGATTCACCTGAGAGATATCGTTGTTGCTGCCACACAATGCGATAAACCACGGGCGCCGAATTGTATATCTCTCGCTGAAAACCGATAATGACATGTCTGCCAGCAATGATGATCCGCTGGCGGGGGGATTTATCGCAGATCCTGACGCCATGGATTGGGCGGCCCGCTCGTCCATTGTCGGAAAGGGAAGCCATGCTCTCGGGGAGCGCTGAGCCGGAGTGTCGCGTCGGCCCGCCGGTGACTTCACCGGAACTCCGCGACGCGGGGGAGGTTGCCGTGCGCTGCACCCGAACTTTCCTGCCGGCTGACGACGCGCCGGGCTGTGCACCGACGACGATGGCAACGCACGCGACCATTCTCCCGACGGCCGAGGTCAGCTGGCGGCCCGGCTCGACCGCGGTGAATTAAAGGGGTCTCGAACAATGGAATTCGGGAATTACCCGCCGGAGATCAACTCGGCCCGCATGTATGCCGGTGCCGGGGCGGGGCCTTTGCTGGCTGCCGCCGAAGCCTGGGATGCGCTGGCCGCTGAACTGCATTCGGTAGCCGACTCGTATCAATCTGTGGTGTCGGGATTGACCGCCGGACCCTGGATGGGTCCGGCCTCGGCGTCGATGAGTGCCGCGGCCGCCTCGTACGCGGGGTGGCTGCGAGCCACCGCCGCGCAGGCCGAGGAAACCGGCGCGCAGGCCAAGTCCGCGGCGGCCTCCTATCAAGCAGCCTTTACCGCGACGGTGCCGCCGCCAATGGTTGCGGCCAACCGCAGCCTGCTGTCGACCCTGATCGCCACCAATCTGTTCGGCCTGAACACCCAGGCGATCGCGGCGAACGAAGCGCAATACGGCCAGATGTGGGCGCAGGACGTGGCGGCGATGTACGGCTACGCGGCCTCGTCGGCCGCCGCGACGCAGCTGACCCCGTTCAACCCGCCCCAGCAGAACACCAACCCCGCCGCCTCGGCCAACCAGGCCGCCGCGGTCGGCCAGGCCACCGGCACCGCCGCCGGGAACGCGCAGAGCAGCATTCAGCAGGCGTTCTCCGCAGTGCCGGCTGCCTTACAGGGCGCGGCCGCCGCAGCCCCTGCCGCCACCGATCCGCTGAGCACGCTTGCCAACCTGATCTCCATCTTCGTCGACCTGCCGGCCGGTTTGGCCACCTTCGCGGCCGATATCCCGCTGGGTAGCTTGGGCGTGGTCGCGCTCCCCTTCGACGTGGTCGGCGCGTTGACCGGTACGCACACCGACAGAATCGTCAGCGGCTGGAACGGGGAGCAGTCGTGGCCGGGGGATGGCCCCGCGCCCGTCAAGCCGTTCCCCGCGCCGCTGTTGAACTTGCCGGCCGGCAGCCTGCCGACAACCAAGCTATCGGCGGGTCTGGGCGAGGCGAACTCCGTCGGTGCGTTGTCGGTACCACCGAGCTGGACGGTCGCCACCCCGGCGGTCAAGCCGACTGCGGTGACGTTGCCGGCACTACCGGCAGCCGCCGTCGCCGGCGAGTCGGTGTCGGGCGCTTCCGGAAGCGCGTTGAGCCAGATGGCACTGGCGGGGATGGCCGGCCGGGCGATGGCCGGGACCGTCGGGACCGGCGTCGGCCGCGGCGGTAAGACAACCAAAGGCTCGGCGGCTCGCGCCAACACGGCGCCGAACCCCGCTGATCGCAAGACAACCGGCACCGACGACGGTGCCGCGCAGACCAAGCCGCGAACGGTGGTCACCGGAGTGGCTGCCGAGCTGCGGGAGTTCACCAAGCTTCGCGACGAAGGGATTTTGACCGACGAGGAATACACCGAGCAGAAGAACCGTCTGCTTGGTCGCTGATACGCCCACCGCCGCCTGGCGGATATGTCGGATGTCTGGAAAAGGAATGCGCAGCAATGGATTTCGGGTTCTATCCGCCGGAGATAAACTCCGGTCGGATGTATTCCGGTCCTGGATCGGGGCCGATGCTGGCCGCTGCGCAAGCCTGGATGTCGCTGGCCGACTCCCTCTACACCGCGGCCAGCGGCTACCAGTCGGTGGTCTCGGAGCTGACACCGGCCTGGGCGGGACCGTCGTCAGTGTCGATGAGCGCCGCGGCGGCCTCGTTCGTCGAATGGCTCAGCGCAACCGCCGCACAGGCTGAACAGTCCGCCACCCAGGGGCAAGCCGCGGCCGCCGGCTACGAGACGGCGTTCGCCATGACGGTGCCGCCGCCGGTGATCGCCGCCAACCGCAGTCTGCTGGCGGCGCTGGTAGCGACCAACTTCTTCGGTCAGAACACCCCGGCGATCGCGGCCACCGAGATTCACTACGCCGAAATGTGGGCGCAGGACGCTGTGGCGATGTACGGCTACGCGGCCTCCTCGGCATCGGCAACCTCGCTGTCGCCGTTCACGCGGCCCCAGCAGAACACTGATCCGGCTTCGTCGACCAGTCAGGCCGCCGCGGTCAACCAGGCCGCCAACACCACCGCCGGGAATGCGCAAGGCACGATTTCGTCTGCCCAGCAAGCCTTTTCCGCAGTCCCTAATGCGCTGCAGAGTTTGGCGACGGCCGATCCGGCCGCCACCGGTACAGCCGCCGCCGGCGACCCGCTGGGAACCCTCAGCAGCTTGATTACGATCTTCGTCAGCGTCCCGTCCGATTTGGCCCTCTTCGGCGCAGTTATACCGATGGGCGTCGCAGCCGGTCCGGTAGACCTGCCCTTCGCGATGGTGGATTCGATGACCGGTCAGCACACCGACCAGATCGTCAGCGACTGGAACGGTGAGGACGCCTTCATCAGAAAAGGCGGTCTGCCCTCGAACGACTTCCCGGCGACGATCCTCAATCCCACCCCGAGCTCCGCCCCCGCCGTATCGGCGGGCATGCAGGACGCAGAAGCGATCGGCGCGTTGTCGGTGCCACGTGGGTGGACCGTCGCCGCACCCGAGGTGAGGCCGACCGCCTTCACGACGCCGCTGACCACCGCGAACCCCGCCGCCGCCCCGGCTGCAGAGGCCGGCGCGTCAAGCACCTTCAATCAGATGGGGATTGGCGGAATGGCGGGCCAGGCCATGGCCGGACCGCCGGCCGGCGAGGCAGTCGGCCAGAACGGCATGCCGGCCCGGCTGACCGGTCGCACTGCGGACCCACCGCCTGACGACGACGCTGAAGCCTCCCCCGCGCCACGAACCGTGATGACCGGCGTCGCGGCCGCCATCCGCGACATTGCCATCCAGCGCGCCGAAGGACGACTGACCGAGCAGGAATACACCGAGCAGAAGAAGCAACTGCTCCAAATCTCGTTCGGGCAGTAGGTCACTCGGCGATGGACAGCGCAATGCCGTCCAGGATGTCATGTTCACTGACCGTCAACTCCTCGATGCCGGCGCGCGCCCGCAGCGCAAGAGCCAGTTCCTCGATCACGATCGCACCGCCGCCGATCACGTCGACCCGTCCCTCGTGCATGGGTCCCAGCGCGGCCCGCTGATCTCGCGGCATCGCGATCAGCCCGTCGCAGACGGTGAGCAACCGGTCGACCCCGACGCGGAGGAGATGAATGGCCGCCGAGTCATAGGTCGTCATCTCGTGGGCTAGTGCCGCGACCGTTGTCATCGTGCCGGCCACCCCGACCCAGGTACGCGCCTGCTCCACCGGCACGACGCGCAACGCTTCGCCCAGCCGCTCACGGACCACCTCGCGTGCCGCGGCCACCTCGGCGCCCGTCGGCGGGTCGGAGTGCAGGCACCGCTCGGTCAGCCGCACGCAGCCGATGTCGGCCGAGAAGCTGGCCGTCACCGTGTCGGTGCCCAACACCACCTCTGTCGACCCGCCGCCCAAGTCGACGATGACGAAGGGCCCTGCAGCGACGTCTAATTCGTGCACCGCACCGCGGAACGACAGCTCCGCCTCCTCCACGCCGGTGATCACCTCGGCAACGGCACCGTCGACCACGCCGCCGAGCACCTCGGCGGTCATCGCGAAGAAGATGTCGCGATTGCCGGCGTCACGGGTGGCCGAGGTCGCAACCATGCGGATCCGCTCGACGCCATGTGCGGTGCACAATTTTGCATAGTCGACCAGCGCAGAGCGGGTGCGCTGCAAGGCATCCGGTGCGAATTGCCCGGTGGCGTCAACTCCCTGACCGAGTCGTACGATACGCATTTCGCGATGCACGTCGATCAGCCGGCCGTCGGCCGCATCGGCGATCAGCAGCCGAATCGAGTTGGTGCCGCAGTCGATTGCCGCAAGTCGCGTCATATCCACTCCCCCGGGTCGAGGATCCCGGCCATCGCCGGCTCGACGGCCAGCACTGCCAGGGCTTGGTCGCCGAAGGGGTTGACGCCCCGGCCCTTGGCCAGCGAATGCGCGATCAGCACGTGCAGGCACTTGACCCGGTGGGGCATGCCGCCGCCGGAGAACGTCGTACCCAGCGGCTCGATGGCATCCCGTTCTGCGAGATATGCCTCGTGGGCCCGCCGGTAGGCAGCGGCGACATCGGCATCGGACTTCAGCCGCTCGGTCATCTCTCGCATCATCCCGGTCGTCTCCAACCTGCTGGCGGCGGCGGTCAGTGTGGGATGGGTCAAGTAATACAACGTCGGAAAGGGGGTTCCGTCAGGGAGTTTGGGCGATGTTTTCACCACAGCCGGCTCACCGTTGGGGCAGCGGTACGCAATGGCGAGCACTCCGCGCGGCTGGCGGCCAAGTTGACGGGCGACCGCTTCGAGGTCGGCGGGATCAACCACCGGGCGGCAAGGGGCCGGGGGGCAGAGGACCGGACGCAGGACCGGGCGGCAGCGGGCCGCCGGGCGGTACCGGTGGCGGCAGCACCGGCGGGCCGTGCGGGCTGTCGGCGATGGTGTGCCACAGCGACGTGTACCAGGGATCGCTGCTTGGGGCGGTTTTCGGCTGCGACCCCGGGTCGGCGGGTAACGCCGCCCCCGGCGGTAGTTGGACTTGATACGGGATCTCGCCCGGCATGACGAACCCGAGGCGCTCGCGGGCCTGAGCTGCGATGAATGCGGGATCGCCGAGCTTGCCCTTCTGCTGCTCGAGTTCGCTGATCTGTTGACGCAGCGCCGTTTCGGAGGCCGCCAGTTGTTTCATCTCGGTGCGTTGCGCAAAGTAGGTGCGCACCGGGCCTGCGATCGTCAGCGTCAAGACGCAGATGACCGCGGCCAGGATCGCGGCCCGTCGTGCGGTCAGGCCGAGCCGTTGATCGGAGCGCTGCTCGGCCGACTCGGCGATCGCCTGTTTGATCGGTTCGACGACCTCGGGCATCGCCCGAGTCGATGCCGTTGGCCCGCGACGCGCCGCTGTCGATTTACGCGGCCGACCGGCGACCGAATCGCCGGCCCGACCCGGACGCGACGCCGGTGAGCGCCGTTTCGGTTCTGGCCGTTTCGATTCAGGCATCAGCGGTGGTGGCGCTCGGGCCTATGGCGTGTACCGGGGGAAAGCCAGGTCCCCGGCGTAGCGGGCGGCGTCACCGAGAGCTTCTTCGATGCGCAACAGCTGGTTGTATTTCGCCACCCGCTCGCTGCGGGCCGGTGCACCGGTCTTGATCTGCCCGCTGCCGACCGCTACCGCCAGGTCGGCGATCGTGGTGTCCTCCGTCTCGCCGCTGCGGTGACTCATCATGGTCCGGTAACCGCTGTGGTGGGCCAGCGCGACCGCGTCGAGGGTTTCGGTGAGCGTGCCGATCTGATTGACCTTGACCAGCAACGCATTTGCCGCACCCTTGTCGATGCCCTCTTCCAGCCGTTCGGGATTGGTGACGAACAGGTCGTCACCGACAATCTGCACCCGGTCACCGATGGCCGTCGTCAGCTCCACCCAGCCATCCCAATCATCTTCGGCCAGTGGGTCTTCGATGGAGACCAGCGGATACGAGTTGATCAGCTCTGTGTAGAACTGCGCCATCTCGTCGGCGGTGCGGGTCTGCTTCTCGAACTGGTATCCCGTTCCGTCGGTGTAGAACTCCGTGGCCGCGGCGTCGAGCGCCAGCGCCACGTCGGCGCCGAGCTTGAAACCGGCGGACTCAATGGCCTGGCTGATGATGTCCAGGGCGGCCTTGGTTCCGGGCACGTCGGGGGCGAACCCGCCTTCGTCACCCAAGCCGGTCGAGAGCCCCTGCTTCTTGAGTGCCGACTTCAGTGCGTGGTAGACCTCGGCGCCCCAGCGCAGGGCCTCGTAAAAACTCGGCGCGCCAATCGGAGCGACCATGAATTCTTGGATGTCGACGGCGGTGTCGGCGTGCGCGCCGCCGTTGAGGATGTTCATCATCGGCACCGGCAGGATGTGGGCGTTGGGCCCGCCCAGGTAGCGGAACAGCGGCAGCTCGGCCGAGTCGGCGGCGGACTTGGCCACCGCCAGGGAGACGCCGAGGATGGCATTGGCACCCAGGCGCGACTTGTCCGGTGTGCCGTCGAGATCCAGCAGAGCCTGGTCGACCAACCGCTGGTCGTCGGCGTTGAGCCCGATCACCGCGGGCGCGATTTCGTCGAGCACGGCTTGCACGGCCTTCTTGACGCCCTTGCCGCCGTACCGGTCGCCGCCATCGCGCAACTCGACGGCCTCGTGCTCGCCGGTCGACGCGCCAGAAGGTACTGCGGCCCGCGCGAACGTCCCGTCGATCAGCGCCACCTCGACCTCGACCGTCGGATTGCCGCGGGAATCGAGAATTTCGCGGGCTCCGACCTGCTCGATAATCGGCACTGCTTCTCCTTGCGTCGTGAGGGCTACAGACCCGCTCGATTTCTTCGAGGATCTTCTACCAGCAGTCTGTAGCCTAAAGGCTGCTCAGAGGGAGTGCCCTGCGGCATAGGCGGTAGCCCAGTCGCGAACGGCGCGGGCGTAGACGTCCGAGTCGTTGTAGGCCCACAGCGCGGTGATCCACCCTCGCGGCGTGGCGAGGTTCTTCCCGCGCCAGCACAGATAACCGGCTGCCGACAGGGCGGCATCGTCGATGTTGTCGACGTCCACCTTGCCGTCGTTGTCGGCGTCGACGCCGTACTCACGCCAGGTCTCCGGGATGAACTGCATCGGCCCCATGGCCCGCACCGTGTCCGGTTGGCCGTCCATCCCGCCCGCTTCGCCGTCGATGATGCGCCCCGGTGCGTCGTCGACGATGCGCATGGTGCCGTTGGTTCCGTCCAACACAACCCCGCGGATCGGCGGGCGCACGTCGCCGTTGGGAAACAGCGTCGCGTGGTGGTAGGTCCCGTGATGGCTTTCCACCTGCCCGATACCGGCCAGCGTTGTCCAGGCGATATGGCAGCTCGGGTTCTCCACCTCGGCGACCCGCGCGGCGTAGCCGTAAGCCTCCAGCGCCGTCACCGGAATGTGCAGGGCCAGGGCACGCTCGGCGGCCCAGGCATGCAGCTGGTCAGCGGGGCGTCCCTTTGCATAGGTGTCGACCGGCGGCACGGCGGCACCGGCAGGTGGCGGGACGCCCTTGGGAATGTAGGGGCCGAGCTGCCAGCTACAGCTGGATGCCAACAGCAGCAACGTTGCGCCTACGACGGCCAACGCGCGCAGCCAACGGACCCGCGACACAGAACTCCCCTACCCACGACTACGTAGACCATGGTCGCACGCGATTCCTGTGGCTTGACCGCTGCGGGCTGACGGTATCCGGGGCATCGCCGTTACCAGCGTCGATGACGTCGTTTCCGCCAGATTTAGCCGACGGAGGTGCTACCGCCGGGCGTGTCGACGGTCGACGGACCGGCCTCGTCCGACTCCGGCTCGTCGGCCGCTGGGTCGAGATCTCCGTCTGACATGCCGCCCGGCCAGCAGGCCCGCCACTCGTCTTCGGTGATGGAGCCGACCGGGGCGATGTCCAGATCGGTGGGAAGATCCGCGGCACGACGCTGGGCGGCGGCAGCCTTCTCGACGCCGCGCATCGTGTCCATGAACTCCAGTACCGCGGTCCGCAAAGCGTCTTCGGCGTCGACATCCGCGGTGACAGTGATCGATGTGATAGCCGCTGGGATCAGATCCGCCGGGAAGCCGGCGCGAGTGACTCGCTGAATCACCTTGTGCGCCAACGCCAGAGCCGGCTGTGCCGTCGGCACATTGTCTACCACCGAGTTTCGCGGCTTCTCCTGAGCCTTGCGCTGCTCCCATTGAGCCAACTGCTCGTCAAGCGAAATCGGCTCTCCGGAAAGAACACCGGGGGCACGGTTACCGAGCTTGCGGAGCAGCGCATCGGCGACATCGTCGACGGTGAACGGATGCGCCGGTGCGTCCTCGGCGATCCGCGCGTGAAACAGCACCTGTAGCAACACATCACCGAGTTCATCGCGCAGGGAGTCGGCATCACCACTTCGGACGGCGTCGAACAGCTCGTAGGTCTCCTCCAAGAGAAAGCGGCGCAGCGAGTCGTGGGTCTGCTTGCTTTCCCAAGGACCGGCGGTCCGCAACTTGTCCATCATGGCGACGGCGTCCACCAACCGCTCCCCCGGCTGTCGAGCGGGCGCGGCGATCACCCGCTCACCGGCGGACAACCGGGCCGTGACCGACGGGTGGTGGGGGTCCGAGGACAGCAACACCGGAGCGTCTTGGCCGGTGTAGGCCGGTCGCGCCGCCGGCAGCGACCACGGCACCGCGACCGGCATCTCCTCGGTGTACTGCACATCACCGGAGAGCAGCTCGATGGCTTCGACCGGGACCAGCGACGGCCGCCGCGGGTCGACCAGGATCACCGTCACGCTTGACTCTCCTGCATGAGCGTCTCCGTCTGCGTCGATTCTCCCGGTTTGCCAACCAGCGTCGCCACCAATCCGCCGACCCATTGCACTAATTCCAGATCGCGGATCCGCGGCGCGCCGACCCCGCCGGCCCGCGGAATTGGAACCTGAACCGTCAGTGCGGTAGCCCGGTAGCGCGCGCCGGGATACCTGCGGGCCAGCCGCACCTGGGCGGAATCCGGCAGGGTGAGCGGCGAGAGCCGCAACGTCGCCGCAGAAGCCGCCGACACCTCGGTGATACCGGCGGCGCGGCACACCAGACGGAGTCGCGCCACGGCCACCAGTAGGTCGGCGGTTTCCGGCAACGTGCCGTAGCGGTCGGTCAGCTCCTCGATCAGGGCGTCGATCTCGGCATCATCACTCGCGGCGGCCAGGCGGCGATATCCCTCCAGCCGCAACCGGTCGCTCGGGATGTAGTCCGGCGGCAGGTGCGCATCCACCGGCAGGTCGATCCGCACGTCCTTGGGCTCCTCGGCACTGAGCACAGTCTGCCCGTCCGCTGCGGCCCGGTATGCCTCCACGGCCTCGCCGACCAGGCGGACGTAAAGGTCGAAGCCCACTCCGGCGACGTGTCCGGACTGCTCGGCGCCCAGCACGTTGCCGGCGCCGCGGATCTCCAGATCCTTCATCGCCACCGCCATACCGGCGCCCAGGTCGTTGTTCTGCGCGATCG